>NZ_JBISCC010000123.1:0-453 GCF_044385915.1 Thalassobellus citreus | reverse complement strand
TGATGGTGCCGATGGAGACTCAGCATACCAAATATGGTTAGATAATGAGAATACTGGAACGAAAGCTGATTTTTTAGCAAGTTTAGTGGGTGAAACAGGTGCGCAAGGGCCACAAGGTGTTGCTGGTAATGATGGAGCTGACGGTGTTGATGGTGCCGATGGAGACTCAGCATACCAAACTTGGCTATACGCTGGTAATACAGGAACTGAAGCTACCTTTTTAGCTTCATTAAAAGGAGATAAAGGAGACAAAGGAGATACTGGTAATCAAGGACCACAAGGTGTTACAGGTAATGATGGGGCTGACGGTGTTGATGGTGCCGATGGAGACTCAGCATACCAAATATGGTTAGATAATGAGAATACTGGAACGAAAGCTGATTTTTTAGCAAGTTTAGTGGGTGAAACAGGTGCGCAAGGGCCACAAGGTGTTGCTGGTAATGATGGAGCTGA
>NZ_JBISCC010000122.1:0-313904 GCF_044385915.1 Thalassobellus citreus | reverse complement strand
GCTTGTTCTGTACCCACAGGTTATGTACCTGATAATACAGATTGTGATGATACCAATGCCACGGTGTACCCGAATGCCCCAGAACTTTGTGATGGTCTTGATAACAATTGCGACGGACAAATAGATGAAGGTGTAATGATTACGTTTTATGCCGATACCGATGGAGATGGTTATGGTGATGCTTCAAATACCGTACAAGCTTGTGCTGCGCCAACGGGTTATGTGCCTGATAATACCGATTGCGATGATGCAAATGCCACAGTGTACTCGAATGCGCCAGAACTTTGCGATGGTCTTGACAACAATTGTGACGGACAAATAGATGAAGGTGTAAAGACTACATTTTATGCCGATACCGATAGCGATGGTTTTGGGGATGCTTCAAATACCGTACAAGCCTGTACTGCACCAACGGGTTATGTACCAGATAATACCGATTGTGATGATACGAATGCTAATCTTAACCCAAATGCGATTGAAGTTTGCGATGGTATAGATAACAATTGTGACGGACAGATAGATGAAGGAGTCATAACTACCTTTTATGCTGATACTGATGGTGATGGCTTTGGGGGCGCAGCAACAAACATTCAAGCTTGTTCGGCTCCTGCTGGTTATGTGCCAAATAATACAGATTGCGACGATACCAATGCGAATATAAACCCTAATGCGACTGAAATTTGTGACGGTATAGATAATAACTGCGATGGACAAATAGACGAGGGCGTAACCACTACTTATTACGCAGATACTGATGGAGATGGTTTTGGTGATAGTCTCAGTAGTACTCAAGCCTGTTCTTTGCCAATAGGATACGTAACCAATGACACCGACTGTAATGATGCTAATGCTACAGTTTACCCAGGTGCACCAGAACTTTGTGATGGACTTGATAATAACTGTGATGGTATCATTCCAGAACCACAAGTTCAAGATTTAATTGACCAAACGGTGTTTACAAGTTTTACCTTTCCAACTATTAATGGTTCAAATTTGTCAGGAAATGAAGCTTATTATACAGAATCTTTGGGAGTAGGAACAGTATATTATGCTGGTGATAGCATTAGTTTTGAGGATTTTACTTCATATCCTATAACATTCTATATTTATGATAGCGAAAGTTCAGGATGTACATCAGAGGAGAATTTTATGCTCACTATAATACTACCACTACCATGTACAAGCTTAAATAACCCTTTGCAAGGCGCAACAGATGTGCTTAATGATACAGATTTGTCGTGGGATGCTGTTTTAGATGCAACAGGTTATACCATAACAGTTGGAACAGGTCCAGGAAGAACCGATATTGTAAATGCTTTAGACGTAGGTGATGTTTTAAGTTATAATTTACCAAAAAACCTTCCTTACCGAACAGAAATATATGTAAGCATTGTTCCTTATAATAATGTTCAAATAGCTATGGGATGTGCAGAAGAAAGTTTTACAACAGAAAGACCTCAAACACCTCCTCAGTTTTTTACTCCCAATAACGATGGTAGCAATGATAATTGGGTGGTGCCTAATCGCTTGAATAATATAAGTTCCATAACTATATATGATCGTTATGGAAAGTTAATTAAAGAAGTAGGTGATTTGCAATCAGGATGGGATGGAACTTATAAAAACAAACCATTACCTACAAGTGATTATTGGTATCTTATTTTATATAATGATGGTAGAACGTTAAAAGGGCATTTTACCCTAAAACGATAAGTAAATAGCTGTTTATGAAAATAAAAAATATATTACTAGCAGTAGGTTTATTGGTAAGTTCTGTTAGTGTTTCACAAGAAGGATTGCCTATTTATACAGATTACTTAACCGATAATTACTATTTAATTCATCCCTCAATGGCGGGAGTTGCAACTTGTTCTAAAGTTAGGATCACAAGTAGACAACAATGGTTTGGGCATGAAGACGCCCCTAAGCTTTCAACATTAAGCTTAAATGGTAGGATCACTGATTCGCCTTCTGCATTTGGTGGTATTGTATATACTGATAAAAATGGATACCACTCTCAAACAGGTGCTTATGCTACCTATGCGCACCATCTTATGTTTTCAAGAAATGAGGTCGATTTAAATATGTTGTCTTTTGGGTTAAGTGTAGGGTTTATTCAATATAAGTTAGATGAAACATCGTTTCCGTTAGATGGTCTAGATCCTATTATTGGAGGAGTTGTACAAAACGAAACCAATTTTAATATGGATTTTGGGTTTTCCTATCACTTTCTAGATTATTATGCACATGCTACGGTGAAGAATTTGTTAAAGAACTCTGGTGTTAATAATGATATTGAAATTACTAGTAATTTAAGACGCTATTTGTTAATGGTTGGTGGTGTTTTTGGAAGATTGAATGAAGGTTTAAGTTACGAGCCTTCTGTTATGTTTATGTATAAAGATGGTACCAGTGAAGCATCAATAGATATTAATATGAAAGTTTATAAAGCAATGGCATTTGGTAAACTTTGGGGAGGACTTTCATACCGACAAAGTTTTGATGGTGCCGAATATTTAGATGGATCTGGTATTGGTAGTCAAAAATTACAGCTTCTTTCTCCAATTATAGGTGTTAATTATAAAGAGTTTATGGTAGCATATAATTATACCTATCAGTCTAATTCGTTAGTGTTTACTAATAGTGGGTTTCATCAAATTTCATTAGGCTATAATTTCAATTGCAGAAAAGTACGTTACAGTTGTATGTGTCCTGCTGTGAATTAATAAAACTAAAGCAATTTATTATTAAAAAGAAACTAAGCATTATTTTAATATAACGCTAAGTTAAAACTAAAATTAGTGTTCAATAATTTAAAGTACTATAAATATTTTATGATAACTAGAATCCCCTTTTTTATTTTTATCAATAAACGGTTCAATTTGTATGTTGAAATGAAAAAAAATACCTAAAAATAGGTATTGTATGTTTGGTCTTAGTATCGCAACTTGTAATTGCTATTAATTAGTTCTTAAGGAGGACTTTAAAATAAGTGTCTAGGTTTATTTTTTCTAGGCACTTTTTTGTTGGTTTTTTTAAATGAGTTCTAATGAGCGTTCTAAAGCCATGCCTCTTGAGCCTTTTATTAAAAAAGAAGTATTCTTAATTAGAGAAGGGGCAAAACATTCTTTAAAGGCGTCAAAAGAGTTAAACTTATCTGTTTTTTTAGAATTAAGGTTTGATTTATAAAAATTCTCCCCAACAAAAATGATTTTATCTATATTTAAAGAAATAGCTAAGTCTACAATGTTTTGATGTTCTTTTTCTGCTTCATTCCCAAGTTCGAACATATCACCTAGTATAGCTATTTTATTACCATCTTGTTTTTCAAAATTAAGTAAAGCAGCTCGCATGCTTGTTGGGTTTGCATTATAGGCGTCTAAAATGATTTTATTAGAATTTTTTTCAATGATTTGAGATCGATTATTGGTAGGGATATAGTTTGAAATAGCTGATTTAATTTGGTTGTCTTCAACTTTAAAATAATTACCAATAGTTATTGCAACAGCTATATTGTTAAAGTTATATTCTCCAATAAGTTGACTTTGTATATTCAGATTATTGTAGCTTAGGCTAACAAAAGGTTTAGCGTTTACTAAATTTATAACAACATCACTTTTTGTTTCATCATTGCCAAATCTGATTCTATTACCTGTTTTTGTTTTTTCAATTTGGATGGAATCATTAGCGTTTACGAATATGGTTTTGTTGTTATTTATTAAATAATCATACATTTCGCTTTTGCCTTTTATAACGCCTTCAATGCCTCCAAAACCTTCTAGGTGTGCTTTTCCAAAGTTTGTTATTAATCCATAATCAGGTTGTGCTATGTTGCATAGAAATTCAATCTCTTTTTGGTGGTTAGCTCCCATTTCAATAATACCTATTTCTGTAGATTTATTCATAGATAATAGAGTTAATGGTACACCAATGTGGTTATTTAAATTACCTAAAGTAGCTGTTGTATTAAATTTTTGAGATATTACAGCGTTAATGAGTTCTTTGGTTGTTGTTTTTCCATTACTACCTGTAAGTGCAATAATGGGTGTTTTTAGGTGGTTTCTATGGAAAGAAGCTAATTCTTGAAGAGTTTCAAGAACATTGTCTACTAAAATAGTCTTTGGAGACGTGTTAAATGCAGCTTCATCTACTATTGCATATTTAGCACCATTATCTAGTGCTTTTTTAGCATAGGTATTTCCGTTAAAATTATCGCCTTTAAGGGCGAAAAACAGATCGTTTTCCTGAATTTTTCTGGTATCAGTACAAACGCTGTTACATTGTAAAAATAATGTGTGTATGTCTTTAATTTCCAATTATGAGATTTTAAATTAAAATTAAATGTATAAAAAAAGTCCTAACTAATTGTTAGGACTTTTAATTTATTATGAAAAAACTTATCTAGTTTTTTGTTTTTTGCTTTGCTTTACTTTTTGACCCTACACGAGACATAGCACATCTAAAGCCGATGTAATCTGTAGCCATATCTTGTGGGAAGTAACGTCTTTGAGCAGGATCTAACCAATACTCTCTGTCTTTCCATGAACCACCTTTGTAAACTCTAACTTCATCATTAATTAAAGACGTTCTATTGTTTTCTTTGTCATATTCTCTAATAATATTTCCTAAAGAATCTCTAGTAATTTTATGCTTAGGAGAATTGTACATTTTTCTTGTGTCTGATTCTTTTGTTTCTCCATCTATTTCTTCATCATCGTTAAAATCTTCATAATAACGAGAAGAACGTTTATCTCCGTCTCTAAAGTTTATTTCGTTGCTCTTATCAAAGTTAGTACGTAAATAAGTTTCGTTTTCATCAACAGGAACTTGTAATATTTCACCAGGTAAGTTTCTTGCAACAACTTTTCCATTAGATAATGTATCGTAAACAATATTATCTAATGTAACTATTTTTACACTGCCATCTTCATTAATGGCGTTTTTGGTATAAACATTACCACGGTAGTAGTTAAAGTCGTTAAACTCATCGTCTATAATAGGTCTGTAAACATCAGCAACCCATTCGGCTACATTACCAGCCATATCATATAATCCAAAGTCGTTAGGTTCGTATGATTTAACAGCATTTGTAATATCTGCTCCGTCATCAGACCATCCTGCGATTCCACCATAATCACCTTTTCCTTGTTTGAAATTAGCTTTTTGGTCACCTTTTGTTTTACGTTTTCCAGAACGTGTATATTGTCCATCCCATGGGTATTTTTTACGCCCACGGTATAAATTATAACTTCTTATTTCACTTAATCCTAAAGCGGCATATTCCCATTCAGCTTCAGTTGGTAGTCTATATTTTGGAGAAATTATTCCAGTTTCACGAGTAGCATAAATTCCAGTTTCATTGCCGTCAGCGTCAGTTTGAACATTTCTTCTTCCACGAGTTTCACCATTAATAACTTCTTCGTTTCCTCCGTAAGTTAATGTTGGAGCATTAATATAAGTATCTGTACTAAAGTTAGAGTCGGCATTTACATCTAGTATTTTTGCATCGCGCTTTAAGTAGCCTGCTTTTTCTAAATTATATTCATTTACACGGTCAGAACGCCAGTTAGCGAACTCAACTGCTTGAATCCAACTTACACCAACTACTGGATATTCTCCATAGGCAGGATGACGTAAATAGTTGTCTGTCATAACTTCGTTAAATCCTAAACGGTTTCTCCAAACAAGTGTGTCTGGTAAAGCACCATGATAAATGGCTCTAAAATTTTCGTCAGATGGAGGATAAACTCTTTTTATCCAATCTAAATACTCCATGTACATGGCATTTGTAACTTCAGTTTCATCCATATAGAAAGATTGAACGTGTTGCTGATTTGGACTGTTATTCCAATCATGCATTACATCATCTTGTACACGTCCTTTAGTGAAGGTTCCTCCTTCAACAAAGACTAAGCCAGGAGATGTTTCCTGTTCTTTGAAATCTGAATTGTATTGAAAACCGCCTTCTCTGGAGTTTATTTGCCAACCTGTAGCTCTAGAGCTATTGTTTGAACTCGAAGATTTTTTACAACTAGTTGAGACTAACGTTAAAGTCAAAACAAACAAAATCTTGAATGCTACTACTTTTTTCATATCCATACTTTTAAGTAAGCTAATAATATTTTTGGAGCTGCAATATAAGAATTAAACCTAACAACGCAAGCTATTTTTTGCATTTTAACCAAAAAAAAGTGTATTTCACCTTGTTTTTCATGTATTACAACGATGATTTAGCTGTTTTCAATCGTTCTTTTGTGACTTATTAACGCATGTTTTACAAATTTATTATTGTATTTTTGATGCTGTTTTTAAAATTGTTGTTTTTAATTAATAATAACAGGCTTTTAATGACGTTATTTTAGCAATGAAAGAAAAATTATTACTATTATTTTTGGTTAGCAGTTTTGCTGTGTTTTCTCAGCAAAAAAAATATGTGCTTACTTGGGAGCAGTCTCAGGTAATTTCTGCCGGGACATATACTATCGAAATACCATCTTTTGATAAAAAGAATTTAAGCTATGATTTTGATTCAGGTTTAAAGTTTGTTGATCAATGGGAGATTTCTAGTGTTATAAACGAATCTTCAGTTACTATTAGTAATGTGGCTTATGCTTCTATTTCTAAATCTGATTTAAAGGATTTGAATATCAATAACATTCCAAATAGCTTACAATTCAGCTTAAATAATTCTAGGGCTAGAAATAAATTATTTGCTTTTTTTCAACTATCTCCAATTATTAAGGGAGAAAATGGCGTTTATAAAAAGATTATATCATTTCAATTAAATTATAGTCTTGGTGCAAATACGTTGTCAGCAGTTAAAAAAACAAATAAAACTAAAATTGTAAGTAATTCTGTGTTGAATTCTGGTGAATGGTATAAATTTTATGTAGATACTACTGGGGTTTTTAAGTTGTCTCGAAGTTTTTTACAACGTTTAGGTGTTAATGTTAATAATGTAGATCCTAGAAACATTAAGTTGTATGGAAATGGAGGGCGTATGATTCCATATTCTAATTCGGTTTCCTATCCTATAGATGTTCAAGAAAATGCAATAAAATTTATTGGAGAGGAAGATGGGGTTTTTGATGCACAAGATTATATCTTGTTTTATGCTCAAGGACCAAAAGAATTTAATGCAGAAAGTAATACCAATATTAATTGTTATACAGATAAAACGTATTATTTTATTAATGTTAGTTCTGGTTCAGGTAAACGAATTCAGCCATTTTCTCAGCCAACGGGAACTATAGATTTAGTTATTGATACTTATGAAAGTTATAAGTATCATGAAATTGATAAATATAATATCGCCTTTTTAGGAAGACGCTGGTTTGGGGAGCGATTTGATGTAGATTCTAATAAGAAATTCGAGTTTGACTTTCCTGATTTAGTAACATCAGAACCTATAAACTTAAAAGTTTATGTGGCAACAGCTTCTGCTACAGTAACTTCAATGGAGCTTTTGGTAAATGGTAATTCAATCACTACACTATCTATAGCAGCTGTATTAAGTCCCAGTTTGGCAAGAGAAAGAGCTTTTGTTGGAGATATTAATGTGAATTCATCATTAGTATCTGTAGAGCTTAATTATAATAATCAAGGAAATCCAAGTGCATTAGGTTATTTAGATTATATATCTGTTAAAGGAACTAGCATGTTAAATTTTCGCGAAAAACAGTTTCAGTTTGAAAACAGTATTGTAGCTTCTAGCTCTGGTATAGGACAATATAATATTTCAAATGCTTCTCAAGTTTCTGAGGTTTGGGATGTAACAGATATTTACAATGTTTCAAATTTCGAAAATGAAGGTTCAGCTTCAAATCTTAGTTTTACTTCGCAATTAGGAGTTTTAAAAACCTATGTAGCAATAACGCCATCAGATTATTATGAGCCTCAGTTTGATTCTAATACAATTGTAAATAATCAGAATATAAAAGGTACAGTTTTTATTAATGAAGAAGGTGAGTTTCAGGATGTAGATTATATAATAGTGTCGCCAAATAGTTTATTGAGTCAAGCGGAACGTTTAGCAGAAATTAATAGAAAGCAGTATGGCTTAAATGTGAAAGTTTTTGGTTTAGATGAAATTTATAATGAGTTTAGTACAGGGAATCAAGATGTAGGTGCAATCAGAAATATGGTTAAATATGTTTATGATAATGCAAGTGTACCAGAAAATAGAATAAAATATCTATGTTTATTTGGAGATGGTTCTTTTGATTATAAAGATAGAATTCAGAATAATACCAATATTGTTCCTTCATGGTACTCTTATGGAAGCTTTAATTTAACTAATTCATATGTTTCTGATGATTTTTACGGTATGATGGATGATAATGAAGGAACAATGACTACAAGTAATAAATTAGATATTGCAGTAGGACGTATGTTAGTTGATTCTCCTCAGCAAGCTAAAGAAATGGTTGATAAAGTTGAGTCCTACTATTCAAAAGAGGCATTAGGAAGTTGGCGAAATAATTTTGTGGTAGTCTCTGATGATGTTGATAAAGATTGGGAAGGTATATTGCAAGAAACTACAGATAATGTAGGTAACTTGGTGGCTCAGGAAAAATCATTTATGAATGTGGTAAAGATACATTCAGATGCATTTAAACAAGAATCATCAGCAGGTGGAAACAGGTATCCAAAAGTAAATGCAGAACTAGCAAATGCTATCGATAATGGTGCTTTAGTCGTTAATTATTTTGGTCATGGTGGAGAAGATGGTTTGGCGCAAGAGCGTATTTTGTTAAAACCAGATGTTCAGGGATTAAGGAATTTTTATAAGTTGAATTGTTTTGTAACAGTAACTTGTGAGTTTACAAAATTTGATAATCCGTTTAGGCAAACAGCAGGAGAGTTTACTTATTGGAATAAGCAAGCAGGAGCTATAGGTTTGATTACAACTACCAGACAGATTTTTGTGAATTTTGCGATTACTTTTAACAATACCTTGGGGCAATATTTGTTTTCCTATAGTGATAATGATACATATGAAGATTATGAGTATCCTTCAATGGCAGAAGCTTTAATGCTAACAAAAAACGATCCGTTTATTTCATCTAATTCCCAAAGGCGATTAGTGTTTTTTATTGGAGATCCAGCGATGAAACTTGCGATTTCAAAACCAAATATCAGATTAACAAAAATTAATGATGTGCCAATTACACAAAGTAAAGATACTTTAAAAGCATTAAGTTATGTTAAATTAGCAGGAGAGGTAACTGATGTTTCTGGGAATGTATTAAATAATTATACTGGTACGCTTTCTACAACTATTTACGATAAATCTATTGATAGACAAACTTTAGCAAATGATGGTACGCGTTTAAATGGGCAGTTAGTTAAGTTAGATTTTAAAACGCTTGGAGAAATTATTTTTAGAGGACAAGCGTCAGTTAATAATGGGCAATTCGAATTCGATTTTGTTGTACCTAAAGATATAGGGATTCCTGTTGGATTTGGTAAAGTAAGTTTTTATGCTAAAAACGAAGAGTTACTTCAAGATACATCTGGAGCAAGTGTTGGAACTGTTAAAATTGGCGGCATAAATGAAAATGCAGCCGAAGATAATATAGGGCCAGTGATTACTTTGTATATGAACGATGAGAATTTTGTTTCAGGAGGTATAACAAACGAATCACCGACATTACTTGCTAAGATGGAAGATGAAAATGGTATAAATACAGCAAGTGGTATAGGTCATGATATTGTAGCAATAATTGATGGAGATGAAACAAATCCAATAGTTTTAAATGATTATTACCAAACAGAAGTTGATGATTATAAAAAAGGAGTTTTAAGTTTTCCTTTTAGAGATTTAGAGCCAGGTCTTCATACTTTAACATTAAAAGCATGGGATGTTTATAATAATTCTTCAGTGTCTGAAATTCAGTTTGTTGTCTATGATAAAGATCAAGAATTGGTTATAAATAATGTGCTTAATTATCCAAATCCGTTCGTAAATTATACAGAATTTTGGTTTAATCACAATAGTTCGGAGCCTTTAGACGTTTCTATACAGATATTCACTGTTTCTGGAAAATTGGTTAGAACACTAAATGGTCAAACAAAAGGAGGTCTAATAACTACAAGTTCCTTGTCGAGAGATATTGTTTGGGATGGTAGAGACGATTTTGGAGATAAAATAGGAAAAGGAGTTTATATTTATAAACTTAAAGTGTATTCAAGCTTTTTAAATAAAAAAGTAGAAAAAATAGAGAAACTTGTAATATTATAAAAACAATTATATTTGCTAAATAAAACTAATTCATGAAAAACCAATTATTGCTATTAATAGCATTTGCTTTTGTACTAAAAGTAAATGCCCAAGAAACTATTATTTTTCCTAATCAAGATAGAAGAGTTATAACAACAGGTGTTCCTTTTGTTTTAATTGCTCCAGATGCTCGTGCAGCAGCTTTAGGAGATATGGGTGTTGCTACTTCTGTAGATGCCTTTTCTCAACAATGGAACTCTTCCAAATATGTCTTTTCAGAAACCAAATCTGGTATAGGTGTTAGTTATACACCGTATTTGAGTAAGTTGGTAAATGATATTTTTTTAGGAAATGTTACTTATTTTAATCGAATTGATGATCGTAGTGCTTTTGCCTTAAGTTTAAAATATTTTTCTTTAGGTGATATAGAATTTGTTACAGATGAATTTTCGGAAGCTTTAATTCAAAGACCAAACGAATTAACTCTTGATGCTTCATATGCTTTACGCCTCTCTGATCAATTTGCTATGTCTGTAGCAATGCGTTATTTACGTTCAAATTTAAGGCTTAACGGAGTTGATGGTGATGCAACGCCTGCTAATACTTTTGGAGTTGATATTTCAGGGTATTATCAAAGTGAAGAAGAAGCTTATTCAGATTTTAATGGTCGTTGGAGAGCAGGTTTTGCAATTCAAAATATAGGTCCAAAATTTAAATATGACGAAGGTGGACAAGAAAATTTTCAGCCAACAAACTTGCGTTTAGGAGCTGGTTTCGATTTTATATTTGATAATTATAATAAAATAGCAGTTACTGCAGAAATAGCTAAACTATTAGTACCTACTCCACCTGTTTATGGTTATGTTGATACTGATGGAGATGAAAATCAAGATGGAGATGAGCCAACAATTATTGTTAGCGGAAAAGATCCAGATGTAAGTTTTTTATCAGGAATGTTTCAGTCGTTTGGTGATGCGCCAGATGGTTTTAGTGAAGAATTAAAAGAATTTACTTGGGCACTTAGTGCGGAGTATGTATATCAAGATTCGTTTGCCTTTAGAGCAGGATATTTTAACGAAAGTGAAGATAAGGGTGCTAGAAAATTTTTAGCATTAGGGGCTGGGTTTAAGGCTAACGTGGTTAATATAGATTTATCATATTTATTTTCTGCATCAAAAGTGCAAAGTCCATTAGAAAACACCTTACGTTTTTCTTTAACGTTTAATATTGGAGACGGTGAATATAACGAATACTAGAAATGATTAAATAAAGAAGTTTCAAAAAACTATTGCTATTAGCAATAGTTTTTTTGTTTAAAATAGTTTCTTAACTTTATTAATATTAATAATTTATGAAGGAAGTAAAAATAGAATCTATATTATATGTTTTCGAAAACTTAGAAGAGCTTTCAGAAGATGTGAGTATGTTAATGCAAAAAGCTGTTGAAGCTAGAGAGAAAGCCTATGCGCCTTATTCTAAATTTTATGTTGGTGCCGCATTGCTTTTAGATAACGGAGAAATAGTTACAGGAAACAATCAGGAAAACGCATCATATCCATCTGGTTTATGTGCAGAGCGTACGGCTATTTATTATGCAGGTTCTCAGTATCCAGAAGCTATAGTTTTGAGAATGGCAATTTCAGCAGCCTCAAAAAGGCAAACAACTACAGCGCCTATTCCCCCTTGCGGTGCTTGTAGGCAAGCTATAGCAGAATATGAAGTTAAACAAGAAGCACCTATAGAAATTTATTTTATGGGAGAGAAGGGGAAAATCGTTAAATCTAGGTCGCTTGCAAATTTATTACCTTTAGTATTTGATAAATCGGTATTGTAAAAATCTTAAATAATTCATGGTTTTTACAAAATGTAATCGATTAAAATTTTCAAAACAATAGTAATTATTGTAAAAAATTATTAAATACATAATCTTGTGTATAAACTGCTTTTTTTTTGATATTTTTTATACTTTAATTAATTTAGGTTTTCGCAATAACGTTCAAAGTATTACTTTTGTGGTTCGCTTAAGTAAAACCTATATATTAGTCGATGCAAAAAATCACAAAAGAGGTTTACCTCAAATGGTATGAAGATATGTTATTCTGGAGAAAGTTTGAAGACAAACTAGCTGCCGTATACATACAACAAAAAGTAAGAGGATTTCTTCACTTATATAACGGTCAGGAAGCTGTATTAGCAGGAGCTTTACATGCTATGGACTTGACTAAAGATAAGATGATTACAGCTTATAGAAATCACGTGCAACCAATAGGGATGGGTGTAGACCCTAAACGTGTTATGGCTGAACTTTATGGAAAAGTAACAGGAACCTCTAAAGGAATGGGTGGTTCTATGCATATTTTTTCAAAAGAGCATCGTTTTTATGGTGGTCATGGTATCGTAGGAGGACAAATTCCTTTAGGAGCAGGTATTGCTTTTGGAGATAAATTTCATGGAGTAGATGGTGTAACATTATGTTGCTTTGGTGACGGTGCTGCAAGACAAGGGTCTTTACATGAGACTTTTAATTTAGCTATGCTTTGGAATCTTCCCGTTGTATTTGTTTGTGAAAACAATGGATATGCCATGGGAACTTCTGTAGAACGTACAGCAAACCATACTGAAATTTGGAAGTTAGGTTTAGGTTATAATATGCCTTGTGGTCCAGTTGATGGTATGAATCCTATTAAAGTTGCCGAGGCTTTTGATGAAGCAATTCAACGTGCACGTACAGGTGGAGGGCCAACTTTCTTAGAACTTAAAACGTATCGTTATAGAGGACATTCAATGAGTGATGCTCAACATTATAGAACGAAAAATGAAGTTGAAGAGTACAAAAAAATTGATCCAATTACACAAGTAAAAGATGTGATTCTTGATAAGAAATATGCTTCTGAAGATGATATTAAAGTAATTGATAAACGCGTAAAAGAAAGAGTTGCAGAATGTGAGAAATTTGCAGAGGAATCTCCTTTCCCACCTAAACAACAACTTTACGATATGGTTTACGAACAAGAAGATTTCCCATTTATACAACATAAAATATAAGCTATGGCTATAGTAGTAAATATGCCGCGTTTAAGCGACACAATGGAAGAAGGAACTGTTGCAGCTTGGTTAAAGAAAGTTGGAGACAAGATTGAAGAAGGTGATATTTTAGCTGAAATTGAAACAGATAAAGCAACTATGGAGTTTGAGTCTTTCAATGAAGGAACTTTGCTTCATATTGGTGTTCAAGAAGGTGAAACAACTAAAGTAGATGAGCTTTTAGCCATTATTGGTGATGAAGGTGAAGATATTTCTGCTTTATTAAATGGAGGAGCTAGCGCTTCCGCGGAAGCGAAAGAAGAAGTTGCAGAACCTGCTAAAGAAGTTGAAGAAAAAAGTACTGATACACCAGCTCAAGAATTACCTGAAGGTGTTATAGTTGTTACAATGCCACGTTTAAGTGATACCATGGAAGAAGGTACGGTTGCAACATGGCTTAAAAAAGTTGGAGATAATGTAGATGAAGGTGACATTCTAGCTGAAATTGAAACTGACAAGGCTACTATGGAGTTTGAGTCATTTCAATCTGGAACTTTATTAGAAATAGGATTACAAGAAGGAGAATCGGCAAAAGTAGATGCATTATTAGCTATAATTGGACCTGCAGGAACAGATGTTTCTGGAGTTGCAGCTAATTTTTCTAGTGTACCTACTAAAAAAGAGGAAGCTCCTAAAGTTGAAACAAAACAAGAAGCACCGAAAGCAGCTCCTGTAGCTGCTCCAAAAGCAAGTGCTCCAGCACCAACACCAGTTACAGCTAATGGTGGACGATTATTTGTATCGCCTTTAGCAAAAAAGATAGCTGAAGAAAAAGGAATTAACTTAACTCAAGTTCAAGGTTCTGGTGAAAATGGACGAATAGTAAAAAGTGATGTTGAGAATTTTGTTCCTGTGCAAGCAGGAGGAGCGTCAGTTGGTAAATTTGTACCAACAGGACAAGAAGATTTTGAAGATGTAACTAATTCGCAAATGCGTAAAGCTATTGCTAAAGCATTAACAAACTCTAAATTCACAGCACCACACTATTATTTAAGTGTTGAGTTTGATATGGAAAATGCCATAGCATTCCGTACACAATTTAATACGGTTCCTGATACTAAAATATCTTATAACGATATTGTTGTTAAGGCATGTGCTTTAGCATTAAAACAACATCCACAAGTAAATTCACAATGGTTTGCAGATAAAATGCGTTTAAATAACCATGTGCATATTGGTGTTGCAGTAGCTGTTCCAGACGGCTTAGTAGTACCAGTAGTAAAATTTGCAAACGAGCAATCGTTACAACAAATTGGTGCAGAAGTTAGAGATTTAGCAGGTAAAGCTAAAAATAAAAAACTAACTCCTGCAGAAATGGAAGGTAGTACATTTACAGTTTCTAACTTAGGTATGTTTGGTATAGATACATTTACATCTATTATTAACCAACCTAATTCAGCAATTCTTTCTGTTGGAAATATTGTTGAAAAACCAGTGGTTAAAAACGGACAAATAGTTGTTGGTAATACCATGAAATTGTCTTTAGCTTGTGATCACAGAACTGTTGACGGAGCAACAGGAGCTCAATTCCTTCAAACATTAAAGGGATATATTGAGAATCCAGTGACAATGTTAGTATAATAAACCCCTGCTTATTCAGGAATTTTATAATATAAACCTGTTTCATTCATTTGAAGCAGGTTTTTTTTATCTTTAAATTTTTAAAATCATTAGATGAGTAAAAATATTATAATTACAGGAACAAGTAGAGGTATAGGTTTTGAGTTAGTTCAGCTTTTCTCAAAAGCAGGGCATAACGTTTTAGCGCTTTCGCGGAATGAAAAGCCTATTGAAAATTTGAAATTAGATAATGTTACCACATTTTCTTTTGATTTAGCTAATAGTAGTAATTATACTAAAGTTGAAGAATTTATAAATCAAAATTGGAAACAAGTAGATGTTTTGATTAATAATGCAGGTATGTTGGTGAATAAGCCTTTTGCTGAAATTACAATGGATGATTTTGAAGCGGTTTATAAAACAAATGTATTTGGAGTTGCCGAGTTAACTCGTATTGTATTGCCTTTTATGAAAGAGAAAAGTCATGTAGTCACTATAAGCTCTATGGGCGGTGTTCAAGGTAGTATGAAATTCCCTGGTTTAGCAGCATATAGTTCTAGTAAAGCGGCAGTGATTACTTTAACCGAATTACTAGCAGAAGAATATAAAGATTCTAATGTGTCATTTAATGTATTAGCTCTAGGTGCTGTTCAAACTGAAATGTTGGAAGAAGCCTTTCCAGGTTATAAAGCACCAACCACTGCTTTAGAAATGGCACAGTATATTTTTGATTTTTCTCTAAATGGGAATAAATATTATAATGGAAAAATGCTACAGGTTTCTAGTTCTACGCCTTAAAAAGTTTATAGTTGTTTTTCAGTCTTAAATAATAGAAAAAAACAAATAGTTTAAATGCTTTTTCTATTTTAGCTAAATGAAGAGTATTCTTTCGTTTTTATTTTTTTTATTTAGCCTTTGTTTAACTGCTCAAATAACTTTAACACATAATGTTGGAAATACTCCTATAGATACAGGTATGCCTTCTTGTGAAGAAGATGAAGCATGGGCACGCGTGTTTTCTCTTTCTGAATTTGGTATATCTAGCGCAGAGCAATTTATTATAAAATCAGGCCAAGTTGCTATTAGCAAATCTTATGATGGAGCTTCTGTAGGAATTAGTGTTTATAGAATAGATTCAAATTTCCCGGATTCTAATCCTGTTTATTTGGGAGGTGGTGGGTATAAAAGAATACCTAAACTAAATGGGCTTCCGCAAATTTTCAATATTGATTTCGCTTATCCTATTGTTGTTCCTGCTGGAGTTGAAAGAATATTAGTTGTAGCAGGTAAAAGTGTGGATTATTATAATCCAAATTCAGCACAAATAGTTATTGCGGGAACACAAGAAGATAATGCAGATTCTTGGTATTACGGATGTAGAGAATATTATAAATATACAAAAACTACAAATCTTAATAACCCAGTTCACAATGCTAATTTTTATATAAATGTAACAGGAGAGGTATTAGACAAATCAATCTCTGGTTCACAAACAACATTAACTCATAATTTATGTGGTCGACCAATTTGGATAAATCAGTTTGGTCGTACAGGAGGGAGTATCAAATATTCAAGAACTTTTGTTCTAGAAGATTTTGGAGTTACAAATAATGAGGAATTTATAATTAACAATGGACAAGTAGCCTTTTCAGGAATAGGAGCCTGGGATGTTAGAATACAATTCAATATATATAAAATTGATTCGGATTTTCCAACTTCATTTTCTATTCTTGATTTAATAGGCAGTAGTCAGGTTATAAGTCTACCTTCTCATAGTGACCGAATTAATCCAATAACATTTAATATCGATTTTGAAAATCCAGTAATTGTTTCAAAAGATGTAAATCGTATACTTATAGAAGTATTTCATTTACCTAGTTCTGGTTATTCTGCATCATTTATAGCAGGGACCGAGTTTGGTAATGATGTTTCATGGTTAAGTAATGGGCTTTTTGCACCATATCAATCTGTAAACTTAAATTATTACATAAATGTAACGGGAAACGTCAATCACGTTACAAATAATTTTGAAATGAATATTTCAAACATTTGTTCTGAGTTTTTAAAAGAATTTAGTGTAGAAAAAGAGGAAGATGTAGCTTCTGTAGTATGGAATTTTGGAGATCCTGCTTCAGGTATAGATAATACATCTACAGATATATCACCTTTTCACGATTTTTCAGTAGATGGAGCATATACAATTACTGCAACCGTTACAGGTAAAGATGGAAGTGTTGAGGTTTTAACTGAAACCATTGATGTTAAAGAACCTCCAAATGTATATGGCATTGATAATATATATGCTTGTGAAGATAATTTTAGTACAGGGTATTCTTCATCTTTTAATGTAGCTACAGTTGAACAACAAATTCTAGGAGGTCAAACAGATAAGGTGGTTAAATATATTGATGGTTCTGGTAATGAATATGATAATTTACCTAATCCATTTACTAATTCAGTAAAAAATAGAGAGACTATTACAGTTCGGGTTGCTCACAGTAATAATCCATGTTGCTATTCTGAAACCAGTTTTGATTTAATTGTAAATCCTATGCCTGATTTAACGAGTGTTGATAATTTAACTCTGTGTGATGACGATTTAGATGGCTTTGTAACCTTTAATTTGCAACAAATAGAAGCTGATATTATTGGAGTAGAAACTAATTTGGAAGTTGATTTTTACTACGAAAATGGGCAGCAAATACAAGAGCCTTTAGATGCAATTAATAATTCAATTGTTAATGAAGAAACAATTACTATACGTGTTATTAATACTGATACAGATTGTTATAATGAAACAATATTTAAATTAATTGTGAGTCCATTGCCAGTAGCAAATATTTTAACACCATTAATAGGATGTGATGACAATAATGATGGAATTTCTGAATATTTTGATACTTCAAATGTTGAATCGGAAGTGTTGGCGAATCAAACTGGAATGGACGTATCTTATTTTAATTCTAGTGGAAATTTATTACCAACCCCATTACCTACCCCTTATACAAATTCAATTGTAAATCAAGAAACAATTACAGTTAGAGTAACAAACTTTTTAACGACCTGTTATGCAGAAACGCAGTTGGTTTTAAATACAGCTTCACAGCCTCAAATTAGTAAACCAGAAGCACTTTATAGTTGTGATTTGGGAGGTGGTTTTTCAAACTTTGATACTTCTGATATTGAATTTGAAATTATTGGTAGTCAGAATGATTTAGATGTTATGTATTTTGATGCTAATGGAATAGAATTGTCTAGTCCATTACCTACTTCTTTTCAAAATACTGAAGCATGGAATCAAACAATTTTTGTAAGAGTTGAAAATGAATTGAATAGTTTATGTTATAATGAAACAAGTTTTGATTTGGTTGTAAATGAATTGCCTAAGGTAGAAATTGATGAAACTTATTTTTTATGTAATCTAGAGCCTTTTCAATATGTTAGTGTAGAAAATGAATTTGATAATTATGTATGGGAATATCAGGATGGTAGCATAGTTTCAAATACTTACGAAGCTAAATTAGTGAATGCTGGAGATTATATACTTACAGTTGGTGAAAATAAAAATGGTATTTATTGTGAAAATAGTTTCAATTTTGAATTAATACGTTCTGTTTTGCCAAAGATTACAGATGTTAAATACAAAGAATTGTCAGATGATAATTATATAGAGATTATCGCTTTAGGTGATGGAGATTTTGAATATTCTATAGATGGAAAAAACTATCAGAGTAGTCCTGTTTTTGAAAATATTTTAGGAGGTGTTTATACAGTATTAGTAAGAGATAAAATGGGATGTGGCGAAGACTCTTATGAAGTAACAGTAATTGATTACCCGAAATATTTTACACCGAATAATGATGGTATAAATGATTCATGGCAAATAAAAGGTATAACAAAATATCCTAATGCAATAATTTATATCTATGATAGGTATGGAAAACTTTTAAAACAAATTAACCCTAATAGTCATGGTTGGGACGGTACTTTTGTCGGAAGGAATATGGCATCTGATGATTATTGGTTTTCTGTAGAATTAGACGAAAATACTAAATTCAATGGTCATTTTTCTTTAAAGAGATAGTCTGTTAATAAATACAGTTTTGCTTTATGTATTTTAATTAAGTTAAAAAAAGAATAGTCTTGAAAAAACAAGACTATTCTTTTTTATGTTATTTTAAATCTATTCCTTAATAATAATTTTATTTACTACACCTTGATTAGTATAGGCTTTTATTAAATAGCTGCCTTTGCTTAAGTGACTCATATCTATTGTTTCAATATGGTCTTCTATCTTTTTAACAAAAACACCTAATAAACTATAAATCTCAACTTTTTCTATTTTAGATTTTGAAGAAAGGTGTAACGTATTTGTAACTGGGTTTGGATGTAGTATTAGTTTTGTTGCTTTCAAATTATCAAGACCTAACGAATTTGTTACACTCATATAATAAAGATTGGCAGTAACATCTTTAGTAATTACATAAGAATCAGCTGCTATTGTAAGAGAGAGAAGTCCGTTACTAATATTGTGGCTTGTTCCATTAATTTTAATTGCTCCAGAAAAACCTTCGTTAAAAACCAGTGTTAATGTTGACTCACTTGTAGTTGTGAACGAAATATTTGTAATTGATTCAATTTTTAAACATTGTGTTAAAGTAAGTCCGTTATAGTTTACGGTCCCTTTTGATGTTGATAGGTTTCCTGTAATAGAATAGAAAGTGCTATTCATTCCAGATTCAGTAAAATCATGTATTCGGTCGCCTGTGACTACTACACC
This sequence comes from Thalassobellus citreus, assembly GCF_044385915.1. NCBI lineage: Bacteria > Pseudomonadati > Bacteroidota > Flavobacteriia > Flavobacteriales > Flavobacteriaceae > Thalassobellus > Thalassobellus citreus. The sequence goes on along the minus strand of NZ_JBISCC010000122.1, from coordinate 294,258 downwards.
TACTGTAATGGTTCCATATTGAGTTACCGGTGTTCCTGCAGTTCCAGATGTAGTAACTGAATATGAAATAGTCTCTGTTGGTATTCCCGAAATAGTGATTGTTTTATTTGGAATATCTTTTATCGAACTTAGCCCAGATCCAATCAAGTCTGAAATATTAGCATCTGTTGCATCACCACCCCAAGTAAATATAATAGAATCAATTGCATTTCCCTCTTGTACAGTTTGATCGTTATTTGTCGTAGTAATTGTTAATGTTTGGCTACTAGGTGGTTCACTTTCTCCTTGTACACAAAGAAGACCTGTTGTATAGCTCGTAAGCGCCGTTTTAAGTGCTGCATTTACAGCATAAGACGCATCATCGTTAGGTTGGTCAAAAGTCCAATCAAAATCACCTCCATTCATTCGTCCTGCATATTGCATTACATTGTTCTTTGCCTCTTCAGGACTGTCTGGAGTATAAGTATACATGACTGAAGAATCGGTGTCAAAATTATTATATGTATTTGAGCCAAAAGCAGAAGTTATACTACTGTTAATCGTTTCATTTCTTGTTGAAGCAACATACGCATCAAAATCTACAGTCGAATTAGGGAACCCAGTATCTCCATAAGGTACAAATCGTCTTGCCCCTTCAATATAATTACCAAAAGCTTTTATAGTACCACCATTTTCTTTTGAAAAAGTTGGATTGTCATTATAATCATTTGTTCCGCTATTTTCATCATATACATCAGAACCTTGCATTGAGGTAAGAATAGGATATTTACAATTACGGAAATAATTGTTTTCTACAAAAACAGAAGAACCTAATGTAGATCCTACACCATATTTAGAATTACCATCATAATAGTTGTTATAAACGTGAGCAGAATAGAAACGTACTCTTGGGTGACGAGAATCAGAGTGGTCATACCAGTTATGGTGGTATGTTATATACAAATCAGGAACGTTGCCTTCGCTAAGTCCGAGAAGATTAGATTTTCCAGAATCCCAGAAGTGATTATATGAAAACGTAACATAGGTTGATTTTTTACAATCTAAAGCACCGTCTCCTTTAGATTGATCGGAATCGCCTCCAGCATTACCATAAAAGAAATCGACATTATGAACCCAAACATGATCGTTGTTTTGTTGCAACCCAATATTATCTCCTTCATCACTGTCGCAATTCATGGTGCCAATATTACGAATTTCAATATTCGATGCATTTTTAACTCTAATTCCCCATCCATCAGCTACGGCATCATCACCTACACCTTCAAGTGTAATAGAGCCGTTTATGTTATTGCTGTTCTCTAAGACAATATCACCTTTACTCATATAGGCTAAATCTGTTATCTGACCAATAAGTCTTATAATAAGAGGTCTGTTATCTTTCCCTTTTTTAAAACCTTCTAAAATGGTTTCTAAACCAATGCATGGGTTAGCATTGGCACCAGTAACAGTAAGTTCAATTGTGTCTTTAGATTCTTCAGTTATATATAATATTACAGCGTTAGATTTAGGTGTACCATCTAAATTGTATGCACCAGGTATTCTACCTTTACTAAAAGCAAAGCCAGTTCTGTCATGTGCTAAGACTGAAATAGCATCTGTGACGCTAGGAGTTCCTTCAGTGCCTCCAATAACTGGTGTTACAGATATACTATAGGATCCAGCTTTAAGTCCTAATATGTCTGCACGAAAATAACCTTCATAGCAACGAATAAGCTGAGAGTCTATTTTTTGATTTGTTATACCTTCTCCTGTATAATATACGTTGTAACTTTCGGCTCCAGTAACTGGTTGCCATTTTACATAAGCAGTTTCTAACCAGCTTCCAGAATCATTAATTGTAACAGTTTGAGCTAAGGCAATAACTGAGACTAATAAGAAAAATGTTGAAAATGTTAATTTTTTTAGCATCTTATTTTTGGGTTTTTTAGTTTATTGTATAATTATATATCCATTACAATAGTTAAAATAAAAATGTAATCGATTGCATAAAAATATACAAATTATTATTATTATTAATAGAAATTTTAGTAAAACGATATGAATATGTATTTGAACGATAAAAGTTACAAGTTGTAATTGTTTGTTAAGTAGTTTTTTGTTATAATTAATTGTTTTTTTTAGTGATTTTTAACGAATATGAAAGATAATTATTAACGATTAGAATGTTTTCTTTATAATAATGAAGTATTTTTGTTTTAATGGAAAGCACGTTAGAAAGTTTTATCTCATCCAAAGCAATACCTCAAATTTTAAAATTATTAGAGCATGATAATTTGGTTGTTAAAATTAAGAACGAAAGAAAAACACGTCATGGTGATTATAAGCAGTTACCAAATAATAAGCATCAAATAACTATAAATTCAAATTTAAATGAATATAGATTTTTAATAACTCTTATTCATGAAATAGCTCATTTCGAAGCTTATAAATTTTTTGGCAGATCTATAAAGCCACACGGTATAGAATGGAAAAGAACATTTCAGCACTTAATGTTGCCATTTTTAAACCCCGAAATTTTTCCAAACCATATATTACCTCTTCTCGCTAAACATTTTAAAAACCCAAAGGCATCTAGCGATTCTGATGCACCATTGGCCTTAGCATTAAAGCAATTTGACGAACCCAATGGTAAAACTTATATTTTTGAAGTACCTTTAGGTCATACTTTTAAATTATATAACAGTAAAATATTTATAAGAGGAGAAAAAAGAACAAAACGTTTTGAATGTGTTGAAGTAGCATCAGGCAAAATATACCTTTTTAATCCAAACGCAGAAGTTGAATTAATCAATAATAACAATGAATAAAAATTATTATGCCATACTAATGGCAGGTGGAGTTGGTTCAAGATTTTGGCCAGTTAGCACACAGGATTTTCCTAAGCAGTTCCATGATATGTTAGGAACAGGAGACACGTTAATTCAGAAAACGTTTAAAAGACTTACGCATTTAATTCCAAAGGAAAATATTTTTATATTAACTAATGAGCGTTATAATGATTTAGTTCTAGAACAGCTACCAGAGGTAGAACAAAGGCAAGTAGTTTTAGAACCTGCTATGCGAAATACAGCACCATGTATATTATATGCATCTTTAAAAATTCAAAAAGAAAATCCGGATGCAGTAATGATAGTCGCGCCAAGTGATCATTGGATTGAAGATGAAGTTACGTTTTCAAAAAATGTACAACAAGCTTTTGATTTTTGTTCTGAAAACAACGCATTGATGACACTTGGTATTCAACCAACATTTCCTAATACGGGTTATGGTTATATTGAGTATGACAAGCAATCGTCTGATGCTATAAAAGCTGTAAATCAATTTAGAGAAAAACCAGATTATGATACTGCGAAATTATTTATTGAACAGGGGAATTTTTTATGGAATGCTGGTATTTTTATGTGGAGTGTTAAAACTGTAGTTGATGTTTTTAAAAAGAATCAACCCGACTTATATGCGTTATTTGAATCTGGTATTAGTTCTTATAATACAAGTTTAGAAGCAGATTTTATAAAAGAAAATTATCCTAAGGCAGAAAATATTTCGGTAGATTATGCAATAATGGAAACTTCAAAAAATGTTTATGTAATTGCTGCAGAATTTGATTGGAACGATTTAGGTACTTGGGGCAGTTTATATGATAAATTAGATAAAGATGAAAACGGAAATGCTGTTGTTAATTCAAGAACATTAACCGAGGATGCTGCGGGTAATATGATACGCACCAAAGGTGATAAAATTGTAGTTGTTGATGGTTTGAATGATTATATTATTGTTGATAAAGATGAGGTGTTATTAATCTATCCAAAAACAAAAGAGCAAGATATTAAAAAAGTACTTCAAAAAGTTAAAGATAAATTTGGAGAGCATTACGGTTAGATTATAAGTATTTGTCGTTAAAATGTTTTTAGGAGGATTTACCTAAATTAATTTATATTAGTGTTTTAGAGGCAACAATTATATTATGGAAGAAAGTAAGTTTAGTTTTTCAGAAGAAGAAAAAAAGGAAGCTTCAGTTGAACAATCAAAAGAAGCAGTAAAACAAGATGCTAAAGGACTTTTTCAGAGTTTAAAGCAGTTTTTAAGTGAACTTCTAGATTTTAGAGATGATACAGATAGAGATGCAACTATAACAGCTATAAAAGACGATATTTCTTTTAAAGGCGCAACAGCTTGGATTTTAATATGTTCTATTTTTGTCGCTTCTGTCGGTTTAAATGCAGATTCTACAGCAGTAGTAATTGGAGCCATGTTAATTTCTCCTTTAATGGGGCCAATCTTAGGGATTGGAATGTCCATTGCCATTAATGATATAGACACTTTAAGAAAATCGCTCATAAACTTAGCAACCATGATAGTGCTAAGTTTATTAACGGCATATTTGTTTTTTGAATTTTTTCCTCTAGGAAGTCAAGAAACTTCTGAATTGTTGGGTCGAGTAAAACCAGATATTCGAGATGTGTTAATAGCCTTTTTTGGTGGTTTGGCATTAATTATAGCACGTACTAAAAAAGGAACTATTGCTTCAGTTATTTTTGGAGTGGCTATTGCTACAGCTTTAATGCCTCCGTTATGTACAGCTGGTTATGGTTTAGCAAATGGAAATTGGGGGTATTTTTTAGGAGCCATGAATTTGTTTACTATTAATACCATATTTATTGCTTTAGCTACATTTATTGTGCTAAAAGTTCTTAGGTTTCCAATGCTTAAGTATGCCAATTCTGCTAAGAGAAGACGTATAGCAAGATTTGCAGGTTTGGTAGCTTTTTTAGTAATGATTTATCCAACGATTACTTTTTTAAGAGTATTAAAAAATAGTGGTTTTGAAAATGATTATAACAATTTTATAGCATATGAAATTAAATCTAATAATGAACTTTGGCTTCAAAATGGAACACTAAACACAGAAGATAAAAAAATTACACTTTACTTTAATGGAGAAATTACTGAAGCTACGGAAACTGATTTGCGCAATGAATTAAAAGGCTATGATAAGATTAGTGATTTTAGTTTAGATATAAGTGGAAATAAGAATAGAAGCTTTGATAAAATTTCTGATGCTTATGATAGGGCTATTTCAGAACTTGATAAAAAAGACAATGTGATTTCTGGATTGCAAAAAGAAATAAGCGAATTACAGGAAAATATATTGGGGCTTAATAAGCAACTAGAAGCTCATAATACTTCTGGAGGAATTGCTTTTTCTGCCTTAGCAAAAGATGCTAAAATAAGGTTTAACGATTTAGAATATTTTGGATATGCTAAAATGTTAGAATCAAATGATTTTATTAAAGTAGATACATTAACAATCGCTAATGTAAAATGGAAAACGTCATTGAATGATAGTATTGTTTCGGTTAAAGAAGGGGAATTAATATTGTGGTTGAAACAAGAACTAAAAACTGAAAAAATAAGAGTGAAGAGAAATTAATTTACGATTTCTCTTCAATATACATTTTACGTACTTTTTTCATCAGTTCAGAAGAGTAAACAAAATCGGTAACCACTTCATTATCTGTTTTGAAAATGGTTTTGTTTGAGCCTTCCCAAGCTTTTAAACCGTTCTTTAAAAACACAATTTTTTCACCAATTTCCATTACAGAATTCATGTCATGAGAATTGATGACTGTGATAATTTGATATTCATCTGTGATTTCCTGAATTAAATTATCAATTACAATCGCTGTTTTTGGATCTAAACCAGAATTTGGTTCATCACAAAATAAATATTTAGGATTGTTTACAATAGCTCGTGCAATAGCAACCCGTTTTTGCATACCTCCAGAAGCTTCACTAGGCATTTTGTTGTGTGCATTTTCAAGGTGTACACGATTCAAAACAAAATCTACCCGGTCTTGCATTTCGCTTTTACTCATTTTAGTAAACATCTGTAGAGGAAACATCACATTTTCAGCAATGGTCATCGAATCAAATAAAGCGCTTCCTTGAAATACCATGCCTATTTCTGCTCGAAGATTACGTTTTTCGTCTTCAGATAGATTAGAAAAAATTTTACCATCGTAAGCTATAGAGCCTTCTTCATATTCAAATAAACCAAGTAAGCACTTTAGGAAAACAGTTTTTCCAGAGCCACTTTGTCCTATAATTAAGTTTGTTTTTCCTTTTTCAAACGTCGTGCTTATACCTTTTAAAATATGGGCATCACCAAACGATTTATGTAAATCTTTAACCTCTATCATTAGCCTAACATCATATCGGTTAATAAATAATTTAATAAAATAATAACAACAGCAGTCCAAACAAAAGCAGTTGTACTTGCTTTACCAACTTCTAGTGCGCCACCTTTCATATAATATCCGTGAAAAGAAGGGATTGTAGCTAGTATAAAGGCAAAAACAAATGTTTTTATAAAAGCATATATTACATGAAAGCCATCAAAATCTGTTTGAATACCAGTAATATAATCTGCTAGTGTTGAGTATTCTCCAAAAACACAGGCAGCCATACCTCCCAGAATTCCTAAAAACATTCCTATGGCAATAGCAAAAGGGTATAGCATTAATGCTATGGTTTTTGGGAAAACTAAATAGTTAAGCGAATTTATTCCCATTACTTCTAGTGCATCAATTTGTTCTGTAACACGCATGGTTCCAATGCTAGAAGTAATAAACGAGCCTACTTTACCTGCCATAATAATAGAGGTAAAGGTTGGTGCGAATTCTAAAATAACCGATTGCCTTGTAGCAAAACCTACTAAGTATTTAGGAATTAAAGGGCTTTCTATATTTAAAGCGGTTTGTATTGTTATAACACCTCCTACAAAAAAAGAAATGAAAGCAATAATACCAAGAGAGCCTATAATTAAGTCATCAATATCTTTTAAGATTAGTTGTTTCATAACACTCCACTTGGTAGGCTTGCGAAACATTTCGGCAATCATTAAAAAATAAGCTCCTATGTTTTTTAGGTAATTCATATTCAAATTTGAAATGCTAAAGTAAAAAAAAGTTAATGTTATTTAACTTTAATTTTAAATTATGATGTTATTAAATCTGTATTTTTGATTTTCATAAGAAAAACAGTTATGTCAAAAAAAATAGGAATAATTTTATTGTTATTAGTATTCAGTATCTCTTCAAAAGCGCAAGTAGCATCAGGTAAGTTAAAATCATTAAATCAAGATAAAACAAATACCAAATTAGTAGTTGGGATTGTTGTAGATCAGATGCGTTACGACTATTTAACGCGCTTTTATACAAAGTATGGTGAAGGTGGATTTAAACGTATGATTAATGAAGGTTTTAATTGTAAAAATAATCAATTTAATTATGTGCCTACTAAAACAGGGCCTGGACATACTTCAATTTTTACAGGAACTACACCAAAATACCATGGCGTTATAGCCAACGATTGGTACGATAAGGAACAAAAAAAGATGGTTTATTGCGCGGGTGATGCTTCAGTTAAAGCTGTGGGAACAGATTCTGAATCAGAGCGTATGTCGCCTCATAGAATGAAAACAACAACATTTGCTGATGAAAACAGATTGTTTACCCAAATGCAAGGAAAAACTATTGGCATTTCAATAAAAGAAAGAGGTGCTATTTTACCTGCTGGACATACTGCAAATGCGGCATATTGGTTTAGAGGAAAAAATGAAGGACACTTTGTTTCAAGTACCTATTATTTTGAGCGTTTGCCTAAATGGGTGAAAGATTTTAATAAGTCGGATATTGCTGAGTCATATTTAAAACCTTGGAATACTTTATATGACATGTCTATTTATATAGAAAGTGGTAGCGATTTAAATAATTTTGAAGGAACATTTAAAGGTAAAGAAACTGCAACATTTCCTTATGATTTAAAAGCTCTAAAAGATCAAAATAGTGGTTTTGATATTATAAAAGCAACACCTTATGGAAATAGTATTGTTGCCGATTTTGCTATTGCAGCTTTAAGTGGCGAGCATTTAGGGCAAGATGCTATAACAGACGTGTTGACTGTAAGCTTTTCTTCTACAGATTATGTTGGACATAAATTTGGTGTAAATTCTAAAGAAATAGAAGATACTTATATTCGTTTAGATAAAGATTTAGAGCGTTTATTTAATGCTTTAGATAGTAAAGTTGGTAAAGGTGAATACACCGTATTTTTAACAGCAGATCATGCCGCTGTAAATGTGCCTGCTTATTTGCAAAGTGTAAAAATACCAGCCGGTTATATAGATACTAAGGAACAAAAAGCAAAGTTAAATGAATTTATGAGTACTAAATATAGTGCTACAGATTTAATTGAAAATGTAAGTAATAACCAAATCTTTTTGAATAGAGAAAAAATAAAAGCATTAGATCTAGATTTAGATGATGTACAAGAAGCTATTGTTAATGAAATTATTAATTATAATAACATAGATAAAGCGTATACGGCTACATCAATGAGTTCAACATCATTTAATACAGGTATTGAAGCTTTATTGCAAAACGGATTTAATCAAAAACGTTCTGGTGATGTGATTTTTGTTTATGATCCTGCCTTTATTTCTTACAGTAGAACAGGGTCAACACATGGTTCTGGTTTAAATTACGATACGCATGTACCGCTTTTATTTTTCGGAAAAGGTATTAAACATGGTGAGACTTTTAAGAAAACTAAAATCACAGATATTGCTCCAACAATTTCAGCATATTTAGGAATAAGTTTTCCTAACGGCACTACAGGCGAACCTTTAGAATTTGTTTTAGAGTAATAATTTGAATAAAAAATCTTTATACTCACTTATTGCAGTCTTAATTCTTTTAGGAGTTTATGGCTATGACTATTTTTTAAATGAAGAAGAGCAGGCTGAAATTGTTACAGAAGGAAAGCAGGTAAAAAAGAATACGAATGAATATTTTTTGCCAACAAGTACAACTGGGCAAATTGTACATCATGAAGGATATTCATTGTCTTATAGTGAACCGCATGAGCAGGCTGAATGGGTCGCTTACGAGTTAAAAAAATCACATTTATCAAAAACAAACTTTAAACGGCCTTATTTTGAAATTGATAAAGCAGTAAAAACAGGAGCCGCAGATTGGAGAAATTATAAAAAATCCGGTTATGATCGCGGACATTTATGTCCTGCAGGCGATAGGCGTTATAGTGAATTTGCGCATGATGAAACCTTTTTAACGAGTAATATTAGTCCGCAAGAGCATCAATTTAATGCTGGTATTTGGAATACTTTAGAACAAAAAACGCGATACTGGGCAAGTAAATATGATGGTGTTTTTGTAATTACTGGAGGTGTTTTAAAAGATAACTTAAAAACTATTGGAGATGAACATGTTTCAGTCCCAAATCAGTTTTATAAAGTTTTGATTGATAATAATTCTGGAAAAACTAAAATGATAGCCTTTTTAATGCCTCATAATGATTCTAAGAAGCCTTTATATGAGTTTGTTGTACCAGTAGATACTATTGAAAAACTAACAGGAATTGATTTCTTTTCTGAATTAGATGATAATATTGAGAATAAATTAGAAGCTTCTAGTAGTTATAAGGGGTGGAGTTTTTAATAGTTTTGTTAGTATTTCTGAACGTAGTCGAAGTATATTTCTGTAAAACTTTGTTGGTTATTTCAATTTATTAAGCATGCCTTTCCAGCGTAAGTTTCTAATGAATTTACCTTCCTCTTCAGAAACTAAAAAAGTTATTTTTTCTTTTTTTGCCTTAAAGTAACCAGCTATATAATCTTTAAATAAGGAAAAACTTCCTTTTTTATAAGCTAGTTTTAAAGCAGAAATTAATGTGATAAAAAAACCATATCGCATTTTGTACATGGCTTCACCCTGCAAGTGTTTAGAAGCTTTGTTATATGAAATTCCAGTAGGTTTTAAGTGTTTAACATGTAACGATTCATCAGTTAGCACGCTCCAGCCATAAAATTTAGCTAGTAGCTCATCAACCGTGTCCCAACCCATAGATGGTTTTAATTTTCCAATCTTAATAAAACATTCTTTTTTATAAGCTTTTAATGCGCCTCGAATATGATCTTTATTGGTTAAATTTTCTAAAACCCAATTATCGTTTTTTTCAATGTAACAAAACCCAGAAGCCATACCGAGCTTATCATTTTTTTTGAAATGATTAGAAAGTACTTCTAAATAATTATTAGGAAAAATTAAATCGGCATCAAACTTACAAATTACATCATAGTCGTCGTCTAAAGTTTCATAGCCTTTGTAAAACGCATTAATTATTTTTGAACCAGGTAGATGTTGGTTTGATGATTTTGAGTTAATTAAAGAAATCCAAGTATGTTTTACCGAATAAGCTTCAACTATATCTTCGGTTTTGTCAGTGGAATTGTCATTAACAATTACTAGACGTTTTGGTAAATGTGTTTGATTTGCTAATGAATTTATTGTTAAGCCTATTGAGCTTTCTTCGTTGTGAGCAGGAATAATAATGTAGAAATTCAAGATTGAAATTTTAGTTGTTAAAAGTTAAACTCTTTCGGCAAATACAATATAATATCTTGGTGTAAACCAACGTAAAATAGGTCGAATACCTATTTTTTTTGTTGGATTCGTCCATTTTTGCCTGTCAATAATTTTCCAACCAGCTTTTTCTAAAAGCCAATCAAACTGCCAGTCTTCAAATTCGTGATAATGTCTGTCGAGCATATCGGTTTTACTTCTATATGCAGAAGAAAACCATAGTTTAAGAGGAATACTTGCTACTAACTTATCAGATTTAATAGCTTTTAAAACCGTATAGGGAGACAATAAATGTTCGAAAATTTCAAAAGCAGTAACTACATCTGCTTCAGAATTTATTATAGTTGACGTGTCTTCATCTAAATCTTCACCTTTGGTGTTTTCTACATTAAATCCGTTTTCTTTCATTATTTTAGAAAAAGGATTAGTTACTCCTAGATCTAAAATAGTTTCAGAATTAGAAATGTGTTTTTGTAAAAACTGAATGGTGTGCTTGAATCGTTTATTCGGAAATGTTTTCTCGTACATATTACTGTTTGTAAACAATAGCATTTATATTCATTCCTGCTCCTACACTTGCAAAAATAACAACATCTCCTTTGTTAATTTCTTGGCTTTCTAAATCACCTTTTAATATTAAATCGTATAGAGTAGGTACCGTTGCTACGCTAGAATTCCCTAATTTACCAATACTCATTGGCATGATGTCTTTAGGCATTTCAAGATTAAATAACTCGTAGAATCGTTTTACGATTGCCTCGTCCATCTTTTCGTTGGCTTGGTGAATGAGTATTTTTTTAACGTCTTTTATATCAATACCACTTTCGTCAAGTGCAGATTTCATACCAAGAGGTACATTGGTTAAAGCAAATTCGTAAATTTTTCTACCGTACATTTTTATATATCTACGATCTTCTTTTGTTTCTTGCTTATAAGTTTCTCCAAAATATATAAAATGTGCTTCATCAAAAGAAAAAGTAGCAGTATTATGAGTTAGTATACCGCCTTCCTCATCTGTAGATTCTAATATTACGGCACCAGCACCATCACTATAAATCATAGAGTCTCTATCGTGTGGATCAATTATTCGAGATAAGGTTTCTGCTCCAATAACTAAACATTTTTTAGCAATTCCTGCTTTTATAAACGCATTTGCTTGAATAGTGGCTTCAACCCAACCAGGGCAGCCAAAAAGAATATCGTATGCTACACATTTTGGGCTTTTTATGCCTAAAAGATGTTTTACTCTAGAGGCTATACTTGGTACGGTATCACTTTGAATACTGTCGTATTTTACATCTCCATAGTTATGTGCTACAATAATATAATCTAAATCTTCACGATTGATTTTAGCATCTTCAATAGCTTTTTCGGCTGCAAAAGAAGCTAAGTCTGATGTGTTTAAATGATTTTTAGCATAACGCCTTTCTTCAATGCCTGTTATAGCTTTAAACTTTCTTACAATAGTTTCATTTGGAGCATTGATTGTAGATCCATCACTATTTAAAAATTCATTATTGAAAAACGCTTCATTCTTCTCGATATTGGCAGGGATATAGCTTCCTGTGCCAGTTATTTTGATATTCATATATAGAAAAATTGCCTTTAATTATAAAGTAACAGCAAGATACTTACTTTATAATTAAAGGCAGAATTTTTTGGCTTTATTTTACGATGTTCAACCGTGAATTTTATGCTTCAGCATACGCTTCTATAGGTACGCAAGAACATACTAAATTTCTATCTCCGTAAGCATCATTTACACGTCTTACGCTAGGCCAGAATTTATTTGTTTTTACATAGTCTAAAGGATATGCTGCAGCTTCACGAGAGTATGGTAAATCCCATTCGTTGGCAGTAACCATTTCTAAGGTATGCGGAGCGTTCTTTAAAACGTTGTTAATGTCTTCTTTTGAAACGCGATCTATTTCTTTTTTAATAGAAATCATAGCATCACAGAACCTGTCTATTTCGGCTTTACTTTCACTTTCTGTTGGCTCTATCATTAATGTTCCTGCAACAGGAAAAGAAACGGTAGGTGCATGAAAACCATAATCCATTAAACGTTTTGCTATATCTGTAACTTCGATACCATTGGCTTTAAAAGGTCGGCAATCAACAATCATTTCATGTGCAGCTCTACCACGTTCACCAGAATATAATGTATCAAAGTTTCCTTCTAAACGTTGTTTAATATAGTTGGCATTTAAAATGGCCATTTTAGTAGATTCTGTTAAACCTTCTGCACCAAGCATTTTTATATAGCCATAAGATATTAAACAAGCTAGAGCAGATCCGAAAGGCGCTGCAGAAATAGCTGTAATAGCTTTATCTCCACCAGTTTTAACAACAGGATTTCCTGGTAAAAATGGCACGAGTTGTTTTGCTACACATATTGGTCCTACTCCTGGTCCACCACCACCATGAGGAATTGCAAATGTTTTGTGTAAATTAAGATGACAAACATCGGCTCCAATATTTCCTGGATTGGTAAGTCCTACTTGTGCATTCATGTTGGCACCGTCCATATAAACTTGTCCGCCGTTATCATGAATTATTTTTGTTATTTCTTTAATAGCAGATTCGTATACACCGTGCGTAGATGGATATGTTACCATTAAACAAGATAAATTGTCTTTATGTAATTCTGCTTTTTCACGTAAATCGTCGACATCAATATTGCCTTCTTCGGTAGATTTAGTTACAATAACCTTCATACCAGCCATAACAGCACTTGCAGGGTTTGTTCCATGAGCAGAAGATGGAATTAAACATATGTTTCTATGATGATCTCCACGCGATTCATGATACGCTTTTATTACCATAAGTCCAGCAAATTCTCCTTGTGCACCGGAGTTTGGTTGTAACGATGTAGCCGCAAAACCAGTAATTTCTGTTAACTGATCTTCTAACTCTTTTAAAACAGTTAAATACCCTTTAGCTTGTTTTGCAGGAACAAACGGATGCACATTTGCCCATTTAAAAATGCTTAGTGGTAACATTTCTGATGCCGCATTTAGTTTCATGGTACAAGATCCTAAAGAAATCATGGAATGATTTAACGATAAATCTTTACGTTCTAATGATTTTATATAACGCATTAATTCAGTTTCAGAATGGTATGTTTTAAAAACATCAAGTGTTAAGAATTCTGAAGTTCTTTGTATAGATTCATCTATATTATTGAAGCTTTCAATAGTAGATATAGTTATTGTTTCTTTATTAGCAGCTTCAGCAAAAACAGAAATTAAATAATTAATATCTCTAATAGAAGTCGTTTCATTAATAGAAATGGTAACTGTTTCTTTATCTGGATAATGAAGATTTACTTTCTTTTCGGTAGCAACCTTTTTAATTTTTTTAGCTTTTGTTTTTAACTGAAGCGTATCAAAATAAGAGGTGTTTATTTGTTTGTAACCTAGTTTTTCTAATGCATTTGCTAGAGTTACTGTTTTATTATGAACCTTATTGGCAATATGTTTTAGCCCTTTTTCTCCATGATAAACGGCATACATACTAGCCATAACAGCTAGTAAAACTTGTGCGGTACATATATTTGAAGTTGCTTTGTCTCGTTTAATATGTTGTTCGCGTGTTTGTAAAGCCATACGTAAGGCTCTGTTACCATTGGCATCTTTTGTAACACCAATAATACGACCAGGTAAATCGCGTTTATAAGCTTCTTTAGTAGCAAAATATGCTGCATGAGGACCACCATATCCCATAGGGATTCCAAAACGTTGAGTCGTTCCAACTACCACATCGGCACCAAATTTACCAGGAGCTTCTAATTTTACTAAGCTTAAAATATCGGCAGCAACAGCAACTTTTATTTGCGCTTCATTAGCTTTACTAATAAATGATTTTATATCGGTTATTTGTCCATCTTTTCCAGGGTATTGTAAAATAGCTCCAAAGAATTCTGATGAGAAATCAAAATCGTCTTCATTTCCAACGATTAATTGAATCCCAATAGGGAATGCTCTTGTTTGAAGAAGCGATAAAGTTTGAGGTAAAATATTTTCTGAAACAAAAAACTTATTGATACCTGCTTTTTTCTGTGCACGATCGCGTACCGCAAATAATAAACTCATAGCTTCGGCCGCTGCAGTACTTTCATCTAGAAGTGATGCATTTGCTATTTCCATACCTGTTAAATCAATAACCATGGTTTGGAAATTTAAAAGCGCTTCCAATCTTCCTTGAGCAATTTCAGCTTGATAAGGCGTGTATGCTGTATACCAACCTGGGTTTTCAAGAATATTTCTTTGAATAACTGCAGGCAAGATGGTTGGATGATATCCTAAGCCAATATAGGTTTTATATACTTTGTTTTTTTTAGATACTTCGTGTATGTGGAGTAAATATTCATGCTCGGTCATTGGAGCATCTAAATTTAATCCGTTTTTTAAACGAATATCATCAGGAACAGTTTCATATATTAATTGGTCTAGTGTATCAACTCCTATGGTTTTTAACATAAGATTTGTTTCTTCTTCTCTAGGTCCAATATGACGCAATGCAAAAGCGTTTGTATTCATTAAGTTATGATTTGTTATATATTTCGCAAAAATAAGTAATAATTAACATGTTTTGTTGCGTAAAACGGAAAGTTTTTAACCGTTTCAAAACCTTATCAACAGTTTTTATACTTTTGTTAAATGAAGTTGTTTAGGCAAGCATTAAATTTTTATATAAATAGTAGTATTCATGTTGCATTGTCTGTGTTTTCATTAACATGGATAACACTTATTGAATTTGATGTTTCTTATGATGAGAATGTGCTGTATTTTGTGTTTTATGCCTCTATAACAGGGTATAACTTTGTTAAATATTTTGGTATTGCAAAATTTCATCATAGAAGCTTAACAAATTGGTTGAAAAGCATTCAGGTATTTTCTTTTTTGTGCTTTATATTAATGTGCTATTATGGACTTCAATTGGCTGAAACTACTATGTTTTATATAGCGGGTTTAGGCCTTGTTACTTTTTTATATGCCATTCCTTTTTTGCCAAAACGGATGTTTTTAGATAGTCAGCATAATTTAAGAAGTATTGGCGGACTTAAAATATATTTAATAGGATTGGTTTGGAGTGGTGTTACTGTTTTTCTTCCGTTATTTAATAACGATTATCCAATAGATACAGATGTTATAATAACAGGTTTACAGCGTTATGTTTTTGTAATTGCTTTAATGTTTCCTTTTGAAATTAGAGATTTACGATATGATAGTTTGAAACTATCTACAGTGCCACAGAAAATAGGCGTGAAGCAAACCAAAATAATTGGAGCTGTGCTATTAGTTATATTTTTCTTTTTAGAATTTTTAAAAGATGAAATATCGCTTAGTAAATATTTAGCTTTATTAGTAATAACAATTTTAACACTTTTACTTGTCTTATTTTCTAAAGTTGAGCAGGGGAAATATTATAGTGCGTTTTGGGTAGAAGGCTTGCCAGTTCTATGGCTTATTTTATTACTTTTATTTAATTAGTTGTTTCCTTTATTGCTTTATCAAGATTTTTTTTCATTTTCTCTTTACAATCTTTATCTAAACATTCTACTTTCGATTCTGCAATTGATTTAGTGAGTAGTGTGTTGTTCTTAGTGTATTTTCTACAAGCTCTACAATAAATTAAATGTATGTTTAGTTTTATCATGTCCCATAATGAAGCTTCTTTGTATTGCGTTTTATCACAAACGTGATTTGCTTCATCGCAAGGCATTCCTATTTTAATTTTACTCATAATTAAAACCAATTTTCTTTTAAGCAATCAGCCATGGCCGTTCTAGCTCTATGAATGATAACCCAAAGGTTAGACGCTGTAATATTTAATTCATTACAAATTACTTCGGTTTCAAAACCTTCAATGGTTTTCATTTTAAAAACATCTGCTTGTTTTTGAGGTAATTTACTTAAGCAGTTATGTATGGCATCACCAAGTTCTTCATTCTGCATACTGTCTTCAGCTGTTTTATCAAAAGGATCTGCAACACGTTCTTCAAGCCAATCGCCTTCACTTTCGCTATCGTCATTGTAACTAATCCTAACTTCAGCTTTTCCTTTGTTAGAATTTATTTTACGATAGTGATCAATAATTTTTCGTTTTAAAATTGAAATTAGCCAAGTACGTTCACTAGCTTCTCCTTTAAAATTTTTCATTGATTTTAGCCCAGCAAAAAAGGTGTCTTGAACCAAATCTTGCGCAATCTCTCTATCGCTAACACGAGAAATCGTGTAGTTGTAGAGATAATCGGAATATAAATCGATCCACTTATTGGGATTAATTTCATGTTTGGGCATTGTTGCGAAATTTTTTGAATACCAAAAATAAGGTAAAAAAATGAATATTTTGGTTGCTTTTATTTAAGCCTATAACTATTTGAATTATTTAGTACAGCTTATTATATAATAACCAAAACTTTTCATGTGTAACCCAGATAATAATGCGTAAAATGATCCTTTGAGATTATGTAAGCTTTCACGTTTTAATGTTTTAGAATTAAAAAGCTGTTTTATTACAAAACCAATAATAGTAAATGGTACATGTAATACAGATAGCGCTACTCTAAAGGATGCGTTTTCAATTTCAATTTTTGTAAACCCCTGTTCTTTTAATTTTTTTACCATGCTATCTATGGTTTCTAGTTTATCTAAACTCCAATGACTGCATAGCTTTTTATAAGCGTAATTACTGCCTAAGCATAAATTAGTTTCACTTTTTTTAAGGAATGCATCAGCAATAACTAATTTTCCGTTTGGTTTTAAAATTCGAAAAGCTTCTTCTATTGATTTTTTACTATGTCCTGAATGACAAAAACTTTCTATAGCAAGTGCTGCATCAAATGTGTTCGATTTGAAAGACGTGTTATTGTAGTTTTCTTTTAATATAGTTCCATTGTAATTCTTTAATAACTCATTACCTTTCTTTACTTGAAATTCGGAGAGTGTTACTCCAAAAGCAGAAAGCTTTTTATTCTTTTTTAGGGCATATCTCATTGTTCCTCCCATTCCGCAACCTAAATCGGCTAATGTTTTTCTTTCTTGGTTAATATTTAAGTGATTAATTACTTGATTGTTCATCTCATTAAGCATGGTATCTCTTTTAAAAGGATTTGTTTTAAAAGGAATATAGTAACCAAAGTGCATGTTGAAATCTTTACTCCAGAATTCATAATCTTCTGTAGCTTCATTATAGAAATCAATCATTTCAATTTTATTTGTTTCTCTATTTTTTGATAATGTGATTGTATTAGTTTCCATATTTTGTTTTTAAAGATTAAAATGAAGTATTAGGTTGTATATAAATAACCATGAGTATACAAAAGCAAAGAGTGTGAAGAGCGTATTCATGAAATAACTGCCTATTTTAAAAATCAATTTTTTTGGAATTTCATACATTGGATAATATGCTATTTGTGTTATCACTTTGCCTACCCAATAAGCTGCAATGAGCCCTGTTATTGCAATAGCTAAATTTGTGTGATTTTTTAAATCATTAGGAATTAAAATGGCAATTATTCCAAAAGAAAAGTTTAAACCTTGAATGTACCTGCCATAGGTTTTAGCTATCTCTTGGTTTAATGACTTTAGTTGTTTTACATCATTGTACCAATCAAAAACTTTATGACGAATGAATGGATAGATTAGTGCAGTGAATATTTGACCACATCCTCCAAGAATGATTAACCAGTTAGGGATTTGTGTATTCATAGTTTTATTGTTTTTTAAAATTTCAATAATTACTGAAACTATGTTTTAAATTTTTTTACTTAATAAGTTTGAGTAAAGACTTTGTGATCCAGTTTTGTTCTTGGTTTACTATTTTATTCATTAATGAGTCGGCAGTTTCAGCTAAATCGTGTAATGCTTTTGTTTGTTTAATAAGCTCTTTAGTTTTTTCTGTGCCATCATCTTTAATAGAACTCACATCTTTTAATATTTTAATAACGGGTTTAATTTCTCTTCTGCTACGTTCTTTTGCAATATGTCTAGCTAGTTCTTGTACATCTTTTTCAGTAGTGAAAAATTCTTTGCGTTCTCCCGGAACAAGCTCTTTAGTTACGATGCCCCAATCCATTAATTGGCGAAGGTTCATACTCGTATTACCACGAGAAATTTTAAGTTCATCCATAATCTCTTCCATAGATAATGGTTTTGTTGAAATAAAAAGAAGCGATTGTATTTGTGCCATGGCTTTATTAATACCCCAAAGCGTGCCTAAGCTTCCCCAGGTGTTTATAAATTTTTCTTTTGCCTCTTGATATTCCATGACTCAAAGATATAAATAATTTCTAAGCTTTCAATAATTATTGAAAGTTTATTTTGTTTCTAAATGAATATGATCATCATGACGAACTGCTTGACATCCATGAAAGCGGATTTTAGTTTCATTACTTAAACCTAAAGATTGTTTTAGATGAGGTTCAATAAATATTTTTTTAGTATTGGAATTTGAAAGTAACTGTTTGATTAATTTTTTCGTCTTAAATTCATCAATAGTTAAATTATTAATTTTCCCGAAAGAAAAATATTTTGAAAAATCATATTGCCAATAGCCTTTTCTTTTACAATTATTGGAAGTAAAATTCTTTTCAGAATTTGTGTATATACCATAACCTGAAATTGAAGGTTTTTTATCTGTCGATTTTTTGTTTTCATTTAAATACATAAAACAGATATCTATTTTTTTACCATCATTATGACTTAAATGAGGTAGTAAAGGGAATTTATCTAAAAAAGGAAAATTGGCATCTAGATAAGTAATTGATATATCTGATTTAAATAATACATTCGCAGAATTTTCAAGTTCAATTTTTAAAGACGACTTTACGTAATGTCTAAATAGTAAAGGATATACTAAATTTCTAGGTTTCAGTTTTTTATTAAAAACTGGTAGAGGTTCTCTGCCAAAAACCTTCGCTAATGGTGGAACTATAAAAAGATTACATGCTAAATAAATAATTGGAAAAATTATTCGTTTCTTCTTTTTAAATTTTGATGAAAGAAATAACGCTATCACCCAAATGATTCCTCCAATTTGGGTGATAGCAGTTAAGAATATAATAATTATTAGATGTCCAAAAAAATTAATAAACTTCATAAACATCTAAACGCATAAACTCTTTGGTTTATTTCAACAACCCAGCACGTCTCAACAATGCCTCAGGTTTTGGTTCTTGTCCTCTAAAACGTTTGTAAAGTGTCATTGGGTTTTCTGTACCGCCTTGAGAAAGTACGTTGTCTTTAAATTTAGTAGCGACCTCTTTATTAAAAATACCAGCTTCTTTAAAATATTCAAATGCATCGGCATCTAAAACTTCGGCCCATTTGTAGCTGTAATATCCAGATGAATACCCACCTTGAAAAATATGAGAAAAGGCAGTACTCATACAGGTCTCTTTAGTTTCAGGATATAATGATGTGTTTTTAAAAGCTTCAGATTCAAAAGCTTTTACATTTGTTATTTTAGAAGGATCTTCACTATGCCAACTCATATCTAAAAGCCCGAAACTTAACTGACGTAAGGTTTGCATACCTTCATGAAATGTTGATGATTCTTTTATTTTTTCAACCAATTCCATTGGAATAATTTCTCCAGTTTCGTAATGTTTAGCAAACAACTCTAAAGCTTCTTTTTCAAAACACCAGTTTTCCATTACCTGACTAGGTAATTCTACAAAATCCCAAAACACGCTAGTTCCAGATAGACTAGGGTAAGTGGTGTTGGCTAGCATACCGTGCAGTGCATGACCGAATTCATGAAACAAGGTGGTAACTTCATTAAAGGTTAAAAGCGACGGTTTGCTTTTTGTTGGTTTTGTAAAGTTGCAAACTATAGAAGCATGAGGTCTGCTATTCTCACCATTAGTTATGTATTGTGGTTTGTAAGATGTCATCCACGCACCGTTTCGTTTTCCTGCTCTTGGGAAAAAATCGGCATAAAAAATAGATACTAAATCACCATTATTATTGGTTACTTTATAAGTAAGGACATCTTCATGATATTTATCAATATCATTAATTTCTTCAAAGTTTAAATCGAATAATTTATTGGCAACTGTAAAAGCACCATCAATAACATTCTCTAATTTGAAATAAGGTTTTAGCAATTCGTCATCTAAACTAAATAATTTTTGTTTTAGCTTTTCAGAATAATAAGATCCATCCCATTTTTCTAATCTATCAATATTATCTAATGCTTTAGCGAACTTCTCTAAATTTTTAAATTCAGCTTCCGCAGCTGGTTTTGCTTTTTCTAATAATTCGTTAGAAAAATTAAGAACGGTTTCTGGCGTTTCTGCCATACGTTCTTCTAAAACAAAATGGGCATGTGTTTTATAACCTAATAAATTGGCGCGCTCATGACGAAGCTTTACTATTTGTAAAACGTTTTCTTGATTATCTAAAGCATCTCCATTAAAAGCTTTACTTCCTGCTGCAAGTGTTATTTTTTTACGAAGTTCTCTGTTTTCTGCATATGTAACAAACGGAATATAGCTTGGGTAATCTAAAGTAAATAGCCAACCTGTTTTGTCTTTGCTTTCAGCTAATTGTTTTGCAGCTTCTTTGGTGCCTTCTGGTAAGCCCGATAAATCAGATTCATTAGTTATTAGCATTTCAAACTTATTAGTTTCTGCTAATACGTTTTCTCCAAATTTTAATTTTAACTGACTTAATTTTTTGTCAACTTCACGAAGTTTTTCTTTTTTATCTTCTGGCAAATTAGCACCGTTTCGTGAAAAACCTTTATATTTTTTATCTAGTAATGTTTGTTGTTCGGTAGTTAAATCTAATTCATCTGTAGAATCATAAACCGCTTTTACGCGTTTAAATAAATCGGCATTTAAAGTAATGTCGTTACTAAAATCTGATAATAATGGTGAAACTTCTTGCGCTATTTTTTGAATAGTTTCATTGGTTTCAGCTGAATTCAAATTAAAGAAAATACTAGAAATTCTATCTAATTGTTCTCCCGAAAAATCTAAAGCTTCAATGGTGTTTTTAAAAGAAGGTTCTTCTATATTATCAACAATAGCATCAATTTCTGATTTAGCTTGTTTTATAGCTTCTTTAAAAGTGGGAAGATAATCTTCGTTTTCAATTTTAGAGAAAGGAGCTGTATTGTACTTTGTTTTAAACGGTGTAACTAATGAATGTTTTATCATTTTATATGTAAATATGTTTAAAAATAAATATTACTATGCATACATAGTAATATTTTTATATATTTGTTTTTTCAAAAAAAAATATAAAGAGTGACTAACTCAATAAATTTTTGTTAATAGCTAAAAAGCCTCAAATTTAATTTGAGGCTTTTTTATTATAAATCTTTGGCCGATTCGTTTACTTTTATTTTTAAGCCTTCTTTGTAAGCTATAATTTTATCTAGCACACATTTATCTGAAGATCCAATAATTTGTGCTGCTAAAATTCCAGCATTTTTTGCGCCATTTAAAGCTACTGTTGCAACAGGTACACCACCAGGCATTTGAAGAATAGATAGTACAGAATCCCATCCGTCAATAGAGTTACTGCTTTTTACAGGTACACCAATTACAGGTAAAGGCGACAATGAAGCAATCATACCAGGTAAATGAGCAGCGCCACCAGCACCAGCAATAACTACAGAGAAACCTCTAGTGTGTGCGTGTTTACCATAATCAAATAATTTTTCGGGAGTTCTGTGAGCTGAAACAATATCTACTTCAACTTCTATATCAAAACCTTTTAAAATATCTATTGCATCTTGCATAACGGGTAGGTCGCTTTTGCTCCCCATAATAACTCCAACTTTACTCATAATTATTTACTTATTACTTTTATCGTTTTCTTTACAGCTTCGGCTATTTTTCTAGCTTCGGCTAAATCTTCATTTACTATCGTTACATGTCCCATTTTTCTAAACGGACGTGTTTGTTTTTTACCATAAATATGTGGTGTTACACCATCCATATTCATAATAGTTTCAATGTTTTCATAAACAACATCTCCTGTAAATCCTTCAGCTC
Organism: Thalassobellus citreus; assembly: GCF_044385915.1. Taxonomy (NCBI): domain Bacteria; kingdom Pseudomonadati; phylum Bacteroidota; class Flavobacteriia; order Flavobacteriales; family Flavobacteriaceae; genus Thalassobellus; species Thalassobellus citreus. The sequence goes on along the minus strand of NZ_JBISCC010000122.1, from coordinate 271,803 downwards.
CCACTAAATTTACCATAACACCACCAACTTTACTATCGGTTCTTCCTAATGGTAAATCTAAAATAGCACGAATGTGTTGTTCAAATTGTGAGGTGTAACTAGCTTCAATGGTTTGGTGTCCCGAATTATGAGGTCTTGGAGCTACTTCGTTTATTAAAATTTCATCCTCCTGTGTTTGAAACATTTCAACAGCTAAAAGCCCTACGTGATTGTATGCTTCAGACGCTTTTAAAGCAACTTCTTCTGCTTTTTTTGCAACTGTTTCAGAAATTCTAGCAGGACAAATAACATACTCTACTTGGTTGGCTTCTGGGTGAAATTCCATTTCTACAACAGGGTAGGTTTTAACATCACCTGAAGCATTTCTTGCAACAATAACAGCCAGTTCGTTTTTAAACGGCACTAGGTTTTCTGCAATACATTCCACGTTAGGTAAACCTTCTAAATCTTCAATTGTTTTTACAATTTTAACGCCCGTACCATCATATCCAAACTGAGCACATTTCCAAACAAAAGGCATGGTTAAACCACCGTGGTTTATAGCGTCTTTTATTTCAGAAGTATAAGCAAATCTAGAAAATGGTGCTGTTGGTAAATTATTGTCAACATAAAATAACTTTTGGGTCGCTTTATTCTGAATTGTTCTCAACGTTTTAGAAGCAGGATATACTTTTATTCCTTCTTTTTCAAGAGCTTCTAAAGCATCTATATTAACATTTTCAATTTCAATAGTTAAAACATCAACTTGTTTTCCAAAATTATAAACCGCATCATAATCCATTAAATTGCCTAAGTGAAATTCATCACAAGCAATTTTACAAGGCGCTTCATTACTAGCTTCTAAAATACTTGTATAAATGTCAAATTTTCTAGTATTATAAAGTAGCATTTTACCTAATTGACCGCCACCTAGAATGCCAAGTTTAAAATTTGAAGAGAAATAATTCATTGTTTATAATTACGAGATATTGTTAATTGATATGCAAAAATACACTTAAATCTTAAATTACTTCTTAATTCGTAAATCAAAAAAGCGTAATTCCTTAATCTATTGATTATCTTTGCCTCTTCAAAAAATAATTACGGTGATAAAGCTACACGACAAATATTTTAAACCATTTATTTCTGCACAAGAGATAGATAGTGCGTTGTCTAAAATGGCAGAGGAGATTGCAAATGATATAGGCGACGAAATTCCTGTGTTTATTGGTATTTTAAATGGATCGTTTATGGTAGTAAGCGATTTTGTTAAAAAGTACCCAAAACCATGTGAAGTTACTTTTATAAAGTTAGCTTCTTATGAAGGTGTTAAATCTACCGAGGATATTCAACGTTTAATTGGTCTTACTCAAGATTTAACAGGGCGTACAGTTGTTATTTTAGAAGATATTATTGATACGGGAAATACACTAGCAGAAGTACACAGGATTTTTAAAAATGAACATGTAAAATCTTTAAAAATAGCCACACTGTTTTATAAACCCGAAGCATATAAAAAAGATTTTAAATTACATTATGTTGGTATAGAAATTCCTAATAAATTTATAGTTGGTTACGGCTTAGACTATGATGGATTGGGGAGAGATATTCCAGAAGTTTATCAAATAAAAGAAACAAAACACATGACAAATTTAGTGCTATTTGGCCCTCCAGGTGCAGGGAAAGGAACACAAGCAGAATTCTTAAAAGAAAAATACAATTTAGTACACATTTCTACAGGCGATGTTTTTAGATTCAATATTAAAAACGAAACAGCTTTAGGTATGTTAGCTAAATCTTATATAGATAAAGGCGAATTGGTTCCAGATCAAGTAACTATTGATATGTTAAATGCTGAGGTTGAAAAAAATGCCGATGCTAATGGTTTTATTTTTGATGGATTTCCTCGTACAAATGCACAAGCTGATGCTTTAGGCGAATTATTAGATAGCAAAGACTCGCAAATAAATGCGATGATTGCTTTAGAAGTAGACGATGAAATTTTAGTAGAACGTTTACTTGGTAGAGGTAAAACTAGCGGAAGAGCAGATGATGCTGATGAATCTATTATTAGAAATAGAATTACAGAATATTATAATAAAACAGCTATTTTAAAAGATTACTACTCGGCTCTAAACAAATACTATGGCGTTGATGGTGTTGGTAGTATTGAAGACATTACACAACGTATAAGTGGTGTGATTGATACATTATAAGATTTTTTGCGAAAGCAAAAATCTCAAGAATTAGAAACTATATCTCAAATTAAAAGATATAGTTTCTAGTTTTATAGAACTATATATATTAAATGTTTCGCTTTCGCGGAAAAAATAAAAAGTAAGAGTCATAAAACTTTTAACTTTTTAACTCATAACTTTTAACTTGAATCATGACTGAAGGCAATTTTGTAGATTACGTAAAAATGTATGTAAGCTCTGGTAAAGGAGGGCAAGGATCTGCGCATTTACATCGCGAAAAATATATTACAAAAGGAGGACCCGATGGTGGTGATGGTGGTCGTGGAGGTCATGTTATTCTTAAAGGGAATTCAAACCTTTGGACACTACTTCATTTAAAGTTTAAAAAACACATTAGAGCAGGTCATGGTGGTAGTGGTAGCAAAAGTAGAAGTTTTGGTGCCGATGGTGAAGATATGTATGTTGATGTGCCGTTAGGAACTGTGGTTCGAGATACAGAAACCAACGAGATTATTTTTGAAATTACAGATGAAGGTGAAGAAAAAATTATAGCTCAAGGTGGAAAAGGCGGATTAGGGAACTGGCATTTTAGATCGTCTACCAATCAAACACCACGTTATGCGCAACCTGGTATGCCGCTAGAAGAACGCCATATTACTTTAGAATTAAAAGTGTTGGCCGATGTTGGTTTAGTTGGTTTTCCTAATGCCGGAAAGTCTACACTTTTATCGGTTGTAACATCTGCAAAACCAAAAATTGCCGATTACGAGTTTACAACTCTAAAGCCTAATTTAGGTATTGTTGAGTATCGCGATTTTCAAACCTTTGTAATGGCAGATATTCCTGGAATTATTGAAGGAGCTGCAGAAGGAAAAGGATTGGGACATTATTTTTTACGTCATATTGAACGAAATTCAATCTTACTATTTTTAATTCCTGCTGATGCCGAAGATGTTAAAAAACAATACGATATTCTATTAGATGAACTTCGTCGTTACAACCCAGAAATGCTAGATAAAGACCGTATTATAGCTATTTCTAAATCTGATATGTTAGATGATGAGTTAAAAGCAGAACTTAAAGTAGAGCTTGATAACGAATTACCTATTCCTTACTTATTTATATCATCTGTTGCCCAACAAGGAATTACAGAACTTAAAGATAAGTTGTGGAAAATGTTGAATGATTAATTGAAAAGAATTCTTTTATTCCGTTGAAATTGTCATTCCCGTGAAAACGGGAATATAAATACAGGATTTTTTTTAGATTAAAGTGAAATCATACAGCTATCTCAATGGATAAGCAATGTGAATAATTTGTTTCAAGAAATTATTTATTTAAATCGCTCTAAAATCCAATTTTTAATTATTTCTAAAGCTATAGGGGAAAAGGTTTCTTCAATCTTACTATATTCTTGCATACTGCCAGTTTCTGCAGTTTGAAATAAATGATTTAACCCGTCTAGTTCTTTTATAGTAACATCTTTATTTTCTGCTTTTTCAAGAGCGTTTTTAATGCCTTCTAAATTAATTTCAGGAATCACTTGAAAATCTAAACTTCCGTTTAACGCTAATACAGGACATGTGGTTTTTTCTAAATAATCTTTAGGCTCTAATCTAATAAATTCACAAATCCATTTAGATTTTAATATTCCTAATTGTTGTTTAATCATTACTGGAGTTATTGCAGGTGCAAGTACAGACATGGGATTGTTTGTTTTGTAATCATTAAGTTCTTTTGTGATTTTTGTTTTTATAATGTCTTCATCTGTATTGGTTCTAATAATATCATATAAAATATGTGCTAACTTTCCATTTTCATTTAAAAAAGCTTCAGGTGTTCCCGCAAGTTCTCCAGCTTTTTTTGCCTGTGTTTCTAAAATGGTTGCTCCATTTACACCAGTACCTGCTAGTAAAACAGTAAAAGCAACATCTTTATTTCTAGATGCAACTATTGGAGCTATAAGTCCGCCTTCACTATGTCCAATTAGGCCTATTTTTAACGTGTCAATATCATGTCTTGTTTTTAAATAGCTAATAGCAGCTTCAACATCTGAAGCGAAATCTAGAGTTGTAGCACTTTTATAATCCCCTTTAGATTCTGCAATACCTCTGTCATCATATCTTAAAACAGCGATACCATTATTAGTTAAATAATCTGAAAGCACTAAAAAAGGTCTGTGATTAAATTGTTTAACCTCTTCATTTCTGTTTTGTGGACCAGAACCAGAAATTAAAATAGCAACGGTTGGCTTTTTCTTGTTTTTAGGAAGTGTTAAAGTTCCTGCTAGCTTTATACTGTCTGCTTTAGCGTTTATAAAAAAAATGTCTTCAGAAATATAATTATAGGGTGTTTTTGGATCTTGAGGACGTGTGTTTTGAGAAAATAAAGATGAAGCGAAAAGAATGGATATTAAGACTATACTATTGTAAATGAATTTCAAAATGAATGATTTTAATGTTTATTAAATATAGAAAGAACATATTAAATTTTGAAGTTTTTTAACAATTACCTTTTGTATAAACGGAACAATTTTTGATTAATTTTATAAAAAAATAGAATATGAAATTTATTAAAACAATCGCTTTGTTTCTGTTAGTAGCTTCTTGCGCTCCAATTTATGTGAATTACGATTATGAAAAGGGGACAGACTTTACCAAGTATAAAACCTATAATTATTATAGCGATATGAAAACGGGTTTAAGCGAATTAGATACTAAACGTCTTTTAGATGCTTTAGACCTTAAAATGAAAGAGAAAGGCTTTGTGTTATCTGATGCACCAGATTTTTTTATTGATATAAAAAGTAGTGAGTTTCAAGCTTCTCAACGACAAACCGTAGGTGTTGGAGTAGGAGGTGGTGGCGGAAATATGGGTGGCGGAATCTCTATTGGTTTACCTATTGGTCAGGCTAATGTAAATCGTGAAATTACTATCGATTTTGTAGACGAAAATAAGAAACAGTTATTTTGGCAAGCAGTTAGCGAATCTAGTTTCAACCCTAGAGCGACACCAGAAAAAAGAGAAGCTCGTTTAAATGCTATTGTAGAAAAGGTGTTAGTGCAGTATCCGCCTAAAAAGTAGATTAAATCTATTTTTTAACTAATTTTTTACTAGCAGTAAGCACATTGTTAGCATAGAAATTAGTTAAATAAATACCTTGTCTTAAATTGCTAATATCTACTTGATGTGTTTCGTAATTAGATATTGAAGTCGTTTTTATTTTTTTACCATCTAACGATACAATTTCAATTGTCATTATAGTATCACCAGTACTTTCTAATTTAAAATTAACGAGGTCATTCGAAGGATTAGGAAACATTGTGATGTTGTAGGTATTTATTTCTGAGGTAATGTTTTCAATGCCTAATGTATTGTCAATAGTCCAAGTTACGGTGTAAACATGGAATGTGTCATGGTTGTCTACTCTTAAAAAAGATGTGTCGTCATTTACAGTGGCAGTTAATGTGTTAATTCCTGTTTCTAAATCAGTTTCTAAAATAGAAACATCGTCTACATCGGTTGCAAAATCTACTGTGTTTAAAGTCCATTTACTTTTTAAAGTATTCGGGTTTGGTTTTATTAATTCTAAGTGAAAATCAATAGGAAAGCTAGAATTGTCAAGAGTGTTTAATGTTGGTGTGTAAGTGTCAATGGGCGATACTAATTCATGTATTTTTTCAATCATGCCTTCTTTACAAACGGAGCAGAATGTTTTGGTTATATTTTCCATGATACAATTTTGATGAGGCTTATACCAATCTGCACAATTTCCAGTATCACATGTGTATTGGTAGACTCCAACACCATTATCGTTTATCCAGTTTTTCCACCTTACTAAATTAGGGTCTGTTTCTTTTGTCATATTTATAGCTTCAGCAGCTAAAATATCACCAGGATAATATTCGTCTTTTAAATTAAATAAAGAATGACCTATTTCGTGCATAATAACATTGGTTCCCCAATATCCAGTATATGCCATAGGAAAATCACCTCCGCTACCGCCGTATTCAGAAGAATTTACTAGAATTAAAGCTTGATCGTAAGTTGGGAAATTAGTAGCTAAAACAGTATTTATTTTTACCTCGGTATTATTAGCACTATTACCATCTATTTCATAATATAGGAGCCAATGGGTTCCAAAAGAATCATAAGTAGCATTGAAATATGTGTCTACAAACGTAGTTGCTAAATTGTTATATGGTTCAGTAACGTTAGTAGCGGTTCCAGGATGATCTGCACCACTTTCGTTTGATGGTATTTTTATTGCATAAACATTAAAATAGCTTGCATATTCTTTAAAAGGTGATTCGTTAAAAACTTTATTTGTGAAATTAGTAGCGTCAGTTATAAACTTATCAAGCTCATTTTCTTGATAGCCTTCACTTAAAATAACAAGGTTTATTCTTTTGTCATCACCAGAAACTTTAATAGGTAATACTTCAAAAACCTGAGCAGTGATAGGTTGAAAACTAATTAGTATAATAAATATAAAGAAATACTTCATAATTAATCAAGCTTTGTAGAAATTAAAGGGGTGCTATTTTCTAAAGCATCTATTATTTCACTAACAATTATTAATTTGGTTTTATTATGTAATTGTAACCTTAAAGATATAGGTGCTTTGTTTAATATAACGTTTTTGTTTTCAAAAATAAGAGAGTCGTTAACGGATTCAATTGTTTTCGATAATGGGTTTTTGATAATAACATGATTAATTTCTGTAGAATCTTTATCTAATTGAAAACATTTTAAATCGCCTATTCTACCTGTTTTAATGTGTTTGTTACTGTTAGGTTTTGCTTTGCCTTCAGTAACTATTTTATTAATAAACTGGATTGATTTTTTACCATTCTTATCTTTTGAAATGGTATAGTTTAAAAAAAGAAGCTTTGGGTTTATTTCTTGTGTTACATCTTTTTGGGTGATGCTTTTTTTTGTTCCACAAGACATGACTAATAATACAATAAGAAGTAAAATAATTGCATTAAAGTATTTGTAAATAGAATTGTTTTGGAGTAATAGTTTTTTCAAACTAATAATTATTTATTTCGTGTAAAGTTAAGAATTAAAACGAAATGCTGTTATATGAAAAAAGAGACTTAAAAAAAGCCTCTTTTTAGTAATATGAAATTATATTATTTTTATAAAAGCGCTTTGTAGCTGTCTTTATAGCCATAAAGAACAATAATGTTTAGAATAAGTAAAACTGCAGCTCCACCAATACCTCCTGGGTCAAGAGTTGCATGAAATAGTACTGCATTTACAGAAACACTCATTAAAATTAATGCTAACAAAGCACCGTACTTGTTGAAAATTAAAGCTAAACCTGCAATAATTTCTACAATAGCAACAAGTGTTATTACTTTTGCAGACATTAAAGCTCCAAAATAAGCACCAGCTGCATCAGACATTCCTTCCATTGGAATAAAATGAAGAAATTTGTTTAGTCCGAAAACTAAAACGAATACTCCAAGAAGGATTCTTAGAGCCATAAAAACTTTTGAATTCATAATAAAATGTTTTTAGTTAGTAACTTTAAAGATAATAAAATAAAAATAAATCTTACATAAGTCTTTGCCGGAAGTGCTTATTGAAACTAACTATGTTGTATTTAAATTATTCTATATTAATTCTTTTCCCTTCGCTATGACTGCTAAATTCTGGAGCATACATACTTTGTATGGTTGTTATGCCATTACTCATATTACCAGCATTATTTACACGTAAATCGTATTCAAATACATAAACACCTTTTGGTAAATAATCAAAAAAGAAGTTTGTTGAGGCGTCTTTAGGCGCTTCATAATATCCTAAGCCATCTTGCCATTTGTATTGTGATAAAACATTTACAGGTTCTAAACCAGAAGCTCTCATGTCTTTCATGTGTACAAATTCCATAGCACGATCGTTTCGTAATTCTATTCTAACACTTACCAAATCGCCTACTTTTAAATGCGTACTTTTTGTAATTTCAGTTATTTCTTCACCATTATCCGTATTCTTTTTAAGGAATAGTTTTTTGCTCAATTTAAGAGGTGTTTCAGCTGATGTTATCTTGTCTAAATCTTCAAAATATTGCCAGTATAAACTTCCCCATGCAATACCATTTCCTTTTTTTGTTAGGGTAACTTTAGCCATTTCAGGTTTAATTTCTTCAGAATTCCATGCTGTTTTATAATAACCCGTTCCAGCTTCAATTTTTACGTTTTCAAGTTTTGAAGGCTCTATTTGTTGTCTGCCTATAACCACATCAACCATATCGGTTACACTTAGCCAATCATTTCCTTGAAGCAATAAGGCATAAACAGCTTCGGTAGTCGCTTTAGTTGTTTTCCATTGGTTAGTTTGCTTATTTTTAAGAAGCCATATTTTTAAATTATCAATGGTTTCAGTATCATTTTCAATTTCTGAAAAAGTTTCAATTAAAAGCGCTTGTGTTTCAATAGGTGCTTGATACCAATACCAAGAATTAGTATTTGCTTTCCAATACATACCTAATGCTTCGGAAGTAATGCTCGTTTCTTTTAAAGACTTCAATATTTTAGAAGCTGTTTTATAATCTTCATTTCTATGTGAAATTAAAGCCATTAATCCTTTTGAATATAGAGAATTACTCAACCAATATTTTTGAATTTGAGTTTGATAATATGCTATAATGGTTTCAACTTCTTTTGTTTTTTTTATCTCTGGATAAAAGCTTCGCATGTATAAATAATGTAATTGCGTATGGCTTAAATGGTTTTTGGCTAAATCTACTTTTTCATTGTATTTTCTAATGTCTTTGTATTCTTTTATAAATTGAGCATCTAAATAGTTGATGGCACTTTTGATTATTTTATTATGACCCTTCTCATTGGTGTTTAGAGTAACACCTAACTTATTCAAATGACCAAAGCCAGTAATAATATGTTGTGTAATATATCGATTTTCTCGACCACCATTAAACCAAGCCCAACCTCCTGATGGCATTTGGTTGTTTTCTAATTTGCGCATGGCAGATTGTAATTCGTTATTCATTTTATTTAAATCGAATAACAAGGCGATACGTTTTTTCTGCTCAGTTTCACTTTGTGCATCACGTAACCAAGGTGTTTCTTGAATTAAGATAGATTTTAATTCTTCATTTTTTTCAAGATTAGAAATTAACGCATCTTGAGATTTCCATTGATTAAAGACTTCTTGAATTTTAGGGTTAGAATTTGCTATATGACTTGCTAAAGCATTGGCATAATATCTGCTAAACGTCTGCTCGTTGCACTCATAAGGATATTCCATTAAATACGGAAGTGCTTGTACCGCATACCATGCTGGATTGGAAGTCATTTCCAAAGTAAGCTTATGGTTTTTAAGTGTTGTTGACGAGCCTGCACTTTTTAGCTTATCTAAAGAGAATGTTTTTGTTTCGTTAGAGCGAATCCACATAGGCAATGTTTCAGTAACTAACATGCGGTTGCTTAAAACAGGCAATGCATTTTGTTCGCCATCGCTAAAAGTTCCAGACTTCGCTATTATTTTATATTGCACAGCTTGTACATCATCAGGAATATTTAGATTCCATGATACTTGGGTGTTGCCTTTAGCTTGAACGTTGAAGGCAGCCCCCTCTAGCTCCCCCGAAGGGGGAGAATTGAGTAGCTTTGTGGTAATATCTTTCCCAGAAATAGCATCTGTTAGTATTAAAATAGCTTGTCCTGTAAGTTCTTTCTCTGTTAGGTTTGTAATTTTTGAACTAATGGTAATATTATCGCCTTCACGTAAAAAACGTGGTGCATTTGGAATAACCATCAATTCTTTTTGGGTGACAGTGGTTAAAGTTTTAGTAGCGCTTTCTAAGGTTTTGGTGTGTGCTAATAATTGTAGTTTCCATTGGGTTAAAGCTTCTGGTGTTGTGAAGCTAAAACTTACGTTGCCTTCTTCATCTGTTTTTAACTGCGGAAAGAAAAATGCTGTTTCTTGAAGGTTCTTACGGATTTTGATGTTGTCGAAGTTTGGTTTTTTGTTTATAGAATTCTGTGAAGGTGTTGGGGCATTTGGTATTTCCATATCGGAATTAAATTTGTCTTCTAATTCTATTGATTCAGATCTAACAGATGAGACAGAACCTACTATACTTGATTTCTTTTGTGTGCCATATCCAACAACTACAACTTCGTCTAAATCAGATTCTTTTTCTTCCACTGCATATTCTCTAAATATGCTCAAACGTTTAAAATCATTATTCCCAAAATTAAATCCAAACCAATTTAGCTGATCATAATTTTGATGTTTATAATATGAACGAAACCGTTTATTATAAACTCTAAAACTACGTGTTCCAAAGCTTTGTATAGCATTGCTTTGATTGTATGAGAAATATGTTGGGTTTGAAATGGGATTAAAACTCCAAGTATGAGGTTTAAACTGATCTAAAGAAGCATCATACATACTAGCTAGTAATTCGGCACTTACTTTCTCTCCTTGTGGTCCTTTAATTTTAAAACTCCAAGTTTCATCAGTTCCTGGTTGTAGCTTGTCTCTAAAAGTGGAGGTTTCAATATCTAAATCGGTTTTAGGATACGGTACTGAAATATTTAAGCTACCAGATTTAAAACTATTAAAGGCAGCAAAACTATACTGTATAGAAAATCCACCAATATCCTCACTGGTTATTGGAATTCGAATTGTTTCTTTACTGTTGTTTAATTGAATGACATGTGTTTTTATAATTTTGTGTTGTTTTTCAATAGAAACAGTAACGTTTAAATTGTAGGCTGCCGAGGCTAAAGTTATAATAGCTGTATCTCCTGTATTGTAACTAGGTTTATTACTTGTAATACTGAATAGTTGATGGTCTGCTAAAGTTTTATCTGTATCACTATAAAGTGTTGTTTTAATTTCATCTTTTACAATTTGCCCGAATTTATCTTTGCTTTCTAAAGTGATGATGTATTCTCCCGATTGCCATTTTTTAATTTTACCAAGATTAAGTTTGGTTGTGTTTGCTGTATTAAAAGACGCTATAAAAGCAAGTTTTCCTTTTTTCCAATTATTAGAATTTTGTTCATTGGTATAAGCATCATGCGGAAAAAGGTTTTTAAAAGTTTCTTCAGAAATATTTTGATAATCTGGAGCTGGCCAAGGACGCACTCTTAAAACCGAATTTGGAGCTAATAATTTATAAATTTTAATAGTTCCTTTAGCGGGAATAAATTCTCCGTTTAAGTTTTTTGTATCAATATTTATGACGTGTGTCTTTTTAGTTTTATCTAAAAGATTTTCGATCGACATATTTGCCATTAAGGTATGATACCCAACATTAACAATAGTTGTTGCACTTCGTGTTTCGCCATTTAAATCGGTAACATCGGCAGTAATCTCATATTTAAAAATAGGGAGACTACTTTTATCTACACTTTGGTCTGGTTGCGTTTTAAAAGTGATTTCAAATTCACCTTTTTCGTTTGTAATAGTTTCTCCATGCGTTATTTCTTGAGATTCACTATTGAAATTTGGGCGATACCAATAATACCAACGTGGATATTCTACTTTTCGATGTACACGATACACTACTTTAGCATCGGTAATATTACTACCAGCATAAGCTAAAGCATTACCTTTTATAGTTACAGAATCATTTACTTTATAGGTGTCGGTTACTGGATTAAATTTGGTTTCAAACTTAGGGCGTTTATATTCTTCAACAGAAAAGTAGTGGTGACTTTCCATGTCATAACCAGATTTTGCATCAAATTCAATATGGTATTGTCCTGTTAATCCATTGTTTGGTAAAATAAATTCCCCTGAAATTGAGCCGAATTCATTAGTTTTAAAATTAAGTTCTTTTATTTCTTCACCATTTACATTATACAAAATAGCGTAAACGTTTTCATTTTCTAAAACTTCAGATTTACCATCGTTAGTTTTCATAGCAATAGCTTTAAAGTATACGGTTTGTCCAGGTCTGTAAATACTTCTATCAGTAAATAAGAAAGATTTATAATTTACTGTTTCTTGTTCTTGTTTGTATTTTCGGTTCACATAGTAATTCCCAAAATATGCTAAGTCGTTTTCGTAGTTAACTTTTGCTTTAAAATTTCTGTAGGAGTTGTTGTTTTTTTCAAATTTAATAAGCCCTTTTGTATTTGTTGTGTAATTTTTAGTTTGTATGTTTCGGCTATTATTTTTTATAAAACTAAGTTCAACTTTAGCATCAACAATTGGTTTTCCGTTATTTCTATCTATAACTTGAAAGGTTTTATGGTCTTCATTATTGTTTTCAACTAGCGCTAAATTAGTGACTTGTATCGTGCTAAATGCAAACGTATTTTTATCGTTTTCAGGTGCTCCATAAATTAAATAATTGCCGTTGTGTAATTTTGGCAATAAAACTTCAGTTGTATGTGTTTGGTAATCGTTTTCGTTAGGTAAGTTAGAGTCCCATTTGGTTGTTGCTTTTAATTTCTTAATAAAATCTAATTGTTCTTCTTTTTTATAGATTTTATTAAATTTTTCTAATTCATTTCGAGTTAGTATATAAACTTTAAATTGTAGTCGATTTAAGTTTTTATATTTAATTAATAAACGTGCATCTTGAAGAATTGGAAGATAACTTTCTGTTGTAATTTGAAGAGTTTGTTGCTCAATACGTTGCTTTAAAACAGCACATTTTTCTGCACCTTTGCTTTTTGGGAATTTAGAAATTATCTTGTTGCATATATCTATAGCCTCTTTAGCTTTCCAACGGTGTTCTTCCTTTGTTCTTGCTTGGTATTCATTGCTTTGGTTGTAGTATATGGAGGCTATTTCATAAGCATACAATGTTGATGCTTCATGGGCTTTGAGTTTTTCTCTTTCAGCTTTTAAGGTTTCTAATAATATAGTTTGTTTGTCACTAAAGGTTGCGAATTGATTAACAAACTTTAAACGATTAATATTTACATCAGTTAAAGCTAAAGGCGAATCATCTTTTAAATGAAACTGAATTAAATCTTGATAAATTTTTAAAGCATTCAATTGCAATGAGGTTGAATCTTTTGATTTTATTTTTAAACTTGAAAATGTATGCATGTCACTCAAAAATTCAGCATTATCAATTTCAAACTTATAAGCAGGTTTGCTAATGTTAGTTTCATTTGTTTTATAAAATTCTAAGGCATTATGACTTAAAAAATCAAACAATGTTGGTCTGTATATTTTAGAATCCTTTTGAAGTTTTAATATATCATCATACTTGTTTAAAGGTTCTAATTGAAGCATTAATCTGTTTTGTAGCGAGTTTTGGTAATGCACATGAACCTCGTTAAAAAGTGTTTTTAAATCCCAAGTTCTAAAATCTTCTGCATCTACTTTTTCCAATGTTTTAGTCCTATTATAAAATTTCCATCTGTTTTGGTTAAAGTATTGCCAGTATAAATTGGCAAGTAAGTTTTCTAAAATGTTTTTTGTTGGAAATGTGGTTTTCTTAATTTCAGTTTTAAAATCATTAATAATTTTTAGCTGCGCATCTTCCTCTAAAATTAACGCAAATTTGCTTTTAAAAAGCATCGTTTTTATAAGTTGAGGTGCGTTGTTTTCTTTTGTGGCTTGCTTTTCAATAGATTCAACAACTTTTAATGCCGATTTTGGTAAACCTTGTATTTCAAACGCATCAACTTTGCTCCAAAGATTTTTGTAATCATTGGTTTGTGCTTTAGAGAAATTAGAAAAAAGAATAATCATTAATATAGATAGTGTGTATTTCATAGCTAAAAGTTTACCTCTAAATTACTTTCAAAAGTTATACCAAAAACAGAAATGAGTAAAGCGGTTGTTTGGTTGAGTGAAGGTAGGATTTTTATCAATAAAACCGAAGTCAATATTTAAGTGTAAATGTTAAAATAATTTCAGTTTATTACTGAAAGCTTATTTTTGTGATACCGACTCAATTTCTATGAAAATCTTTTGGTTCTTATTGATTTATCCTCTATTGGCATTTAGCCAAACAAGTTTTGATGATGTAAAAATGCTTTTTAAAAATAATCAATTTGAAAAAGCAGAAACTTTAATTAGCCAATATCTCAAAACAAACCCTAATAATATAGAAGCCATTGAGCTTTTAGGAGATGCTTACGGACATCAAAAAAAATGGAATGAGGCTATTGATTCTTATAAAAAATTAGTAAAAATAAATCCTAAAAGCGCAAATTATCATTACAAGTACGGAGGTGTTTTGGGCATGAAAGCATTACAAAATAAACTAAAAGCTATTAGCTTTATAGGAGATGTAAAAGCATCATTTATTAAAGCTGCCGAGTTAGATCCCAACCATATAGAAACCCGTTGGGCTTTGGTAGAATTGTACATGCAATTACCCGGAATTATTGGAGGTAGTAAAAGCAAATCGCTACATTATGCAGAAGAGCTAGAAAAACTTTCAAAAGTTGATGGCTATCTAGCCAAAGGCTATATTTATGAGTATGACGACGAACCTGAACAAGCCGAAAAATATTATAAAATGGCAATAAAAGAAGGCGGATCGTTAACCTGTTTTAATAAGTTAACAAAGCTCTACGAAAAAGAGGAAGCGCCCGAAAAAGCTATTAAAAACATACAAGAAGCTCAAAAGAAACATAACCGAAATGCTTTGCATTATCAAATAGGAAAAGTGGCAGCAGAGTATAATGTCGAATTAGAAAAAGGGGAGCAATGTTTAAACACTTATTTAAAAAATTATTCAGAAGCCGATGGCGTTCCAAAAGCATGGGCGCATTACCGGTTGGCACAAATTTATATGCATAAAAACAATAAAACAGAAGCCTTAAAGTATATTGATTTAGCCCTTGCCAAATTGCCAAAAATCAAGATGTTCTATAAGCTAAAGGCGAAAATTTCAAATCTTTAGTATTTGGGCGTTACCTTTCAGGTCGGGCTTTCACTACTCGCTTCCCGAAAAAAACGGGAGAGCTCAAACATTTAGCCTGCGGTGAGCGCAGTCGAACCGTTCAATCCCTAACGCGGGTATATTTGCTGCTTTCAGTCTTAGCTATCACCATTTTCTTTTTAATTTAGAGTCAAAATTCAAACATAAAATATTCGTGTATTCGTGGCAAAAAAGTATATTTGAAGTATTCAAAACAATACCATGAACGTACATTTTATAGCTATTGGAGGTTCTGCCATGCATAATCTAGCCATTGCATTACACAATAAAGGATACCAAGTAACAGGAAGCGACGATACTATTTTTGAACCATCAAAATCTAGATTAGATGTCAAAGGACTCTTGCCAGAAACTTTTGGCTGGTATCCAGAAAAAATAACTCAAAATTTAGATGCTATTGTTTTGGGCATGCATGCAAAAGCTGATAACCCCGAACTTTTAAAAGCTCAAGAATTAGGACTTAAAATTTATTCGTATCCAGAGTTTTTGTACGAACAGTCTAAGCATAAAACTCGTGTGGTTATTGGAGGAAGTCATGGTAAAACAACTATAACTTCTATGATTCTTCACGTTATGCATTATCACGATCGTGATGTTGATTATATGGTAGGTGCGCAGCTTGAAGGTTTTGATGTTATGGTAAAACTTACAGAAGATAATGATTTCATGGTGCTAGAGGGTGATGAGTATTTAAGTTCGCCAATAGATATGCGACCAAAATTTCATTTATACAAGCCCAATATTGCTTTGCTAAGTGGTATAGCTTGGGATCATATTAACGTGTTTCCAACCTACGAGAATTATGTAGAGCAGTTTAGCATTTTTGTCGATTCTATTGTTAACGGAGGAAGTATTAATTACAACGAAGAAGACCCAGAAGTTAAACGCGTTGTTGAAGCTAGCGAAAATACCATTAGAAAAATAGCTTATAAAACTCCAGAATATACCGTTGAAAACGGCGAAACACTTTTAGAAACGCCAGAAGGCGCATTGCCTATCGAAGTATTTGGGAAACATAATCTAAACAATTTAGCAGGCGCTAAGTGGATTTGCCAACATATGGGCATTGATGAAGACGATTTTTACGAAGCCATTGCTACTTTTAAAGGCGCCAGCAAACGTTTAGAAAAAATAGCTGAAACTAAAACCAGTGTTGCCTATAAAGATTTTGCACACTCACCAAGTAAAGTAGAAGCTACTACCAAAGCCGTTAAGGAACAATACCAAAACAGAACCTTGGTTGCCTGTTTAGAACTACATACTTATAGTAGTTTAAATGCTGAATTTTTAAAAGAATACAAAGGCGCATTAGATGCTGCCGATGTTGCAATAGTATTTTATTCTCCACACGCCGTTGAAATTAAAAAACTAGAAGAAGTAACACACAATCAAATATCAAATGCTTTTCAGCGAGACGATTTAATTATTTACACCAATCCAGACGATTTTAAAGCCTTTTTATTCTCGCAAAATTTTGATAATAAAGCTTTGCTTTTAATGAGTTCAGGTAATTATGGTGGTTTGGATTTTGATGCTGTTAAGGAGCTGATTGAGTAATCTATCTAATTTTAAATTGTCATTATTTTCTTGTAACTATTTGGGGACAATTTATACTAATTTAGTATAAATATCTGCCATATGAAATTCAGTAGACTTTTTTATGATTCACGTGTAAGCTTTAAACGTGTTCCAACAAACTGGGTTGTAATTTCTATTATGATTGGTTTATTGTCAACTTTAACGATTTATAGTTTTCTTTGTGCTTTAAATGAGGCTTTTAGATTGTTCTCTTTTGGTTATGATGATACACCACATATCTTCAACAGTTCAGAAAGAAGGTTTTATAATTTATTCTTTGCAGGGTTATCGATAGTTTTTGGAAATTCGATAACTATCCTTTCAATTACTAGTAGACCTTCAAGAGTTATTTCTAGATTAAATCCACTAAGAAAAAGGATTATAAATGATCAAATATTTCTTAATTTTTCTTTCAGTTATTGGTTTGTGAAAATTGGATTTGTTTTTGGAGTTATAACAATGTGTTGTGTTGATATTAACTTTTTACCTTCTTTTAAATTATATGCTTATCTTTTACTTTTTGTATTGTATTTAGAGTCTTGGAAAGCTTTATCTAGGGTTCTTCCAAAGAACCGAATAAAAATACAATTTCTTCATTTAGTAATTCTTATTGTCTTATCATTTGGCTTAAGTTGGGTAAATGTTATTGACTATAAATCTATAGATAAAGGTCTGCTTGAAAACAACCCTATAATCAATTTGCCAAGTTCAAAATTTCATGACGAACCTTTAGGTTGGAGGAATCCAAGAGTTTCCTTTAAAGTAGAATTAGATACCAAAGGAGATTTGGCAATATATACAGAAAGAAGAGAAAGAATAGATTTAAATGAACTTCCAAATATTATTGTACATGAAAGGAAACAATTAAGAGAAGAATTAATTCATTTTATGTTCGTCCAAATTTCGGCTGACAAAAATTTAGATATAAGATATATTAAAAAAATAGAGGCAGAACTAATAAGTATAAACCAAAGTAGAGTTTTATATGTTATTTCTGAAGATACTTTGACTAAAAGCTATGATGTAAATTCAATCAAGTTCAAAATTTCAAAAGGTGTTTTGAGTTTAAAAGACACTACAAATATCCGAATACCATTTTATTTTAACATGCCATATTTTTCTGAAAATCAAATTCCAATGGATACGTTAAGAGTATCTGTAGGAAGTTTAGTGAAAGTGAATAATTCAATAATTTTTGATAAAAAGTTGTCAGAAGAGTTTAAGAATTATATTAATGAAGACGTCCTTTTCGAATATTCTTATCAAAAGGAAGCAACCTATCAAGATTATATTAATGTGTTATCAGCTCATCGTGAAGCAGTAGAAGAGTTGCGTCATAAAAATCAAAAGTTTTTTAAAAAACATAGATGGGATAACTATAAAGATTATCGAGATGAGCAAGATAAACTCAGAATTCAATTTCCAATGCAATTAATTGAAAAATTTGATTAGAAGTTTAACTAAAGAGTGTCGGTTTTTGTTTTTTAATAAGTTTAAAACTTAATTTCCACTCTCATCATAATCAGCCAAAAGCCCATTATGAATCCAATTTGCTAAGGCTTCTCTGTTTTCAAAATTAAGAATTCGTTTTTGGTCTTTCTTATTTTTTATATTACCCAATTCAATATAAACCATGGCTGGCAATGTATTTTTTATTAAATATAGACCTCTTGAGCTTACTGTACCAGCGTATACTCTATTTGGTTGGTGTTCTGTGTATTTTTCTTTAAAAGAATTATGAATGTTTTCGGCTAACCGTTTGCCGCTTTTACTGTTAATATGATGATAGAAAAATACATCAATGTTTTTGCTTTTACTTCGGCTGTCAACATGTGTAACAATTAACCTTTGGTAAGCGCCTTTATGTTTTAAATATAAATTATTGACAGCTTTTGTTCGTTGTCGTAATCTTAATTTTTGATTTCTAGGAATAGTGTTTTCTGGGTAGCAAAATTCGTCATAATCTACTTCTAATATTTTGCCATCACGAATACCATCATTCTTATCTTTAATAATGATATAAACTTTTGCTCCATGAGATATAAGCATCCTCGCTAAACGTAAAGTAACATCATAAGCATATTCGTCTTCAGAAATAAGTTTCCCATTGTATGTTTCTGTGGCTCCTGGGTCTGGACCACCATGTCCAGAAATTAAATAATAAATAGCACCTTTTAGTTTTTTGTTTTCTATTGCAACCGGATTGTATTTTTTTCCAAAAACAGGGTTGTTAACTTTCTCTATTGGTATCATTGTATCAATAGGTTTCTGTGTCGTTTCTTTAGGAATACTAACTATTACAGCTGGCTTTATTGTGTTAATTATTGAGTCTTTTTCAATTCTTGGTAAAATATAGGATTTACCTATTAGTAATCCGTTGTTCGGTTTTAAGTTTTTCTTATTTAGTTTAATAAATTCTTTAAAGTACTTTGTTGGGGCAATACCATTTTTACGAAGTATGGAATAAACGCCATCACCCCTAACTGCAATAACTGTTTTTTGAGGTGTTTGTGCAATTACTAAAATGTTTGTAAAAAGGAAAAAGAAGCAGCAGAATAGTTTTTTAAGCATTTATGAAGTTGTTCTAATTAACTGATGTTAAGTTGTTTTAGTGTCTAGTGATAAACGGATTTAGTTAGGGTTTATTATAAAATCAAGATTTTGAGCTTAGTACAGTTTATGTTTGGTATACCTTTTTAATATCAATTGTTGATTTATAGAATTACAATATTTATCTTTAACAAATGCAAGAAAAGCCATCATCGTTTTCAATAAAGAACTGGAGTCAAGACGATCAACCTCGCGAAAAGTTGCTCTATAAAGGTAAGGCCGCTTTAAGTGATGCTGAGTTGGTTGCTATTTTAATAGGATCGGGTAACAGAGACGAAAGCGCGGTAGCATTATGTAAACGAATTTTAGCAAGTGTTAATAATAATTTAAGCGAATTAGGAAAGCTATCAATTAAGCAGCTTACCGAGTTTAAGGGCATTGGCGAAGCTAAAGCAATAACTATTGCAGCAGCTCTAGAATTAGGAAGACGCCGAAGAGGTGAATTGGCCTTAGATAAAAAGAAAATAACGTCTAGTAATTCGGTTTTCGAACTTATGCAACCTGTTATTGGCGACTTGCAACATGAAGAGTTTTGGGTTATCTATTTAAATAATTCTAATAAGGTTATTCAAAAAAATCAATTAAGTAAAGGTGGAATTACAGGAACCTTGGTTGATGTGCGATTGGTAATAAAAAGTTCGTTAGAGGTTGGTGCTACAGGATTAGTTTTAGCACATAATCATCCATCTGGAGCTTTAAAGCCTAGTGAAGCCGATAAGCATATTACTTCAAAATTAAAAATAGCAGCAGAAAGTTTAGATATAAAAGTATTAGACCATCTTATTATAACCGAAAATGCATACTTTAGTTTTGCCGATGAAGGAATATTATAAATTGATTAACGATATTCTCTCCCTTTGGGAGAGATGTCCAAAGGACAGAGAGGGACTATGCTTTTAGTTTATACACATAAAATAACACCACGCGTAAAATATGTTTTTAAACATATTTGTACCCGAATTTTGGGTGTTGAGGTCTCCTTTACAACAAAAATAGAGGCTTTTATTGCTCATGATAGTTTAAAAATGTCTTATACAAAACAACAGCTGGGTAATGAGTTTTTTGTAAAAAGTCATGATATTTTATTTGAGCAAGGACTAAGTGATGTTGAATTTAATATACACGATTGGGATGCTACAAAATGCTTTTTTTACATAGGCGATAAATGCTCCATGCCGTTTGATATTTTTTCTGCGTCCTTTTATTTGTTATCGCGTTACGAAGAATATTTACCACATGTAAAAGACGAATACGGACGTTTTACAGCTTCTGAAAGTATAGCTTATAAAAACAATTTTTTACATCAACCAGTGGTTGATATTTGGGCCTATAAGTTTAAAGAAGCTTTACAAAATCAATTTCCAGAATATCAATTTTCAGAAAGAACGTATCGCATTAAACCTATTATAGATGTGCCTTGTGCCTACAGTTATAAATTAAAAGGCATAATGAGAACTTTTGGAGGTGCTGTAAAAGATTTGTTTAGGTTAAGGTTTAAAAGTTTGTATTATAGATTCATGGTAATTCTTGGTTTTAAACATGACCCATTTGATACTTTTAAGTATATAATTAATAGACAGAAACAATCAAAGTTTAAGTTTTTGTTTTTCTTCATGATTGGCGATTATTCAACTTACGATAAAGGTATTAACGTTAATAATAAAAAATTTGTTTCACTTATAAAGCATGTGGCAGATTATTGTAAAGTAGGTTTAAAAACGTCATTTTTTGCTATTGATGACGCTGTTATATTGAAAAAGGAAAAAATGCGAATGGAAGATATTATTAACAACCCATTAAAAGCTTCTAGACAGTCGTTTTCAAAACTTAATTTGCCTGAATCTTATAGAAACTATACCGAATTAGAAATTAGAGAAGATTATACCATGGGCTATGTAAATGAAATTGGGTTTAGAGCAGGATCATGCACGCCTTTTTTATTTTACGATTTAGATTATGAAACACAAACACCATTGAAAATTTGTCCATATCATCTTATGGACTATGCGTTTTTAAAAACAAAATCGTTATTAGATAAAAAGAAAGTTTTAAACGAAATTATTAATGAAGTAAAGCAAGTAAACGGTGAGTTTGTTCCTGTGTTTCATAACTATACTTTTAGCGATAAAGAAAGATGGAATGGATTTAAAGAATTGTTTAATATAATTTTAGATTCGGCAAATGAAGAAGCTTAATGGTATTACCGATGTGTTTTTTGATTTAGACCATACACTTTGGGATTTTGATAAAAACTCAGCCTTAACTTTTAATAAAATATTTGAAATAAATAATATAGAAGTTGATTTACAGTATTTTTTATCGCATTATGAACCTATAAATTTAATGTATTGGAAACTTTATAGAGAAGAAAAAATTGAGAAGGAGGCGCTTCGTTTTGGTAGACTAAATGATGCTTTTTTAGCATTAAATCTTCAAGTTGAATCGTCTTTAATTTATAAATTGTCAGATGATTATATAACACACTTAACAAGTTATAATCACTTATTTGATAATACGTTTGAAATACTTGAGTACCTAA
This sequence comes from Thalassobellus citreus, assembly GCF_044385915.1. Classification (NCBI taxonomy): domain Bacteria; kingdom Pseudomonadati; phylum Bacteroidota; class Flavobacteriia; order Flavobacteriales; family Flavobacteriaceae; genus Thalassobellus; species Thalassobellus citreus. Next base: position 249,998 of record NZ_JBISCC010000122.1, on the reverse strand, counting down.
GTACAACATACAATCTTCATATAATAACAAATGGATTTGAAGAAGTGCAACATGGTAAATTAACGAAGTCTAATATTCATCATTATTTTAAAACGGTTACAAATTCTGAAATGGTTGGCGTTAAAAAGCCAAATCCTAAAATATTTAACTATGCACTACAATTAGCAAATGCCGATGTTAGTAAAAGTGTTATGATTGGAGATAATTATGAAGCCGATATTTTAGGAGCTTTAGATATAGGAATGGATGTCATTTTTTTTGATGTTAATAATGTGACATTAGATAATAATTTGAAACAAATTAATGCGCTTTTAGATTTGAAAAAGTATTTGTAAATCGAAAATAAAAGTTAATTATCTCGTTTAGATGAGATGATTTTATAATTTAACAGACACAAAGTGTATATTTACATTTAGGTTTTAACTATATATTTAATAAAAATGAAGACTAAGTTTTTTTCTTTACTTGTTACATGCTTAATTGTAACTTCTGTATTTGCACAAGCCAATTTAAACAATTACAAATATGTGATTGTTCCAACAAAATATGATTTTTTAAAAGAGAGTAATCAATATCAATTAAATGCATTAACTAAATTTTTGTTTAATAAATATGGATTTGAAACTTTGATGGAAGGTGATGAATACCCTGAAGATTTGGTAAGAAACAGATGTTTGGCATTACGATCTAATGTTACAAAAGATAATGGGCTTTTTAAAACGAAATTATTAGTGACATTAAAAGGCTGTAATGATCAAGTTGTTTATACATCTGAAGTAGGGGAGAGTAGGGAGAAGGAATATAAAAAGGCTTATACAGAAGCACTTCGTAATGCCTTTAAGTCTATTGAAGCTGCTAATTACAAGTATGAACCAAAAGCTGAAGATGTAGTTGTAGTATCAACAAAGAAAGAAGTTAAAGCTGAAACTTCTGAAGAAATAAAAAAGTTAAAAGAAGAAATTCAAACTCTTAAAAAAGAAAAGAAAGCTGAGGTTGTTGAAGAGGTTGAAGAAGCTGTTGTTGAAATAGTAGAAGAGGTTCCTGTAGAAAAAGTAGAGCCTAAAGAAGTAGCTGTAAAAAAAGTAGCATCTAATGTTTTATATGCTCAGGAAATTGAAAATGGTTTTCAGTTAGTTGATAGCTCTCCAAAAGTGGTTTATAAAATTAAGAAAACAAGTATGAAGGATGTTTTTTTAGTTATAAATAAAAACGGTACGTTATCTAAAAAGGGTACTGATTGGGTTTTAGAATATTACGAGAATGATGTTTTAAAGCAAGAAGTTCTAAATATTAAATTTTAATATAAAGTTTATTTTGTAACGTGATGTTGCGTTAGGGATTGCAGTGAAAATCCTTTTGCTTTTCGCAAAAGATTGTAGCGGAAAGCCCGACCCTTGGGGTAACGCCCAAAAATTAATAACCGTATTTATCTTTCCAACGTTGTTTTAAAAACTCGCGGTGTGCATTTTCTCTAGCATTATTACCAGGTTCGTAAAATGTGGTGTTTTTAATACTGTCTGGTAGAAATTCTTGCTCTGCAAAGTTGTTTTCGTAATTATGCGAATATTTATAATCATCTCCATAACCAAGCTCTTTCATTAACTTTGTTGGTGCATTTCTAATACCTAATGGTACCGATAAATCGCCTGTTTGTTTTACCAATTGTTGCGCATTGCCAATAGCTGTGTAAGCTGCATTACTTTTGGGTGAGCATGCCAGATAAGTTGCACATTGACTTAATATAATTCTGGATTCTGGATAGCCAATAGTAGAAACCGCCTGAAAGGTATTATTTGCAATAACCAAAGCCGTGGGGTTGGCATTTCCAATATCTTCGCTGGCAGCAATAAGTAAGCGTCTCGCAATAAATTTAACATCTTCGCCACCTTCAATCATCCGTGCTAACCAATAAACCGCAGCGTTGGGGTCGCTACCACGAATAGATTTTATGAATGCCGAAATAATATCGTAATGTTGTTCGCCCGTTTTATCGTAACGTACCGTATTGTTTTGAATTTTTTGTAAAACACGGTCGTCTGTAATAATAACAGAATCTGAACCTTCAGAGTTTACAATCAGTTCAAAAATATTTAAAAGCTTTCTTGCATCACCGCCTGAAAGTCTTATTAAGGCGCTTGTTTCTTTTAGTTTTATGTCTTTTTTGGATAAGAGTTCGTCTTTTTCTATAGCACGCTTTAAAAGGGTTTCTAAATCGGTTTTATCAAATGCATTTAAAATGTAAACTTGACAGCGAGAAAGCAATGCGGGAATAACTTCAAAACTTGGGTTTTCGGTTGTTGCTCCAACTAAAGTCACCCAACCTTTTTCTACAGCTTGTAATAACGAATCTTGTTGTGATTTACTAAATCTATGAATCTCATCAATAAATAAAATAGGGTTTTTGGTGGTAAATAAACCACCACTTTGCTTTGCTTTTTCAATAACATCTCGAATATCTTTTACTCCGGAATTTATGGCACTAAGGGTGTAAAAGGGTCTGCCAGATTCGGATGCAATAATATTGGCAAGTGTTGTTTTTCCAATACCAGGTGGTCCCCAAAAAATCATGGATGGAATTAAACCTTGTTTTATATGCTGCGTTAATGTACCGCTTTCTCCAACTAGGTGTGTTTGACTAATATAGTCTTCTAGAGTTTTGGGTCTTAATCGTTCCGCTAAAGGTTCATTCACATTCATAATGTAAAATTAAAGATTTATTCCTGTGTAAACAGAAATCTTTTAAAGAATTTGGATAATTAATGGTTGTATTTGTTTTGGAAGTATCCTTAAAAGATAATCCCTCACGCGGGTATATCTGCCAATTTAGCACCAAATACTAAGTTGGTTAACTATTTGCTATATTTAGTGTAATGAAACAACACGAACATTTTAAATTCTCGACAGGCGTTGTTGGGTATCCCATTTTTTTTGTGCTAACTATTTGGTTAGTATTTTGGTTTGAGGTGCGTTTTGGTTTCAATTTTAGTAAGTACGGCGTGTATCCTCAAACAATAAAAGGATTACGCGGTATTCTTTTTAGTCCGTTTATTCATGGAGATATTACACACATATATCATAATACAATTCCGTTATTTGTGCTATCAATGGCTTTGTTTTATTTCTATAGACCCATTGCTTGGAAAGTTATTCTTTTAGGAATTTTATTTTCAGGTTTTTTAACTTGGTGTATTGGGAGGCCATCCTATCATATAGGAGCAAGCGGACTTATTTATGTATTGGTAAGTTTTACCTTTTTTAAAGGTGTTTTTGCTAAACATTATCGGTTAATAGCATTGTCTCTTTTAGTTATCTTTCTTTACGGAAGTATGATTTGGGGTATTACTCCAATTAAAGAAGAGATTTCATGGGAAGGTCATTTATCGGGTTTAATAACAGGGCTTTTATTTGCTCTGTTTTTTCGGAAGCAAATAGCAAAACCAAAAAAATATATTTGGGAACAGGAACATTATAATGAAGCTAACGATCCGTTTTTAAAACATTTTGATGCAGATGGAAACTTTATAGAATCTATTGAACCAGAAATAGAGGAGGAGCAAGCACCTACAATAAATTATACTTATAAAGAAAATAAAGATTAGCGACGTTGTCTTACTGCTTCATATAAAAAAGCACCACAAGCAACTGATACATTTAAAGATTCTATATCTCCTAACAAGGGTAACTTTGCTTTAGCATCTACAACTTTTAAAGTAGAGGGATTTATACCTCTATCTTCAGAACCCATAATAATTGCACAAGGTTCTTTAAAAGAAACATCGTATAAGGTGTTGTCTGTTTTCTCGGTAGCAGCAATTACTTTGATTTCTGATGCTTGCATAAAAAACACAGCATCTTTAATATGATCTACTTTACAAATTGGAATTTTAAAAACAGCACCTGCACTTGTTTTAATAGTATCTCCATTTACAGGAGCACCACCTTTTTTCTGGATAATAATGCCGTCAACACCAGTGCATTCTGCAGTTCTAATGATAGCACCAAAATTACGTACATCGCTTAATTGGTCAAGCAATAAAAACAGAGGAGTTTTGCCAGATTCAAAAACACTAGTAACTAACGTTTCCATATCATGAAAAGCAATAGGTGATATTTGTGCCACAGCACCTTGGTGATTACTTCTTGTTAATCTGTTGAGTTTTTCAACAGGAACATAAGATGAGTTAATACTGTTTTTTCTTAATACACTTTCTAATTCACTAAACAGTTCTCCTTTTAATCCTTTTTGAAGGAATACCTTATCAATTGTTTTACCCGCATTTATAGCTTCAATAATAGCTCTAATACCAAAAATTTGTGTTTGTTCTTGCATGGGGTAAAGGTATAAAAAAAACCACCTCGGTAGAGGTGGTTTTTTAGTATATTCTTTTATTGGCAATTCCCAATATTTGGATTTATTTCTATTGGATTACCTGCTGATAGGTCTTTATTTTGAAAAGCAGGATAATCTTTGCTATATTTTAATGCTCTAAAAACAGCGATATCTAAGCCTTCTTCTCCTTGACTTAATATACCATTTGCAGAGTCTGGATTAATATATTCCCAAACTTTTTGTCCAACTTCATTAATTTCAAAAAAGCGCCCCATTTGTCCTTCACATATTATAGTGTTTCCATTTGGTAAACGTTGTGCACTTGAAATAATTTCTGAGAAGAAATTACCAATGTCTTTGTATTCCCATTCGGCACTGATTGGTCCATATGGGGACCCAGAATTAAATAAGTAGTTACCAAAACTATCCTTTAAAGGATTAATTATGTTAACAGTTGAGTAATCTCCATCTGGACGATCTAATCCATTATTGAAAATTAAAATCTTACCCCCGTCTGTATAATTATCTGGTATCCAATGAGGGTAATGTTGTCCAAATAAAGTTCTATCATTTTTTGTTCCTAATTTATAAGCTGCAGGATTGCCCCACCTATAAAGTATATCACCTCCTTTACCTTTATTTCCACCAATATGCGTTGCAGCTTCAGAGGTAGTCGTTGAATGATCAATAATAAAAAATTCACTAGTGCCTTGAAAACTTATAATTATTTCATCTAAATGCTCGTTATATTGGATTGAATTTGCATGTAACCAATCAGCTTTTGATCCAGACCTACCAACAAAGTTGATATCTAATAATTGAGGGTTTTCGCTTACAATTCCAAAATTAGCTTTTTTATTATCAAAATCTTGAATTAAATGATCCCAAATATTCCATTCCCAAACTATGTTTATATCATTACTCCCAACACGTTCTATTTCTATTATTTGTTCATTGTATAATTCATTTGTAGCCATGGTTTCAGGATCTCTCCCTATTGCAATAGATTCTGTTCCAGTTTTTATTGAGGCTATTAATAATAGTATATTACCGTTTTTCATTGGAATAGCATCATGATGGTGACTAAATTGATTAGAAGAGTATTCGTAGCTCCATATAAGATTGTTATTCCAATCAAATAATTCTATAACCCCTCCTATACCTCCAATTTTTATATTCGGATTTAGTATTTCACCAGACCTTAAAATAGAGCCATCTTCTAATAAATAAACTGATTTTCCAGAAAAATAATTGCTTGTCCATTGGTTTAATACTTCACCACAATTATTTATTAAGTATGTATTCTTTGATTTGGATGGAGTAAATAATGTATAGCCATCATAAATCCCTTTTTCATTTGTTATTACTCCTATAGTATTTGAAATAGGTATTTCTATGTCTATATCTGGTTGTTGTTTTTTTTCTTGGTTTAGAGGGATGTTATTATCTCTTGTACAAGAAGTAAATAATAAAGAAGTTAAAAGAAGATATAATGAATAATAAAATTTCATTCTAAACATTTTTTATAAAGATACAATAGTTAATTATTTTATAAAAAAAAAGCCATCCAAAAAGATATGGATGACTTTTATATAAAACTAAATTCTAATATTTATTCATCTTCTCTAAAACCTGTTCTTTTATGTCCATAATACTCAAATACTCGAGTTGGAACATCTGAAAAAACAGCTTTAAAATAGATACTATCAGTTACAGTTCCACTAGGAGCTGTAGTTCCATTTTTTACAAATACTCCATCTGTAATAGTAACTGTAACATCATAATATAACTCTGCTAAGTTTTCTCCAGAAAAAGCTAATTCAGATTCGTTAAAATTAACTTTAGATTTTAAACCCCATCCACTTTCCAAATCATCTAACCAGAATTCTGTAGCTATATTAGCAGATGTGTTATATGTACTTATATGTCCATGACTAAATTCAGATCCATCTCTTAAAATGTCTACAGTCCAGTCGCCTGCTATATTAACCAAAGCTGTTGCTCCAGGATCGGGATTTCCACCTTCATCACAAGCAATAAATGATGTGATTAAAAATGCACTTAGAAGTAGTGCTTTAAATTTATTTTTAAATATTTTCATTTCTATATTGTTTTATTTATGGTGTTATTTTAACTAATTCTACAGGAAAACCAAAAGCATAATTATCTAAAGTTCCTGTCCAGTTCATTGTTCTTCCATCTGCAGAGATGGTTCCTCCACTCATAGATACTGGACCAAAACCAATAGTACTACCAGTTGAAGTTACTGTTCCTGCTGATATATCAACTGTAATTACTGCATCTGCACCATAATTTGGACCGTAATTATTTGTACTTTGTTCATAATAACCTCCTAAAATATCTGTGCAATTAAAATTTCCGTCAGATCTAGTTGACACAAGAATAGGGCTTTCAATTCCTCTAGTTGTTCTTCTTCCCCAGTAAACTCCAGCAACTGTTCCATTGTTTTCATAAACAATTACTGTTCTAAAAGCTACAGCTTCAAAACCATCGCTGTTTTCAACTGAATAATTTACAGTATAAAATCCAGGCGTACTATTATCAACATTACTAGATGTTTGAAATTCAACAGGCGCTCCTGCAACTGAAGCTGATGCCCCAGGATCTGCAAAAGTTCCCCCTAATTCTAAAAACATAACAGGATCTCCTTTTGCCGAAATTTCAGGAAAAACAGTTACTTTTGATACATCACCAGTTGTATCAGTAGTACAAGAACTCAAAAAGAGTGTTGTAATACAAACTAAACTCATTAATATTTTTTTCATAATTTCTCTTTTTTTTTATTATTTATTCCACCAAATTGGTGTAGTAATAGGTGCCACTGCTGGAGCATTTGCATTTCTAGACGTTTCCGTGTTAGGATATAATAAGCGTTGAGGAAAACCATTTCCAAGAACACCAGTTACTGAAACTGCAAATTCACCAGGAACATAACCAACATCTGTTTGTGGAACAGAAGATGTAGCAGGTATACCAGTTCTATGCCATTCAAAGAAGGCTTCTGCTCCATTTCCAGGATAACTTGCTAACCACTTTTGAGTAATTATAGCTGTAAGTTTATCATCAAATGTACCTGTAGGATATTCATAAACTCCAGAAGGAGCAGTATAAGTTGAACCATCTAATGTCCATTTGTTAAAATTTTCTGCAATAGCTGCATCATATAAGGCTTTTGCTCCAGAACCACTTTTGTAGCGTTCCATAGCTTCTGCTTGCATAAATAAGCTTTCTTCAAGGCTTATAAAATAAACAGGAGTCTCAGGATGTAATATTGAAACAGCAACAGAACTTGGAGACGCAGTACTATCATAATCTCCTTGATCTAATGAATTACCTGGAGAATAGTATAAAGAAATTCTTTCATCACTATTAGCTGTTAAATATGAATGCATAGTTGTACTAGCTCTCAAATTTAGTGTAGTATTTAATTGTCTTTTGTCTGACTCATATAAAGGATTACTCAAATTTGGTGCATCTGTAAAACCTGTCAAAGATGCGTCTACATCTAAGAAAGGAGCATTTGAGTTTAACAATGCAGTAATTCCTGCTTGAGCAACTGATGGCCTAGCTTCGGTTTGGCGTAAAAATATTTTTAATTTAAGTGTATTAGCAAATTTAACCCAATTGGTCATATCGCCACCAAAAATTAAATCATCTGCTCCTGGTGCTTTACCTTCAGATGTTCCTAAATTATAACCTAAAGCTTTATCAAGGTCTGAAATCATTAAATCGTAAACATCCTGTCCTGAATCAAAATTTGGTTGAAATATTTCAGGGTTATTAGCCTCAGTATATGGAATGTCTCCGTACCAATCAACTAACATTTGAGATAAATAACATTCTAAAGTAGTTGCTATTAAGTAATAATTCCAGTTTTCTCCTTCTAAAGCATTCGCTTTAATGTTTCTAATATCTAATAAGCCATCATAAGCAGCATTCCAACTACCTGTAGAAATACCGTCAGTAGTTCCTAGTGTATAATTATCAATTACTCTATATTGACTTGAAGATAAACTTTGTGCCCACATTTGAGACCAAATACCTCCAATTATTGCCCAGTTAGCTCCTTGAACACCTGCGACTGCTGTTATACTTGCTGGTAATTCAACATCAAGTGCTAAATCTGCTGGCGTTAAAGAATCTGGGTCTCTGTTTATATCTAATTGCGTTTCGCAAGAAAATAAAATTCCAAATCCAATTAATACTAATATTATTTTTTTCATTGTTATTTTTTTTATTTGTTAAAATGTCATTTTTAAAGACATACCATAAGTTCTTTGTGCTGGGTTTGCAGAGAACTCTCCAAACTCACTTGCTAAATCACTACCAAAAGTAGATAGTTCAGGATCTACATACGGATTCTCATTTGGTGTCCATAACATTAAGTTTTTACCATATACACTAAATGTGATATTTTGAAAACCAGTAGCATCTATAATTTTAGACGGTAAACTATAAGATAAAGATAAATCACGTAGTCTAATAAATGTTTTGTCTATAACATGGTTTGTTGCCTCAGTACTAGGGTTATTACTAGAACTATAATAACCAGTAACTGCACCAAAATCAATAGCAGTATTATTTTCTACATATGTAGCAGGAGTTAAAACACTACCATCTGGATTTAATACAGCAGGAGTATCAACATTTACTGAACTAGGTACAATAAACGGGTTTCGTTCATTATAAGTTGTTGCAATTGAATTCCCAGTAAACCCTAATAATCTTGAAGTGTAAGAGTACATTAATCCACCTTCTTTCCAGTCGAATGCAAAAGATAATCTTAAGTTTTTATACTTAAATGTATTTTGAAGTCCCATAACAAAATCTCTTTGAGATGACCCTAAGTCTTGCTCATCAGTAGTTTGTAGTGGAATACCTGTGTTAGGGTCTACAACAACTTGACCTGCATCATTTAGTAAAGGGGTTCTACCTTGGAATATTCCAAGAGGTTGACCTTTAATTGCATAAAAATTAATATTGTATGCTCCATTAATTAGGAATTTATCAATTCCATCAGGAAGTTTTGTTACTTCATTTTCGTTTTTTGTAAACGTGTAATCTATATTCCAACTAAAATTATTAGTTTTTATTGGAACTAACCCAATAGCTGCTTCAATACCTTTATTTTCAATGTCAATAAAGTTTCCTACAATAGTTCCATAACCAGTTGATGGAGGTAATTGTTGTCCAATAATAACACCATCAGTAGCCTTATTGTAGTAAGTTATATCAGCTTTTACTCTGTTATTAAAAAACGAACCTTCAATACCAAATTCATATTCATCAGTAAATTCAGGTTCAATACCTTTATTTCCTAATGTTCTTCCTATTTCAAAAGAGTTTAAACCATTAAAAGGGAAGTTTATAGATCCAAAATATGCACCTGCTACACCTTGGGTAGCTGTACTTTCTGTACTGTAAATTGGAGCTCCATTAGCTAATTGAGAAAAACCTGCACGTAATTTTAAAAAGTGAGTTCCATTATCAATAGCTATGGCACTTAAGTTTACAGAAGGATAAAAATATGAATTATTTCCAATAGCTAATGTTGAAGTCCACTCGTTTCTTCCAGTTAAATTTAAGAAAAGACGATCTTTATATGATAATGTTGCAGTACTAAATACAGAGAAGTTCGCTGATTTTGAATCAGCTTGCCCTGTTACTGGTAGTACAGCAGAGTTAGAAATTTCATAAAAATTTGGAATATCTAAATTTGTAACTGATACTGCTAAAGAAGTACTAGTTATTTTTCGTTGAGTTGCACCTAGAGATGCTTCTAAACCAAAATCTTCATTTAATTCCGTATTATAATCTAGACTAAAAAAGTTTTCATAACGTCTTGTTTGATACGATGATTCACCAACTCCTCCTACTATTTCTGAAGTCCCTAAAAGGTTTTGAGCACTTCCTGGAGTGTATTTTACTACTGCACCGTGAGTATGTGTGCCTCCATTTATAATATCAGCTCCTAATTGAAGTGTTGCAGATAAATTTGGTAAAATATCATAAGATAAGTTAATGTTTCCATATACACGATCACGTCTTATTCTTGTAGAATTTTCTTTTATTGTCCAATAAGGGTTTTGAGAGTATGGAGTATAAAACCAATCATTTGAGTTGAAAATATTATTTTCATAATCTTCTAAATCAATTAAACTAATACCTCTTGGTATTTGTAATAATTCTTGCATAAAAACATTTCCTTGACCTGCTGCGTCACCTTGTCCAGTGTTTACAGCGTTTTGACGAGTTTGAGCGTAATTAGCAGATACTCTTGCCCTCAATCTTCCATCAGTAATACCAGCGTTTAAACTTAAAGTTTTCTTTTTAAATCCATCTGCATCTGTAGGTATTACCCCATCTGTATCTTGTTTAGAGAAAATTAATGAAAAATCAGACATTTCTCCTCCTCCACTTAACCTTAGTGAATTAGAGTAAGTATTTCCTATGTCATAAAAATCTCGGATGTTATTTTCAAGATTCACATAAGGTTTTATTTGTTGACTGTTGTCTACTATTTGTCCCCAAATACGAACTTGACCATTAAAAGCAGGTCCCCATGATCCATTTTCATTTGTTGCACCTGATCCGCCAGTTGGTAAACCTGATGAATCACTACCATTCCATCCTTGTCCCCATTTTTGTTGTAAATGTGGTACTCTTGCAACTTCAAGGAAATCTATAGAACTAGATAATTCAACTTTAAGCTTTTGACCAGCACGACCTTTTTTAGTCGTAATAATGATAGCTCCATTAGAAGCTCTTGAACCATATAAAGCTGATGCAGGACCACCTTTTAGTATGTTAATGCTTTCAATTGCATTAGGATCTAAATCATTTACATTTGTTCCTCCATCATATGATCTGTTTATACCAGTACTTGCATTAGATGCAGATGAAATTGGCGTACCATCTATAACATATAAAGGACCGTTGTTTCCCAATGTGCTAAAGCCTCTTAATATAACTTTGGCTGAGGCTCCAGGCTGTGCAGGAGCTGTAATATCAACACCAGCAACTTTACCCGAAAGACTTTCAAGAGGGTTGGTTGTACTTACTGATGTAATTGTCTCATTGTCTACAGCAGTTGCAGAATAACCTAGTGATCTTTTTTGCTTTGTTTTACCAAAAGCAGTTACAACAACCTCTTCTAAAGACTCTGCATCTTCTGTCATTGTAACATTAATTGTGTTTGAAGTACCAACAGCTACCTCTTTGGTTGTGTACCCAACAAAACTATATACAAGAGTTGCACCTTGATTTGCTTTAATTGAATATTTACCATCAAAATCAGTTGAAGTACCAGAAGTAGTACCTTTTACTAAGACTGTTGCTCCAGGAAGAGGTAAGCCAGAATCATCTGATACCTTACCTGAAATTGTCTTTTCTTGCGCAAACGTTAGTTGCACGACAAACGCTAGTAATAGCGTTAGAATTCCACTAAACTTTGTTTTCATTTTATAATTATTTGAATTAGTCAATGCCAAAAATCATAATAAAAAGTTAATAAAACAATAAATAATGGTTAAAATTTGCTTTTCAGGTGTGAATTTTAAGGAAATATCATAAAAACACTAAAAATCTGTAGTTATACTGATGTGAATCTTAGAATTTGCTAGCTTAAATTTTTGATTCTCTATTTTGCCATTAGCATAATTAAATTTAAGCAGACCGGCTTTGGTTAAAATACCAAAACCAAAGCCGTAGCCAAACAGTTTTTCTTTAGTGTTAAGGTTTTTGTTTTCAAAATATGCTGCATCTATAATAGAATGTATGTAAATACTATTCGTTACTTGTAGTCGGTATTCACTATTAATTATACCAAATGAAGATGCTAGTAAACTGTTTTCTTCAAAACCTCTAATGGAATTAATGCCACCGAATCTAAATAACTCATTTTCTAAGTAGGTGTCAGAAATTAGTGTGGAGCCATTCAATTTTAAATAAATGCTGTTTTTTAGATTTAGATTAAACGTTTTAACTGCATCAATAATAAATTGTGATTGCTTAAGAGATTCGTTTGTGAGTTTCCTTTTTCCGAAATTAGTTTCAAAATATAATTTTGAATTAATGGGGAATAAGTAATTATAAGATTGTGGCTTTAAAAACTCATATGCAAAAGAATAATATGAGGTTTTGTAATCGGTTATGTTATTAGACGAAATGTTTTCTGTTAGTAGATTGTTAGATTCTAAGTTTGTTAAGCCAGCATATATTTTGTGTTTAGAATTTATTTGATAATGTAGTTTTGCAGATTGATTTACAGTTGTAAAAGAAGAGTCTCTTTTAAAAATCTGTAATTGTAAATCGACACCAATGGGGGATTTAAATATGTATGGTAGTGTTAATTCGGTGTCGAAAGTTTTTTGATCGTTTTCATCACTCTTGTATAGGAGTTTGAAACTTTCTCCAAAGTTTAAATTATTAGTAAGGTTTAAATTCAAGTAGCCATCAAATTCAAGGTTGTTAGTTTCTTCGTTAGTGCCAAATCCTAAAAAGCCATCAAAGGCATTACTTTTAGATTTTTCAAGGTATATATATAATGATGTAGAATCTTTAGAAAACAAAACTTCAGGAGCTTTTATTTGGTTCGCAAATTTTAAATCATTTAAGCGTTCGGTTTTTCTTTTTATTGAATTTAAATTAAAAGGTTGGTTAGGTTTAATTTTTAAATAATGTTTTAAATAGGAGTGCGGGAATTTTTCGTATCCTTTAATAATGATATTACTAATACTTCTTTCCTTTGTTTTTGATTCAATAATAAGTTCGGCTTTTAGACTGTTACTTTTTGTAATTTCAATATTTGATAATCGTAATTTTGAAAAAGGAAGTCCTTGATTTGAAATTTTTGAATTAATAAAGTTTAAAACGCTTTCAGCTTTGTTGAAGTTTATTATAAAATAATCATCAAAAATATTTTTCGAAATTGAATTTAAAATTTGAGGGTCTATTGAGTTTTTATTATAGTATATATATAAGGAGTCAAATTTATTTTTTAATTGGAATTGAGTAATAAATGTTGAGTCGTTTATTTTTTCTATTAGACTTCGTTTGTTTTCAATATAACCTATTTTATAAAGTTTTTTTTGAATAGAGTTTACTTCATGTTTAATCGAATTAAAATCTAAATGAGTTTTTTTGTAGTTTAAAGAATCGATTATCTCAGTTTCATAATCGGAATTCCCTTTAACTTTAAGTTTAAGATTTTGTGATGTCAACTTTGTTGAAAAAAGTAAACATATAATAAGGATAATGAAAAAGTTTTTTAACACGCTACAAACAACTTATTTAATTGTGTAAATCTAACGGAAAAACCACACTTATAATATGAGGATATGTATAAATTTTAAATTCTATTAAAATCTCTTCGGGAAGGTTTGAAGTAAAAAAAAACTGTTATAGTTTTGAAAAAAGTAGAAAATAAGCAGGTAAATAGCTTTGTAATTTTAGTGATTACACAAGGTCTTAGAGAAAATTTTGGCTATGTTGTGAAAATTAATGAATTAGGGTTTGAAATATTCATTTTAATTTCTACCTTTGCAGCCCTCTTAGAAGAGGATTTTAAAATTTATATATAATATATATGCCAACAATTTCACAATTAGTACGAAAAGGAAGAGCCAAAATAACCAAGAAGAGTAAATCGGCTGCTTTAGATTCGTGTCCTCAAAGACGTGGTGTGTGTACTCGTGTTTACACGACGACTCCTAAAAAACCTAACTCAGCAATGCGTAAGGTAGCAAGGGTTCGTTTAACAAACGGAAACGAAGTAAATGCATACATCGGTGGAGAAGGTCACAATTTACAAGAGCACTCGATAGTATTGGTTAGAGGTGGAAGGGTAAAAGATTTACCAGGAGTTAGATATCACGTAGTTCGTGGAGCTTTAGACACCGCTGGTGTTTCAGGAAGAACGCAACGTAGATCTAAGTATGGTGCAAAACGCCCTAAGAAGTAATTAAAAAACTTTAAGAAGAAGACATGAGAAAAAGAGCAGCAAAAAAGAGACCGCTTTTACCAGATCCACGTTTTAACGATCAGTTAGTAACTCGTTTCGTTAACATGATGATGTGGGATGGGAAGAAATCGGTAGCTTTTAAAGTGTTTTACGATGCGATTGACATTGTAGAATCGAAAAAAACTGACGAAGAAAAAACAGCTTTAGAAATCTGGAAAGATGCTTTATCAAACGTTATGCCTCACGTAGAAGTACGTAGTCGTAGAGTGGGTGGTGCAACATTTCAAATTCCAATGCAAATTCGTCCAGACAGAAAAGTTTCAACAGCTATGAAATGGTTAATTAGCTATTCAAGAAAAAGAAACGAAAAATCTATGGCATTACGTTTAGCTTCAGAAGTTTTAGCAGCAGCTAAAGAAGAAGGAGCAGCGGTTAAGAAAAGAGTTGATACTCACAAAATGGCAGAAGCAAATAAAGCATTCTCTCACTTTAGATTTTAATAAGAAATGGCAAGAAATTTAAAATTAACTAGAAATATAGGTATTGCTGCACATATTGATGCAGGAAAAACTACTACTACAGAGCGTATTCTTTATTATACAGGTGTATCTCATAAAATTGGAGAAGTGCATGATGGTGCTGCTACAATGGACTGGATGGAGCAAGAGCAAGAAAGAGGTATTACTATTACTTCTGCTGCTACAACTTGTGAGTGGAAATTCCCTATTGAAAATGGAGAGCCTACAGCTGATGCAAAAGATTATCACTTTAATATAATTGACACACCGGGTCACGTAGATTTTACTGTTGAAGTAAATCGTTCGTTACGTGTACTTGATGGTTTAGTATTCTTATTTAGTGCAGTTGATGGTGTTGAGCCTCAGTCTGAAACTAACTGGAGATTAGCTGATAACTATAAAGTGCCAAGAATTGGTTTCGTTAATAAAATGGACCGTCAAGGATCAGACTTTTTAGGTGTTTGTCAACAAGTAAAAGATATGTTAAAATCTAATGCGGTGCCAATCGTTTTAAATATTGGTGACGAAGATGATTTTAAAGGTATTATAGATTTAGTAAAAAACCGTGCTATTATATGGCATGATGAAACTCAAGGAGCAACTTTTGATGTTGTTGAGATTCCAGAAGATTTAAAAGAAGAAGCTCGTAAATACCGTGCATTACTTATTGAAGAAGTAGCAGGTTATGATGAAAATCTTTTAGAAAAATTCATGGAAGATGAAGATTCTATTACAGAAGAAGAAGTGCATGCTGCACTTAGAGCTGCTGTAATGGATATGGCTATCATTCCTATGATTTGTGGTTCTGCTTTTAAAAATAAAGGTGTACAATTCTTATTAGATGCTGTATGTCGTTATTTACCTTCTCCTGTAGATAAAGAAGGTATTGTAGGTACAGATCCAAATTCTGGAGAAGAAATTTTACGTAAACCAGATGTAAAGGAGCCGTTTGCTGCTTTAGCATTTAAAATTGCTACCGATCCTTTCGTAGGTCGTTTAGCTTTCTTTAGAGCGTATTCTGGTCGTTTAGATGCAGGTTCTTATGTGTTAAATAATCGTTCAGGTAAAAAAGAACGTATTTCACGTATCTACCAAATGCATGCTAACAAGCAAAATGCAATTGAATATATTGAAGCTGGAGATATTGGAGCTGCTGTTGGATTTAAATCTATTAAGACAGGAGATACACTTTCAGCTGAAAAAAGTCCTATTGTTTTAGAATCTATGGACTTTCCAGATCCAGTAATTGGTATCGCGGTTGAGCCTAAAACTAAAGCAGATGTTGATAAATTAGGAATGGGCTTAGCTAAATTAGCTGAAGAAGATCCTACGTTTACAGTACGTTCAGATGAGGCTTCAGGTCAAACAATTATTTCAGGAATGGGTGAGCTTCACTTAGATGTAATTGTAGATCGTCTTAAACGTGAGTTTAAAGTTGAAGTAAATCAAGGACAACCACAAGTTGAATATAAAGAAGCTATTACACAATCGGCTGATCATAGAGAGGTTTATAAGAAACAATCTGGTGGTCGTGGTAAATTTGCTGACATTGTATTTACAGTGGAACCAGCAGAAGAAGGTCAAGTAGGTCTTCAGTTCGAATCTATAATTAAAGGTGGTAACGTTCCTAAAGAATTTATCCCTTCAATTGAAAAAGGATTTAAAATGGCTATGGTAAACGGACCTTTAGCAGGTTACGAAATCGATGCTATGAAAGTTACTTTAAAGGATGGGTCTTACCACGATGTGGATTCAGATCAACTATCTTTCGAATTAGCTGCTAAGTTAGGATTTAAAGCTTGTGCTAAAGCTGCTAAAGCTGTAATAATGGAACCTATTATGAAACTTGAGGTAATTACTCCTGAAGAAAACATGGGTGATATTGTTGGAGATTTAAATAGAAGAAGAGGTCAAGTAAGTGATATGGGTGATAGAGCTGGAGCAAAAACTGTAAAAGCTACTGTGCCATTATCAGAAATGTTTGGATATGTAACAACATTAAGAACATTATCTTCTGGTCGTGCAACATCAACAATGGAATTTTCACACTATGCTGAAACACCTTCAAATATATCTGAAGAAGTTATTAAAGCAGCAAAAGGAGAACAATCTTAAAAGTTAAGAAAATGAGTCAAAAAATCAGAATAAAATTAAAGTCTTACGATCATAACTTAGTAGATAAGTCTGCTGATAAGATTGTAAAAACAGTAAAAAGTACAGGTGCTGTTGTAACTGGACCAATTCCATTACCAACACACAAGAAAATTTTCACTGTATTACGTTCTCCACACGTAAACAAGAAATCAAGAGAACAATTTCAATTATCTTCTTATAAAAGATTATTAGATATTTACTCTTCGTCATCAAAAACAATTGATGCGTTAATGAAGCTTGAATTACCAAGTGGTGTTGAAGTAGAGATCAAAGTTTAGTTTTAAACTTACATGTCCTGAGCTGCGAGCGAGGGAAAAACGGTAAAAATACAATTCAAGGCTGAAACGTATTTTCAGCCTTGAATTTTAATAACAAATAGTAATAAATTAAATAAATAATTATGTCTGGGTTAATTGGAAAGAAAATCGGTATGACCAGCATCTTTGATGAAAACGGGAAGAATATTCCTTGTACAGTAATCGAAGCTGGACCATGTATCGTTACCCAAGTCAGAACTGAAGAAGTAGATGGTTATAAAGCTATCCAACTTGGTTTCGATGACGCGACAGAAAAAAGCGCTACTAAAGCAGACTTAGGTCATGCTAAAAAAGCGGGTACTTCTGTAAAACGCAAAGTTGTTGAATTCAAAGGTTTTGATGAGGAGTACAAATTAGGAGATGCAATCACTGTTGAACATTTCACTGAAGGTGAATTTGTTGATGTAGCAGGAACATCTAAAGGTAAAGGATTTCAAGGGGTTGTAAAACGTCATGGTTTCGGTGGTGTAGGTCAAGCTACTCACGGTCAACATAACCGTTTAAGAGCGCCAGGATCTATTGGAGCTGCATCTTACCCTGCAAGAGTTTTCAAAGGAATGAAAATGGCAGGAAGAATGGGGGGAGACACAGTTAAAGTTCAAAATTTAAGAGTTTTAAAAGTAGTTTCTGAAAAGAATTTACTTGTGGTTAAAGGTTGTGTACCTGGTCACAAAAACGCTTATGTAATTATTAGAAAATAATGAAGATAGCAGTTTTAGATATAAACGGAAAAGACACAGGTAGAAAGGCAGACCTTTCTAAGGATGTGTTTGCTATTGAGCCTAATGATCATGCAGTATATTTGGATGTTAAACAATATTTAGCAAACCAACGTCAAGGAACTCACAAATCGAAAGAAAGAGCTGAGATTTCTGGAAGTACGCGTAAGATTAAAAAGCAAAAAGGAACTGGTACAGCGAGAGCAGGTAGTATTAAGTCTGGTGTATTTAAAGGTGGTGGTCGTATGTTCGGTCCAAGACCTAGAAATTACAGTTTCAAACTTAATAAAAACTTGAAACGTTTGGCACGTAAATCTGCCTTAAGTATCAAAGCAGGAGAGAAGTCAATTACTGTTTTAGAAGACTTTAGTTTTGACACAGCAAAGACTAAAAACTTTACTGCTGTTTTAAAAGCTTTAGACTTAGAAAACAAAAAAACGCTCTTTGTGTTGGGTGGGTCGAATAATAATGTATATTTGTCATCGCGCAATTTAAAAGGCTCTGAAGTTGTAACTTCTTCAGAAATAAGTACTTACAAGATTTTAAATGCAAATCAAGTAGTGCTTTTAGAAGGAGCTTTAGAAGGAATTGTAACAAATTTAAGTAAATAGAAACAATGAGTATCTTAATTAAACCTATAATCACAGAAAAAGCGACTGCAGATAGCGAGTTAAATAACTGCTATACTTTCGCGGTGAATACAAAGGCGAACAAGGTAGAAATCAAAAAAGCAGTGGAAGCTGTTTATGGTGTTTCTGTTGAAAAAGTTCGTACTATAAATGTCCGTCCAGATAGAAGAACTCGTCATACAAAGACTGGTATTCAACATGGTAAAACAAATGCTGTTAAAAAAGCAATTGTACAACTGGCGGAAGGTGAAATGATTGATTTATACAGTAACATGTAATTAAAGACAGATGTCAGTAAGAAAATTAAAACCAATCACACCAGGACAGCGTTTTAGAGTAGTAAATGGCTATGATGCCATAACTACTGATAAGCCGGAAAAGAGTTTACTCGTTCCGAATAAAAGGTCTGGTGGTAGAAACAGTCAAGGAAAAATGACCATGCGCTATATAGGTGGTGGTCATAAAAGAAAGTATCGTATTATCGATTTCAAACGTAACAAAACTGGAATTCCAGCTGAAGTTAAGTCTATCGAGTACGATCCAAATAGAACAGCTTTTATCGCATTATTGAACTATCAAGATGGCGAAAAAAGATATATCATTGCTCAAAACGGTTTACAAGTAGGGCAAAATATAGTGTCAGGTGAAGAAGGTGTTGCTCCAGAAATTGGAAATTCAATGCCATTAAGTCAAATTCCATTAGGAACTATTATTTCTTGTATAGAGTTACGTCCGGGTCAAGGAGCTGTTATGGCTCGTAGCGCTGGTGCCTTTGCTCAGTTAATGGCAAGAGATGGTAAGTTTGCTACTGTTAAATTACCATCAGGAGAAACAAGATTAATTCTTGCTAACTGTATGGCTACAATAGGTGTTGTATCTAATTCAGATCACCAATTATTAGTAGGTGGTAAAGCAGGTAGAACAAGATGGTTAGGAAGAAGACCACGTACTAGACCAGTAGTTATGAATCCAGTTGATCATCCAATGGGTGGTGGTGAAGGTAAATCTTCAGGTGGACATCCTCGTTCTAGAAACGGTATACCAGCTAAAGGTTATAGAACCCGTTCTAAGACTAAAGCAAGTAATAAATATATTGTAGAACGTAGAAAGAAATAAGACATGGCAAGATCACTAAAAAAAGGACCTTACGTTCATTATAAATTAGAAAAGAAAGTAGCTGTTAATGTTGAATCTAACAAAAAAACAGTAATCAAAACTTGGTCTAGAGCAAGTATGATTACTCCAGATTTTGTAGGACAAACAATTGCAGTTCACAATGGCCGTCAATTTGTACCAGTATATGTTACAGAAAATATGGTAGGTCATAAATTAGGAGAATTTTCACCAACACGTTCATTCCGTGGACATGCAGGTGCTAAAAATAAAGGTAAAAAGTAGTAAGCTATGGGAAGTCGTAAAAAACAAATGGCAGACGCTATTAAGGAAGCTAAAAAGCAAGTTGCTTTTGCTAAACTTAATAATTGTCCTACATCACCAAGAAAAATGCGTTTAGTAGCTGATTTAGTAAGAGGCGAAAAAGTAGAACATGCACTTAATATATTAAAATTCAACCAAAAAGAAGCATCTGGTCGTTTAGAGAAATTGTTATTGTCTGCAATTGCAAACTGGCAAGCTAAAAACGAAGAAGCTAATATTGAAGAGGCTGAATTGATCGTTAAAGAGATAAAAGTTGACAGCGGATCTATGTTAAAAAGATTACGTCCAGCTCCTCAAGGTCGTGCACACAGAATTAGAAAACGTTCAAACCACGTAACAATCGTAGTTGGAGCAAACAATAACACACAAAGCTAAGATAGATATGGGACAAAAAACAAATCCAATCGGGAATCGCTTAGGTATTATCAGAGGATGGGAATCTAACTGGTACGGAGGTAATGATTATGGAGATAAGCTTGCCGAAGACGATAAAATTAGAAAATACGTTCACGCACGTTTATCTAAAGCTAGTGTTAGTAGAGTAATTATCGAAAGAACTCTTAAACTTGTAACCGTTACTATCACAACGGCTCGTCCAGGTATCATTATTGGTAAAGGCGGCCAAGAGGTAGACAAGTTAAAAGAAGAGCTTAAGAAAATTACTGGTAAAGAAGTTCAGATTAACATCTTTGAAATTAAAAGACCTGAACTTGATGCATTTTTAGTAGGATCTAGCATCGCTCGTCAAATTGAAAATAGAATTTCATACAGACGTGCAATTAAGATGGCTATTGCTGCTACAATGCGTATGAACGCTGAAGGAATTAAAATCCAAATTAGTGGTCGTTTAAATGGTGCTGAAATGGCACGTTCGGAGCACTACAAAGAAGGACGTATTCCTTTATCAACCTTCAGAGCCGATATTGATTACGCTTTAGTTGAGGCACACACTACTTATGGTAGATTAGGTGTTAAAGTATGGATCATGAAAGGTGAAGTATATGGTAAAAGAGAACTTTCTCCGCTTGTTGGAATGTCCAAAAAGCAAGGAAAAGGTGGAGCCGGAGGACGTGGTGGAAATAAATCTAACCCTCGTCGTAGAAAGTAATTTTTTATAAAGTAAAGAAAAATGTTACAGCCTAAAAGAACAAAATTTCGTAAACAGCAAAAAGGACGTATGAAAGGTCTTTCTCAAAGAGGAAACCAACTTTCAAACGGAACTTTTGGAATAAAAGTGTTAGATTCAACCTTTTTGACTTCACGTCAAATCGAAGCAGCTCGTATTGCCGCTACACGTTACATGAAAAGAGAAGGGCAACTTTGGATAAAAGTATTTCCAGACAAGCCAATTACCAAAAAGCCTCTTGAAGTACGTATGGGTAAAGGTAAAGGTTCTGTTGAATACTGGGTTGCAGTATGTAAACCAGGAAGAGTTATTTTTGAAATCGGAGGTGTACCTCTTGATGTAGCTAAAGAAGCATTACGCTTAGCAGCTCAAAAATTACCAGTAAAAACTAAGTTCTTAATCGCTAGAGATTACGAAGCATAATTTATTTGATATTATGAAACAATCAGAAATTAAAGAATTATCTGTAGCTGAGTTACAAGAGAAACTTGGTGAAACAAAAAAGAGTTATTCAGACCTAAAATTGGCTCATGCAATATCTCCTTTAGAAAATCCAATTCAATTACGTTCAGTAAGAAGAACAGTAGCTAGAATTGCGACAGAATTAACTAAAAGAGAATTACAATAATTCTGCTGAAAGATGGAAACAAGAAATTTAAGAAAAGAACGTATAGGAGTTGTTACTAGTAACAAAATGCAAAAATCAATAGTTGTTGCAGAAGTTAAAAAAGTAAAACACCCTATGTATGGTAAGTTCGTGTTAAAAACAAAGAAATATGTTGCACACGACGAAACGAACGATTGTAACATTGGTGATACAGTAAAGATCATGGAAACAAGACCTTTAAGTAAATCTAAATGTTGGAGATTAGTAGAAATCCTAGAAAGAGCTAAATAATTATGTTACAACAAGAATCAAGAATAAAAGTAGCAGACAACACTGGAGCTAAAGAAGTTTTAGTTATCCGTGTTTTAGGAGGAACTAAAAGAAGATACGCTTCTGTTGGAGATAAGATAGTTGTTTCTGTTAAAGATGCAACTCCTAATGGAAACATTAAGAAAAAAGCAGTTTCTACAGCAGTTGTTGTACGTACTAAGAAAGAAGTAAGAAGACCAGACGGATCTTATATAAGATTTGATGATAATGCTTGTGTTTTATTAAACCCAACGGGTGAAATGAGAGGAACACGTGTTTTTGGTCCTGTTGCTAGAGAGCTTCGTGATAAACAATTCATGAAAATCGTATCATTAGCACCTGAGGTGCTTTAATACAGAATATTAAGATGGGAAAGCTTAAAATAAAAACTGGAGATACTGTAAAAGTAATTGCTGGAGATCATAAAGGATCTGAAGGTACTGTACAAAAAGTATTGATAGAAAAGAACAAGGCGATTGTTGAGGGTGTAAACATGGTTAAGAAACATACTAAACCAAGTGCACAAAATCCTCAAGGAGGAATCGTAGAGAAAGAAGCTGCTATTCATATTTCTAATTTATCTTTGTTAACTTCAAAAGGAGAAACAACTAGAGTTGGTTATAGAGTAGAAGGCGATAAAAAAGTAAGATTTTCAACAAAATCTAATGAAGTAATATAGTTATGGCATATTCACCTAGACTTAAAGAAGAGTATAAAAGCAAAGTAATTGCAGCTCTTACAGACGAATTTGGATATAAAAATGTAATGCAAGTTCCTAAACTTACTAAGATAGTAATATCTAAAGGTGTTGGAGCTGCCGTTGCAGACAAAAAGTTAATTGACTACGCTGTAGAAGAATTAACTACAATATCTGGACAAAAAGCGATTTCTACATTATCTAAAAAGGATGTTGCAACTTTCAAATTACGTAAAGGAATGCCAATCGGCGCAAAAGTTACTTTACGTGGAGAAAGAATGTATGAGTTTTTAGATCGTTTAGTTACTTCTGCACTTCCACGTGTAAGAGATTTTAACGGAATAAAAGCTACAGGATTTGATGGTCGTGGTAACTACAATTTAGGAGTTACTGAACAAATTATATTCCCAGAGATTAATATTGACAAAGTTAATAAAATCTCAGGTATGGATATTACATTTGTAACAACCGCAGATACTGACAAAGAAGCAAAATCATTATTAACCGAATTAGGATTACCTTTTCAAAAGAACTAAGTTATGGCTAAAGAATCAATGAAAGCCCGTGAGGTAAAAAGAGCTAAAACAGTAGCAAAATATGCTGAAAAACGTAAAGCTTTAAAAGAAGCTGGAGATTATGAAGCATTACAAAAGTTACCAAAAAACGCTTCTCCAATTCGCATGCATAATAGATGTAAATTAACTGGAAGACCTAAAGGATATATGAGAACTTTTGGTATATCTCGTGTAACTTTCAGAGAAATGGCTAACCAAGGTTTAATACCAGGTGTTAGAAAAGCAAGTTGGTAATAAAAAAAGATTATAAATTGGTTTTAGGTTCAAGAAAAAGAGTTTTTTGAAAACCACTACCGCAAATTAATAAATATGTATACAGATCCAATCGCGGATTATCTTACGAGAATTAGAAATGCAGTGCGTGCTAACCACAGAGTGGTTGAGATACCTGCATCTAATTTGAAAAAAGACATTACTAAAATATTATTCGAACAAGGATATATTTTAAGTTACAAGTTTGATGATTCAACAGTACAAGGAACAATTAAAATTGCTCTTAAGTACAACAAAGAAACAAAAGAACCAGTAATTAAAAAACTTCAAAGAATTAGTACTCCAGGTTTACGTAAGTATGCTGGTGCTAATGAATTACCTAGAATTCTTAATGGTCTTGGTATTGCTATTGTCTCTACTTCTCACGGAGTAATGACAGGTAAACAAGCTAAAAGAGATAATGTAGGTGGAGAAATTTTATGTTACGTTCACTAATTTAAAGCCAGGAAGAAATGTCAAGAATAGGAAATAATCCAGTAGCCATTCCAGAAGGTGTAACAGTAGATGTTAAAGATAACGTTGTTACTGTAAAAGGAAAATTAGGAGAGTTAACACAAAATTACGATTCTATTGAAATAAAAGTTGAAGATGGTAGCGTTTGGGTTACTCGTTCTTCTGATTCTAAAGATCAAAAAGCTAAACATGGTTTATACAGATCTTTAATGCATAATATGATTGAAGGTGTATCTAAAGGATGGACTAAAGAATTAGAATTGGTTGGTGTAGGTTATAGAGCCTCAAACCAAGGTCAAAAATTAGATTTAGCCTTAGGATTTTCTCATAATATTATTTTAAATGTAGCTCCAGAAGTAAAAGTGGAGACTATTTCAGAAAAGGGGAAGAATCCAATAGTGAAATTAACATCATTTGATAAACAACTTGTTGGTCAAGTTGCTGCAAAAATTCGTGGTTTTAGAAGACCAGAACCTTACAAAGGAAAAGGTGTTAAGTTTGTTGGTGAAGAAATAAGAAGAAAAGCAGGTAAATCAGCTTAAAAAATTAGTTATGGCATTAACAAAGAATCAAAGAAGATTAAGAATAAAAAACAGAATCCGTAAGGTTGTTTCTGGTACAGAAGCAAGACCTAGATTAGCTGTTTATAGAAGTAATAAAGAAATTTATGCTCAAATAATTGATGATGTATCTGGTAAAACTATCAGCGCTGCATCTTCAAGAGATAAAGATATTAGTTCTGCTAAAGCAAATAAATCAGAAGTAGCTACTCTAGTAGGGAAAGCTGTTGCTGAAAAAGCTTTAAAGGCAGGTATTGAAACTATCGCTTTTGATAGAGGAGGATATTTATATCACGGAAGAGTAAAATCATTAGCTGAAGGAGCCAGAGAGGCAGGACTTAAATTCTAAGAAATTATGTTTCAAAAATATAAAAGTGCAGAGTTAGTAAAACCAGGTGGATTAGATCTTAAAGATCGTTTAGTTGGTGTACAAAGAGTTACTAAGGTAACTAAGGGTGGTAGAGCATTTGGTTTTTCAGCAATCGTTGTGGTTGGTGATGAAGCTGGTGTTGTAGGACAAGGTTTAGGTAAATCTAAAGACGTTGCTAGTGCAATTGCAAAAGCTGTTGAAGATGCTAAGAAAAATCTTGTTAGAATTCCTATTATTAAAGGAACGTTACCACACGAACAGAAAGGTAAATACGGTGGTGCAAGAGTAAATATTATTCCTGCAGCTCCAGGTACAGGAGTTATTGCTGGTGGTGCTGTAAGAACAGTACTTGAAGCAGTTGGAGTACACGATGTATTATCTAAGTCGCAAGGGTCTTCAAATCCTCATAATGTTGTAAAAGCTACTTTTGATGCTTTATTACAATTAAGAGATGCGAATGCTATTGCTAAAGATAGAGGTATTTCACTTGAACAAGTTTTTAACGCTTAATAAAGACAGAGATGGCAAAAATTAAAGTAACAAAAGTTAAAAGCGCAATCAATCGCCCACTAAGACAAAAAAGAACTTTAGAAGCTCTAGGTCTTAAAAAGATTGGTCAAGTAAAAGAGCATGAAGCTACACCAAATATACTTGGTATGGTTGCTAAAGTTTCACATTTAGTTTCTGTAGAAGAAACAAAATAATATAACTGAAAATGGATTTAAGTAATTTAAAACCTGCAGAAGGTTCAGTAAAAAATCAAGGAAAAAGAATAGGTAGAGGTCAAGGCTCTGGTAAAGGTGGTACTGCAACTCGTGGTCACAAAGGTGCTAAGTCTCGTTCTGGTTATTCTAAGAAATTAGGATTTGAAGGTGGTCAAATGCCTCTTCAAAGACGTGTTCCTAAATTTGGTTTTACTAATATTAACCGTGTTGAATATCAAGGTATCAATTTAGATACTTTACAACAATTGGTTGATGACAAGAAAATTAAGGATACAGTAGATTTCGATTTATTATTCGCAAACCGTTTAGCTGGAAAAAATGATCTAGTTAAAATATTAGGTAGAGGAGAGTTGAAAGCAAAATTGAAAGTATCTGCTCATAAGTTTACTGCTTCAGCAAAAGCTGCTATAGAAGCTGCTGGAGGAGAAGTTGTAACTTTATAAGACTTATTATAAGTATGAAATTTATAGAATCATTAAAGAATGTTTGGAAAATAGAAGAACTAAGAAACAGAATCATTGTAAGTTTGAGTCTGTTATTAGTTTATCGTTTTGGTGCACAAGTTACACTTCCAGGAATTGATGCAACTCAATTATCTGGATTAGCTAAAGGTACTAATACAGGAATATTAAGTATACTAGACGCTTTTACAGGTGGAGCTTTTGCTAAAGCTTCAGTGTTTGCATTAGGTATTATGCCATACATTTCTGCTTCTATTGTTGTACAATTAATGGGGATAGCAATTCCTTATTTACAAAAACTACAAAAAGAAGGTGCTAGTGGTCAAAAGAAAATTAATCAAATTACACGTTGGTTAACTATTTTGATATGTTTATTTCAAGCACCAGGATATTTAGCTAGTTTACAACCTGCTTTTGGTATACCAGCATCAGCCTTTTTATTAGGTACTGGTTTTACTTTTTACTTTTCTTCAGTAACTATTTTAGTAACTGGCTGTATATTCGCTATGTGGTTAGGTGAAAAAATAACAGATAAAGGTATTGGTAATGGTATTTCACTATTAATAATGGTTGGTATTATAGCTCGTATGCCTGCATCTTTTGTTCAAAATTATGCTTCTAGAATCGAAGGTGGTGGTAATGGTGGATTAATGATGATTTTAATAGAACTTGTAGTTTGGTTTGCAATTATTCTTGCTGCAATATTACTTGTAATGGCCGTTAGAAAAATAGCAGTGCAATATGCAAGAAGAACAGCTTCTGGTGGCTATGAAAAAAGTGCCATGGCAGGATCAAGACAATATATTCCATTAAAGCTTAATGCTTCTGGAGTTATGCCAATTATATTTGCTCAAGCAATTATGTTTGTACCAAGTTGGATTGGAGGGTCTTCTTTTTTGAAAGATTCAACATTTGGAGCATGGTTACAAACTAATTATTCTGATATGTTTGGAGTGGCATATAATATAACATTCGCTTTATTAATTATTGTATTTACATATTTTTATACAGCGATTACTGTGCCTACAAATAAAATGGCAGACGATTTAAAACGTAGTGGTGGTTTTATTCCTGGTATTCGTCCGGGTTCTGAAACTTCAGAATATCTAGATAAAATAATGTCTCAAATAACCTTACCAGGTTCTATATTTTTAGCACTTATTGCTGTGTTCCCAGCATTTATAGTTAATCTTATGGGGGTTCAACAAGGATGGGCGTTGTTTTTTGGAGGTACTTCATTAATAATTTTAGTTGGAGTAGCTATAGATACTATGCAACAAGTAAATTCTTATTTGTTAAATAGACACTATGATGGCTTGATGAAAACTGGTAAAAACAGAAAAGCAATAGCTTAATTTATTATACTATGGCAAAACAAGCAGCAATAGAACAAGACGGAACCATTATAGAAGCATTATCAAATGCGATGTTTCGTGTTGAATTAGAAAATGGTCACATTGTGACAGCACATATCTCAGGTAAGATGCGTATGCATTATATTAAACTTTTACCAGGAGATAAAGTTAAATTAGAAATGAGTCCTTACGATTTAACGAAGGCTCGAATAACTTATAGATACTAATACGATGAAAGTAAGAGCATCAGTTAAAAAAAGAAGTGCAGATTGTAAAATCGTGCGTAGAAAAGGTAGACTTTACGTGATAAACAAAAAGAATCCTAGATTTAAACAAAGACAAGGGTAATTATGGCAAGAATTGCAGGTGTAGACATACCAAAAAACAAAAGAGGAGTGATCTCTTTAACTTATATCTATGGAATAGGTAGAAGTAGAGCAAAAGAAATTTTAGCTGAGGCTAAAGTTGATGAAAGTACAAAAGTTCAAGATTGGACCGACGACCAAATTAGTGGTATTCGTGAAGCTGTTGGAACTTTTACAATCGAAGGTGAATTACGTTCTGAAACTCAATTAAACATTAAACGTTTAATGGATATTGGGTGTTACAGAGGTATTCGTCACAGATCGGGTCTTCCTTTAAGAGGGCAACGTACTAAGAACAACTCTAGAACTAGAAAAGGTAGAAGAAAAACTGTTGCTAACAAAAAGAAAGCAACTAAATAATTAAGTCATTAGTATTTAGTAGTTAGATTGAATCTGTTTGAAATGTAAAAGTTTAGGATTCTAATACTAACAACTAACAACTAGAAACTAAAATAATATGGCAAAAACAAGCACAAAAAAACGTAAAGTTATTGTAGATGCTGTTGGAGAAGCGCATGTAACTGCATCTTTCAATAACATCATAATTTCACTTACCAACAAAAAAGGAGACGTTATTTCATGGTCTTCTGCTGGTAAAATGGGATTTAGAGGTTCTAAGAAAAACACACCTTATGCTGCTCAATTAGCTGCTGAAGATGCTGCTGCTGTAGCACAAGAAGCTGGTTTAAAGAAAGTAAAAGTTTACGTTAAAGGACCAGGAAATGGTAGAGAATCTGCTATTCGTTCTATTCATAATGCAGGTATTGAAGTAACAGAAATTATTGATGTTACTCCATTGCCACATAATGGATGTCGTCCTCCAAAACGTAGAAGAGTATAATCTACATAAATATTAAAAGTTAATATCAACTCAATATACAGTTGGTATTAACTTTTTTATATGTAAATTTGCAAACTGAAAAAAATAATTAACAAGTATCAACAAGAGATCAACGATTATCGAAGGATAAGATTAAGACCTTAATTCATAATCACTCTTAAAAAAACAATTTAAAATGGCAAGATATACTGGTCCTAAAACTAAAATAGCACGTAAATTTGGCGAAGCTATTTTCGGAGAAGATAAATCTTTTGAAAAAAGAAATTACCCTCCAGGTCAACACGGAAACGCTAGACGTCGTGGAAAAAAATCTGAATATGCTATCCAATTAATGGAGAAGCAAAAAGCTAAATATACTTACGGTATTTTAGAAAGACAATTTAGAGGTTTATTTAAAAAAGCAAGAGCTGCACAAGGTATTACTGGTGAAGTTCTTTTACAACTTTGTGAGTCTAGATTAGATAACGTAGTTTTTAGAATGGGAATTGCTCCTACTAGAAGCGCTGCTAGACAATTAGTTTCTCACAGACACATTACTGTAAATGGAGAGTTGGTAAACATACCTTCTTATTCATTAAAAGCAGGAGATGTTGTTGCTGTTAGAGAAAAATCTAAATCACTTGAAACTATTGAAAGATCACTTTCAAACTCAAGTCAAGTTTTCGAATGGATTACTTGGAACTCAGATACAAAACAAGGAACTTATGTTTCTGTACCTGCAAGACTCCAAATTCCAGAAAACATCAACGAACAATTCATCGTCGAATTATACTCTAAATAATAAATTATTAACATTGGTATTTGGCCAAAGGGTTTATAAGTACTTCTTCAAACTTTTATACCGCGCAACCAAATAACAATTAAAACGAAGAACAATATGGCAGTATTTAATTTTCAAAAGCCCGATAAGGTAATCATGATTGATTCTACCGATTATGAAGGGAAATTCGAATTTAGACCGTTAGAACCAGGTTATGGTTTAACAGTTGGAAATGCTTTAAGAAGAGTTTTATTATCTTCATTAGAAGGATTTGCAATTACATCGGTTAGAATAGAAGGTGTAGACCATGAGTTTTCTGCAATAGCAGGTGTTGTTGAAGATGTAACAGAAATCATCTTAAACTTAAAACAAGCTCGTTTTAAAAGACAAATTGAAGATATTGATAACGAATCAATATCTATTTCAATTTCAGGTCAAGAACAAATTACAGCTGGAGATTTTCAAAAATTTATTTCAGGATTCCAAGTGTTAAATACAGAATTAGTTATCTGTAACTTAGATCCTAAAGTGAATTTCAATATGGAAATTACTATTGAAAAAGGTAGAGGTTATGTGCCTGCAGAAGAAAACAAAAAAGCTTCTGCTCCAATTGGAACAATCTTTACAGATTCAATTTACACGCCTATAAAAAATGTTAAGTATAGTATTGAAAACTATCGTGTTGAACAAAAAACTGATTATGAAAAATTAGTTTTTGAAATCATTACTGATGGATCAATTACACCTCAAGATGCATTAACAGAAGGAGCTAAAACATTAATTCACCACTTCATGTTATTCTCTGATGAGCGTATCACTTTAGAAGCTGATGAAATAGCACAAACTGAAACTTATGATGAAGAATCACTTCACATGAGACAGTTGCTTAAAACTAAGTTAATCGATATGGATTTATCTGTTCGTGCTCTTAACTGTTTAAAAGCTGCAGAAGTTGATACTTTAGGTGACTTAGTATCATTCAATAAAAATGATTTAATGAAATTCAGAAACTTCGGTAAGAAGTCTTTAACAGAGCTTGAAGAGCTTGTAAATGTTAAAGGTTTAAACTTCGGAATGGATTTAAGCAAATATAAATTAGATAAAGATTAATTAATCATATTTTGCTCCTCGCTAATCGAGTTTAGTAGCAAGATGATAAAACAAATGTCATGAGACACGGAAAAAAAGTAAATCACTTAGGCAGACAAACTGCTCACAGAAAAGCAATGTTAGCTAATATGGCTTGTTCTTTAATAGAACACAAACGTATTAATACAACAGTTGCTAAAGCTAAAGCATTAAAACAATTTGTTGAGCCAATGATTACTAAATCAAAAGCAGATACAACGCATAACAGACGTATTGTTATGGCAAAACTTAGACAAAAAGATGCTGTAACAGAATTGTTTAGAGATGTAGCTCCTAAGATTGCAGATAGACCAGGAGGTTATACAAGAATTATTAAACTTGGTAATCGTTTAGGTGATAATGCTGATATGGCTATGATCGAACTTGTAGATTACAATGAAATTTACAATGCAGATAAGAAAGCTAAGAAAACTACTAGAAGAAGTAGAAGAGGTGGTTCTAAACCAGCTGCTGCTCCTGTTGTAGAAACTAAAGCATCAAACGAAGAAGAATAAATGTTAATAAGCATTTAAATATAAAGGATAAACTATTTTAGTTTATCCTTTTTTTTGTGCAATTTTGTAAAACTTTTTTAGCGAATAGATGAAATATCAAAAGAAACAAAAAGCCATCATATTATTAGCCGATGGTACTATTTTTTACGGTAAGGCAGTAGGTAATAAACAAGGAACTTCTTTTGGAGAAGTATGCTTTAATACCGGTATGACTGGATACCAAGAGATTTTTACAGATCCATCTTATTATGGACAACTAATGGTAGCAACCAATGCACATATTGGTAATTATGGTACCAATGTAGATGAAATAGAATCAGATTCTATTAAAATTGCTGGTCTTATAGTGAAAAACTTTAGCTATGAATATTCAAGAGATGCCGCTGATGGTTCTTTAGAAGATTTCTTAGATAAAAATAACCTATTAGCAATATCAGATGTAGATACTAGAGCTTTAGTAAGCTATATTAGAGATCACGGTGCTATGAATGCCGTTATATCTACAGATGTTGATAATATTGAAGGATTGAAGAAACAATTAGCCGAAGTTCCAAATATGGAAGGTTTAGAGTTGGCTTCAAAAGTATCAACAAAAGAACCTTATTATTTTGGTGATGAAAATGCTACCTATAAAGTAGCTGCTTTAGATATTGGTATTAAAAAGAACATTCTTAGAAATATAGCAGAAAGAGATGCTTACATAAAAGTGTTTCCATATAATTCAAAGTTCGAAGATTTAGAAGCCTTTAATCCAGATGGGTATTTCTTATCAAATGGACCTGGAGATCCAGAACCTTTAGTAGAAGCTCAAGAAGTTGCTAGAGAAATTATAAAAAGAGATTTACCTTTGTTTGGTATTTGTCTTGGTCATCAAGTTATAGCTCGTGCAAATGGCATTTCTACTTATAAAATGCATAATGGACATAGAGGTATTAACCATCCTGTAAAAAATATGATTACAGGAAAAGGTGAAGTTACATCTCAAAATCATGGTTTTGCTGTGAATAGAGAAGAAGCTGATGCTAATAAAGATTTAGAAATAACGCATGTGCATTTAAATGATAATACTGTAGCTGGTTTAGCTATGAAAAATAAAAATTGTTTTTCGGTACAGTATCATCCAGAAGCAAGTCCTGGACCACATGATTCATCCTATCTTTTCGATCAGTTTATAGAAAATATAAAAAATAAGTAATACTTGTAAATCCTCAAAAAAAGCATTGTTTTTTGAGGATTTTCTTTACTAAAACGTTATAGACGTGTTTTTCAATATTTATTTAAAAACATCCGAAAATAAATAAGAAATAACCGTAAATTTGAAGTAATAATTAAGATTAAAATAAACAAATTATGAGTGTAATAATTAATATTCACGCTAGACAAATATTTGATTCTAGAGGAAATCCTACTGTTGAAGTAGATGTTGTAACAGAAAATGATGTATTAGGTAGAGCTGCTGTACCATCAGGAGCATCAACAGGAGAGCATGAAGCTGTCGAATTAAGAGACGGTGGAAGTGATTATATGGGTAAAGGTGTTTTAAAAGCAGTTGAGAATGTAAATTCAATTATTGCTCAAGAATTATTGGGTGTATCTGTTTTTGAACAAAATGCAATCGATCAAATAATGATTGATTTAGATGGAACACCAAACAAATCAAAATTAGGAGCCAACGCTATTTTAGGTGTTTCTTTAGCAGTTGCTAAAGCAGCAGCAGGAGAGTTAGGTTTACCATTATATCGTTATGTAGGTGGTGTATCTGCTAATACGCTTCCATTACCAATGATGAATATTATTAATGGAGGATCTCATAGTGATGCGCCGATAGCATTTCAAGAGTTTATGATTATGCCTGTTAAAGCAAAAACTTTTACAGATGCAATGAAAATGGGATCTGAGATTTTTCATAACCTAAAAAAGGTTCTTCATGATAGAGATTTAAGTACTGCAGTAGGAGATGAAGGTGGTTTTGCACCAAACTTAGCTGGAGGTACTGAAGATGCTCTAGATACTATAGCAAAAGCAGTTGAGAATGCAGGTTATAAATTTGGAGATGAAGTTAAAATAGCTTTAGACTGTGCTTCTGCTGAGTTTTTTGTAGATGGAAAATACGATTACAAGAAATTTGAAGGAGATACAGGTGTTATAAGAACATCTAAAGAGCAAGCTGAATATTTAGCTGAATTAGTTGCAAAATATCCAATCATTTCTATTGAAGATGGAATGGATGAAAACGACTGGGAAGGTTGGAAATATTTAACTGAATTAGTTGGAGATAAAGTACAATTAGTTGGTGATGATTTATTTGTAACTAACGTTGAGCGTTTATCTAGAGGAATTGAAGAAGGTATTGCTAATTCAATTTTAATTAAAGTAAACCAAATTGGTTCTTTAACAGAAACTATTGCAGCTGTAAACATGGCTAAAAATGCTGGTTATACTTCAGTAATGTCTCACCGTTCTGGAGAAACAGAAGATAATACTATAGCCGATTTAGCAGTAGCTTTAAACTGTGGTCAAATAAAAACAGGTTCTGCATCACGTAGTGATCGTATGGCTAAATATAACCAACTACTTCGTATTGAAGAAGAGTTAGGAGAAGTTGCTTATTTTCCACAAGAAAAAGCATTTAAAGTAAAATAAGAAAATTATTTTTTTTAAGAAAGCGGTTATTAATTTTAATAATCGCTTTTTTTATGCATGAATATTAATGATTTGTTAAATATTAAAAGCTTTTTTAATCTCTTTCTTAAAATCAGTACTAATTTCGTAATTTAGCACTCCGCTAATTATAAAAAAATATTCAAAATATGGCAAACACTGCTTCTATTGAAATTGATGGTAAAAAACATGAATTTCCTTTAGTTAAAGGAACAGAGAATGAGATTGCAATTGATTTTAAAACATTTAGAGCCGCTACTGGTGGCGTTATTACTTTAGATCCTGGTTATAAAAACACAGGTGCTTGCGAAAGTGCTATTACTTTTTTAGATGGAGAAAAAGGGATTTTAAGATATAGAGGCTATTCTATTGAAGAGTTAGCTGAAAAAGCAGATTTTTTAGAGGTTGCTTATCTTTTAATTTTTGGAGAACTTCCTACAAAAGAGCAAAATGATAAGTTTCATGATGATATTAAAGCAGAATCTATTGTTGATGAAGATGTAAAGAAGATATTAGATGCCTTCCCTAAATCAGCGCATCCAATGGGCGTTATTTCATCTTTAACAAGTGCTTTAACAGCTTTTAATCCATCTTCGGTTGATGTATCTTCAGAAGAAGATATGTATAAATCTGTAGTAAGATTATTAGGTAAATTTCCGGTATTAGTAGCTTGGACTTTAAGAAAGAAAGAAGGTTTACCACTTGATTATGGAGATAATTCTTTAGGTTATGTTGAAAACATTTTAAAAATGATGTTTGTAAAACCTAATGGAGAGTATACACAAAGTAAAATTTTAGTTGATGCTTTAGATAAGCTTTTAATTTTACATGCAGATCATGAACAAAACTGTTCTACATCTACAGTTAGAATCGTTGGTTCATCACATGCTGGTTTATTTGCTTCAATTTCTGCGGGTATTTCTGCACTTTGGGGGCCACTTCATGGTGGTGCAAATCAAGCTGTTTTAGAAATGTTAGAAGCTATAAAGGCAGATGGTGGAGACACCAAAAAATATATGGCTAAGGCTAAAGACAAGGAAGATCCTTTCCGTTTAATGGGCTTTGGACATAGAGTCTATAAAAACTTTGATCCTCGAGCAAGAATAATTAAAGTAGCTGCAGATGAAGTTCTAGGAGATCTAGGAGTTGTTGATCCTATTTTAGATATTGCCAAAGGTCTTGAAAAAGAAGCTTTAGAAGATCAATATTTTGTTGATAGAAAATTATACCCGAATGTAGATTTTTATTCTGGAATTATTTATAGAGCTATGGGCATACCAACCGATATGTTTACTGTTATGTTTGCTTTGGGACGTTTACCAGGTTGGATTTCACAATGGCGTGAAATGCGTTTACGTAAAGAACCAATTGGTAGACCAAGACAAATGTATATTGGTGAAACAGAAAGAGCATTTGTGCCAATAGAGAAAAGATAAATAACTTTTATATTTATAATATTGAAAGCTTCATAGGTAACTATGAAGCTTTTTTACTTTCTAAGAAGCTCTTTTTT
The DNA here is from genome assembly GCF_044385915.1 of Thalassobellus citreus. NCBI lineage: Bacteria > Pseudomonadati > Bacteroidota > Flavobacteriia > Flavobacteriales > Flavobacteriaceae > Thalassobellus > Thalassobellus citreus. Next base: position 214,618 of record NZ_JBISCC010000122.1, on the reverse strand, counting down.
ATACTTTTAATTTAATATTCAGGCATTTTTTGATTTTTAAATAGAATATTCTTAGTTAAATGTAAATTATATTGTTAATTGTTTAAGCAAAACAAAATATATTTTTTAGGTTTGTGCATGCTTAAATTAAATGTAAATAACGAAACCTCTAGGTTACGTACAGTTGTTTTAGGAACTGCAATAAGTAATGGTTCTACACCTAAAGTAGAAGACTGTTATGACCCTAAAAGTATTGAACATGTATTGGCCGGTACTTACCCTAAAGAAGAGGATATGATTCTTGAATTAGAAGCTGTAGCTGCTGTTTTTAAAAAATATGACGTTACTGTTTTAAGACCAGAAGTTATAGAAAATTGCAATCAAATATTTTCTAGAGACATTGCTTTTGTCATTGAAGATAAGATGTTACGGTCTAATATATTGCCTAATAGAGAAGAAGAAGTTGAAGCCATCAAGTATATTTGGGATCAAGTAAGTGAGACTAATCGTATTGTTTTACCAGAAGAATGTCATATTGAGGGTGGAGACGTCATGACATGGAACGATTATATTTTTATAGGTACTTATTCTGGTATTGATTATCCAGATTTAATTACTGCACGTACAAATATGGATGCGGTTATTGCAATACAAGAATTGTTCCCTCATAAAATTGTAAAATCATTTGAGCTTAGAAAGTCTAATATCAATGCTAAAGAAAATGCATTACATTTAGATTGCTGTTTTCAGCCAATAGGAAAGGATAAAGCTATTATTCATAAAAACGGGTTTTTGGTTGAAAGTGAATATCTATGGTTAGTTGATTTTTTCGGAAAAGAAAACGTATTCGAAATAGATAAAAACGAAATGTATAATATGAATAGTAATATCTTCTCTATTTCAGAAGATGTTATTATATCAGATAAAAGTTTTACGCGTTTAAATACTTGGCTAGAACAACAAGGGTTTACGGTTGAAAAAGTATCTTATTCTGAAATTTCAAAACAAGAAGGCTTATTACGTTGTACAACGATGCCGTTAATTAGAGATTAAAAATATGCAACAAACTACAAATACTATATTAATGATTCGTCCTATTAATTTTAGGATGAATGAGCAAACTGCGGTTAATAATTATTACCAAAAGGAATTAGCAGGTTTGTTACCAGCTGCTGTTAATGCAAAAGCACAACAAGAATTTGATGCTTATGTAGAAAAGCTTAGAGGAATAGGTGTTAATGTTGTGGTAGTTGATGATACTAATGAGTTTGATACTCCCGATTCTATTTTTCCTAATAACTGGGTGTCGTTTCACGAAAATGGAACTATTGGTTTGTATCCTATGTTTGCCGAAAATAGACGTTTCGAGCGTCGAGAAGATATTCTTTTAAAATTAGAAGAAGCTGGGTTTTTAATAAATGATGTTATAGATTATACAAGTGCTGAAGAAGAACATGTTTTTTTGGAAGGCACAGGAAGTCTTTTATTAGATAGAGTAAATCGTAAAGCATATTGTGCATTATCACCTCGTGCAGATGAAGATTTATTCATTGAGTTTTGTGAAGATTTTGAATATTTTCCTGTTGTTTTTTCAGCAAATCAAACTGTAGATAATACGCGTAAAGCAATCTACCATACTAATGTTATGATGTGTTTAGGTGAAACCTTTGCAGTTGTGTGTTTAAGTAGTATTGATGATAAGAAAGAACGTAAAAATGTAATTAAACATTTAAAAGAAGACGGAAAAGAAATTATTGATATAACAGAAGATCAGGTTAATAATTTTGCTGGTAATATGTTGCAGGTGAGAGGGACTAATGATGAGTTATTTTTAATAATGAGTCAATCTGCTTATAATTCATTAACAGCTTCTCAAATACAAAAATTAGAAAAACATACTGCTATACTTTCTAGTTCTTTAAATACTATAGAAATTTGTGGTGGTGGTAGTGCCAGATGTATGATGGCAGAAGTATTTTTACCTAAAGCTTAGCGGTCTCCATTAGGTCTAGATTTTGGTAATTGTACATAAAATGTACTACCTATGCCTTGAGTACTTTCTACCCAAATTTTACCATTATTGAGTTCTATTAATTCTTTACAAATAGACAATCCTAAACCAGTACCTTTTTCATTATTGGTTCCCATGGTAGTAAACGTACTATTCTTAAATAATTTATCAATATTTTCTTTAGATATGCCTATACCCGTATCAGCAATACTTACAATACAACTACCATTACTAATGTGGTTTGCAATAGTGATAGTATCCCCGTTTTTACAAAATTTTAAAGCATTAGCTAGTAAATTTTGAACAACAATTTCAAACATGCTTCTATCTCCGTAAGCAAAATCACGAAGTGAATGATCTATTAATTCAATGCCTTTACTTTCCATGCGCTGTTCAATAAGTTTCACTTTGTCTTCAAAAACTTCTTGAATGTCAAATAAAGTTGGTTTAGGCTCTAATGATTGCATTTGCGACTTAGACCAGTTTAATAAATTGAATAACAATAATGATGCATTATTAGCATTTTCACTTAATTCGGGAATTAAGTTATCAAATTCTTCTCTAGTTAAAGAACCCTCTCTAAGTAAATCTATAAAGCCATTAATAGAGGAAAGCGAGTCTTTTAAGTCATGAGAGACAATAGAAAATAATTTATCTTTTACATTGTTTACATTCTCTAAATGCTTAGTTTGTTCTGAAAATGCTTCGTTTTGTAATTCAATTTTAATGTTTTTTTCTTCTAATTCTTGAGTGTATTTTATATTGCTATTTCTTTTTAAATAAACAAGAACAAGAAATATAGTAACAATGGCTAAGGCTGCTATTAATCCATAAAATATAAGCCTGTATTTGTTAAAGAAATCCTGGTTTTCAACGATAACTACTTTTTCTTTAGGTTGAATTAATGTTTCTTTTTCAAAATCAGAATTTAATTCTAATTCAGTAGAAACTTTAGTTTTTGTGTTTAAAATAACTGAGTTTTTGTCAAGGCTAATTTTTAAATCGTAGTATTTACGTTGCCAAATTAAAGCTTTGTCGAATTTACGTTTAGTAGAATCTAACACTGTCATTAATTTGTAATACTTTAATAATTCTATTTTATTATCGATTTTTTCGGCAATAGATCCAGCTTGAAGTAGTTGTCTTTCAGCTAAAATTAATCTACTTTGTTGTAAGTTTAAATCTCCAAGGTTATTTAATGTAATTAATAAATTAGCTTCGTTTTTTAATCGTGTATTTAAATTGTAGCCTTCAATTAAATATTTAGATGCTTTTTCATAATCATTAAATTTTAAATATTCACCACCTAGTTTAGGGAATATTTGCGCACGAATAGTGTCATTAGCTTCAACGTTGCCTTCAATAACTTTTTCATAATAATCAATAGCTTTTCTATATTCTTTTTTAATTGAATATAATTCTGCAAGTTGATTGTTAGTTTTACTAGTTCCTATAATGTCATTTAGTAGTTCTTGAATATATAAAGCCTTTAAATTGTAATCTATAGCTTGGTCGTAGTCATTAATTTTATAATAAGCTTTTGCTATATTACAATAAGCTAATGAAAGCTCTTTATTAAGCTGTCTGCCTTCTAATTCTTTAATGGCAGATAATAAGTGTTTTAAACCTTTAGCATAATTACCACGTTTAATCTCTATTAATCCTATACTATTATTTACATTGGCAACACCTAAAGTATCATTTAGTTGAATAAATAATTCTTTTGCTTTATTGTAGCCACTGGTAGCATTAATGTAATCATCTTTTGCAGCGTAAATTAAGGCTTTGTAATACGTTATTTCAGCTATACCTTTATTGTAGTTTAAACTTGAAGAAAGTTTTTCACTTAAAACAATATATTTTAAAGCTCTATCATATTCTTTAATTTCATAAAGGGATTTAATTAACTTTAAAGATGTTTCAACTTTTGTAGAATCTTGATTTTGAAATGCTAATTGCATGGAAATGCTATCTATCTCTTTAGTTTGAGAAAACCCAAAGGATATAGATAAACATGTAATAATTAAAGTAATTATTTTCCTCATACAATTTATTCGTATTACAGTATTTTATACAAAATAATAGCTGTCTTTATTTGAGGGAAATAAAGAAGTTTAATTGTATTCTGTAATTTGTTATTAGTGTTTTTTATAAAACACAAAAAATATTAATAGCTTTACTTAGCAAAAATTGTGAAAAGGCTTGTTAAAATCTAATTTATAGGTTTTAATACCAAAAAATTAGATGAACGGAGGGGTGTTTTTTGGGTAAAAAATCGACGAATAGATAAACGGTAAAAATTATAGAAAAAGAACGCTTTTGTCGATGAAATACATATTATTTTTTTGAATTCTAAAATATTTTTTATAAGTCATTTCTTATTGTTTTGATATTGGATTAATTGTTAAAGGTATAGTCTTATTAAAATTAATTTTTATAATGAAGCATAAATAAAAGTTTTATCTTTGCTCTCTTAAAAAAGTAACGATTAATGAGTCTTCAAGAAACCTTATCAAACCACGTAAAACAAGCTGTTTTAACAAGTTTTAATACAACATTAGAGTCGGTAGAATTTCAGGCAACCCGAAAAGAGTTTGCTGGCGATATTACTGTTGTTATTTTTCCTATGTTGCGTTTTGTAAAAGGAAACCCAGTACAAATAGGAGAAACCATTGGTAACTATTTGGTTGAGTTTGTAGAAGATGTAAAAGCATTTAACGTTGTTAAGGGTTTTTTGAATATTGAAATAAGTGACTCTTATTATATAAACTTTTTTAATAGCATTAAAGAGAAAGAATCTTATGGTTTTGTTTCTCCTACCGCCGAAGAGAAAGCTATTATGGTTGAGTATTCATCGCCTAATACTAACAAACCTCTTCATTTAGGACATGTTAGAAATAATCTTTTAGGATATAGTGTTGCCGAAATTTTAAAAGCATCAGGAAAAAAAGTTTATAAAACACAAATTATAAACGACCGTGGTATACATATTTGTAAAAGTATGTTGGCTTGGGAAAAGTTTGGTAATGAAGAGACTCCAGAAAGTACAGGTTTAAAAGGCGATAAATTAGTAGGGAATTACTATGTAAAGTTCGATCAAGAATATAAAAAGGAAATTCAAGATTTAATAGCTGAAGGACAAACAGAAGAAGATGCTAAAAAGAATGCTCCATTATTATTAGAAGCACAAAACATGCTTTTAAAATGGGAATCAGGGGACGAAGAAGTGGTAGCGCTTTGGAAAAAAATGAACGGTTGGGTTTATGAAGGGTTTGCTGAAAGTTATAAAAACTTGGGCGTAGATTTTGATACCTTATATTATGAAAGTAACACCTATTTATTAGGAAAAGAATTTGTTGCAGAAGGATTGAAAAAAGGTGTTTTTGTAAAAGAAAAAGACGGTTCTGTTTGGTGTGATTTAACCGAAGACGGACTTGATAAAAAAATAGTACTTCGTGCCGATGGAACTGCCGTTTATATGACGCAAGATATTGGTACGGCTATACAGCGTATTAAAGATTATCCAGATGTTGGAGGTATGGTTTATACGGTTGGAAACGAACAAGATTATCATTTTCAAGTATTGTTTTTAATTCTGAAAAAATTAGGATTTGAATGGGCTGAAAATTTATATCATTTAAGTTATGGTATGGTTGATTTACCTAGTGGAAAAATGAAAAGTAGAGAAGGTACTGTTGTTGATGCAGACGATTTAGTTGAGGAAATGGCAAGTACTGCTGGTGAGATTTCAGAAGAATTAGGCAAACTTGATGGTTACAGTGATGCAGAAAAGCAAGACTTGTATAAAACTATCGGTCTAGGTGCTTTAAAATATTACATATTAAAAGTAGACCCTAAAAAACGTATTTTGTTCGACCCGAAAGAGTCTATAGATTTTCAAGGAAATACAGGGCCTTTTATTCAATATACCTATGCTAGAATTCAATCTATTTTACGCAAAGCAAATGTAAAAGAGGCTGTTTCAAAAACTGTTGAAGAGTTGCCTTTACATATTAAAGAGAAAGAACTTATTAAGCAATTACAATTGTTTCCAGAGGTTATACAAAATGCTGCAGAGAACCATAGTCCAGCATTAGTAGCAAACTATACATATGATTTAGTAAAAGAATTTAATTCTTTTTACCAAAATGTATCTATTCTTGGTGCTGATACCGATAATGAAAAATTACTTAGAATACAGCTTTCAAATACCGTAGCAAATACTATAAAAAATGCTTTTAGTGTTTTAGGAATTCAAGTTCCTGAAAGAATGTAGGTTTTGTTCGTTTAACGTCTAGTTATGAGATGGAGTGAAAATTAGAAATCATTACCAAAGAAGGCTTACTTATAAACTTCATTCAATCATTGGTGTTGTTTCAAATAGTATTTTTAGTTTAAATATTCGGTTGTAGTTTCAGGCAAATTGGTATTTCACATATTGCTTTAAATCTTCCATTCTCTTTTTTATGATTCAAAGTTAATTCTGGTTACTTTAAATCTAGCATACAAATGTTCAGTCTAACTATGTTAAGTTAAACTTTAAAACAAAAAACAAAAGGAGTGTGAACATGCGAGCTCAACTATTAGATTTATAAAAAAATGTACACGTCTATTAAACTAAGCTAAATTTATGCTAATTTGCACTGTGTTTTAAATTATAAATTATTGAATTGGACACTTGAATTCACGAAACCAATTACTATGACCAATTTTAAAAAAGGCATTCTATTATGTCTGTTGTTTTTTTTTACTACTATGACTGTAATAGCGCATGTAGAAAAGGTGTACAGTCTAGAAGGTACTATAGGTGATCGAGAAGTAATTATGGAGCTTCGAAGTGTTGAGGGGTATTATAACGGGAGATATAGTTTTCGTGATGAAAAAAAAACTATTTACATGGAGGTTGAGTTTGATTCTCTTACATTCACCTTAAATTCGTTGCGATACAATTTAGAAACAAAAAAACAGGAATCATTTGAGCAGATTGTTATAACTGAAGATTCGTTTCATAATTGGTCTGGGAAACAAAGAACTCCAGACGGTAAGATTTATGAGGTTTTTCTTCGTCCTATTAAAATAAATCAATCTAAACCTCATGCTATAAAAAATGAAGATTTTAAAAAGACATTATCACCGTATAACTATAGCCTGCTTAGTGATATAAAATATGAATCAACATCGATTCAAAAGTTAAAAAAGGGGGTAAAAATAGAATGGCTTACTGAAACAGTATCTCAAATTAAAATATTTCGTTTCGTTGAAGGGTATCCTGATTCAACAATGGTTAAAATAAATAATTACCTTGAACAATTTTTTATAAAAGATATACTTAAAGGTTATAATTACGAAAATTATGAAACAGAAATAAATATTCACTATGCAAGTCCATATTTACTAAGTATTGTAGAATCAATAAAAAGTAATATTAGTAACACTAAAGCAACTGATTCTATTGTTTACTTAACTCTAGATTTAAAAAATCTTAAAACATTAAATCTTGAAGATTTACTCTGGCTTGGAGAAGGAGAAGTTCCTCGAAATGGATCTCGAGAATATTTTAAATATCGAATAGATGTTTTTGAGGGAAAAATAGAGAAATATCTAAATGATTCTTATTCAAAAGAAATAAAGAATTCAAAGTGTTCTTATGCTAATGAAAAAACTTTTCGTTTTCCCGATTTTTATCTTTCTAAGAAAGGAATCGTTCTTATGTTAAATCATTATAAGCTTAGTGAGGAATGCAAAAAACAAACATGGGCAGTCCTGCGTTACAATGATTTTCCTGATAAATGGAATCAGGTGTATTTTAAAAAAAAATAAAAGAACAAATTTTTATATCTGAAAATATTTTTGTTGATTTTTATCATAATAAATGCGTCTGGTAGTCATCTTTATAGGATGAGCTCTAGCAAAAGAAAATACAATTATCAAAAATAAACGAAATCGTTTCATTTTATAATTAAATTGACAGTGCAGCTCCTGCTCCGCAAAAATATATTTTCCAATCTCTATCTCTACAAAAAAGTTTCAAGTTGTAAAATCCCGTTTACAATACAAGCATATCTTATTTCCGGCCCTAGAATTAAACTTTAATTTGCGATTTTTCGAAATATTTGTAAATAATACATTTATAACAGGTAAGTACAGGACAGAATAGTGCGAAAACATAAATATTTTTATCATAAAAAAAATAGCTGTATTCAAAACGTTTACAAATTATCAACTAAACTAATTTGTTTCCCTGTAATAATAATCAATTCATGGAAACATTCAATATTATAATTACTATTGTATCAAAGTTGTTTTTTTAGTCTAAAAGCTTATTCATGAAAACGAAATTTACCATTAAAAATACCTTATTAGCTTATCAATTTATGGTTAAAAAAATATTTGAAAACAGGTTGGTAATGAGCCTCTTTTTAATTAGTATCATGACGCTTTGGAGCTCCTCGCTTTTCGGGCAACGTTACATGGAAAAACTCGACAGAGGACTAATAGCAATGGCAACAGGAGGTAATTCAGTACTAGTAAGTTGGCGAATTCCTGGTGATGAATATGCTCAGAATGCTACCTATAACGTATACCGTGGGGGGGCACAAATTGCTTCCAACCTTAGCGTTTCAAATTATACTGATACCCAGGGATTCTTTCCTGGAGATTACAGTGTGTCTGCTGTTATTGATGGAGTAGAGCAAGCACGTTCCGAAGCTAAAAGTCGTATATCAGAATCATTTTTTAATATTCCTGTCAGGTCGATTAACGGTAGTTACACGACTCATAATATTAATGATGCTTCTGTTGGTGATCTGGATGGAGACGGAGAATACGAAATTGTTATAAAAAGACTTTCAAATGATGAATCTCCTACCTCACCTTATAATCACTATCTTGAAGCGTATGAACTTGATGGCACATTTATGTGGGCTATCGATTTGGGACCTAATTTATTACACGCAGTTGAGGTAAACTTTTTGGTTTACGATTTTGATAACGATGGAAAAGCTGAAGTTGCTACCAGAACTTCAGATGGTATGATTGACGGTTTAGGTAATGATATTGGAGACAGAGATGAAGATGGATTTATCGATTATCGTGCTTCAGCAAAACAAAACGGTCCTTTTTGGTTCAGAACTTACGGCCCAGATTATATATCAATTTTTGATGGTATGACAGGTGCAGAAATTGCATGGGATTTTTACATAAGTTTAGCTCCAATAGAACAATGGGGGCAACCAGGACAAAACCTTTCACAACTTGGGCATAGGGCTACCAAATGCATGTGGGCAGTTGCTTATCTAGATGGTGTAAATCCAAGCTTTGTAATCGGTAGAGGGATTTATGAGCGCACAAAACTTGAAGCATGGAATTTTAGAGATGGTCAATTAACACAAGAATGGGCTTGGGATAGTAGTCCTGATGGTGTTGCCTCTGATTATCATGGACAAGGAAACCATAATCTTGCAGCCGGTGATGTTGATGGTGACGGTAGAGACGAGATAACTTATGGAGCCATGACAGTTGATGAATATGGTAATGGTCTTTACTCCACTACTTTTGGTCATGGTGATGCAGCTCATTTAGCAGATATTAATCCTGATATTCCTGGTTTGGAATATTTTAGCTGTCAAGAGCATGCTGGCGGAGCAATCCCGGGCATTTCAATAAGAAATGCTGAAACAGGTACAGTACAATGGGCAAATTGGTCAAGTGGTGATATTGGAAGATGTATGGCTGCTGATGTAGATCCAGACTATTATGGCATGGAAGTATGGGGTTCTGATGGTTCTGGTCTCCGTAGCTGTACTGGGCAACTTATATCAAATTCTCTCCCAACTACTGCGGGTAACGGATCTTCTTATAATTTTGGTGTATGGTGGGATGATGATGTTCAACGTGAAATACTCGACAGAACTGTAATAACTAAATGGAATGGAAATGGGACCGACAGGGTAGCTTCATTATATAATATAGCACCAATTAGTGACAATAATTCAACTAAATCGAATCCTTGTCTTATGGCTGATATTTTAGGGGATTGGCGAGAAGAAGTTATATACAGACGTTCAGACAACACAGGTTTAGTTGTTTTTATTACTCCTTTCAATACTGAGCAAAGAATGTATACTTTAATGCATGATCCTAACTACAGGTCAGCTATTGCATGGCAGAACAATTCGTATAACCAGCCTCCAAATCTTGGCTTTTATTTTGGAGGAGGAATGGATACACCACCAGTACCTAATATTCAATTGGTGACTGGAGGAGGATTAGGCCTCTTTGAAAAAGAAAAAACAGAGCGCATTAATATTTATCCAAACCCTTCTAATGGGGTGTTCGATATAAGCCTACCAGTATCCATTAATAACGTTAATAGCGAATTATATAACACTAATGGAGCATTGATTTCTAACCAAAATCATGAGTTAAATGGAAAGAGCTTTAAACTAGATATTACAGACAAACCTGCTGGAATGTATTTCTTAAAAATTAATTTAACAGAACCAGTAACTATAAAGATTCTAAAAACGGATTAATTAGCTATGAAGAAGTAGTTAATTGAAAGTTTTATGGCATTTTTATTTTTTTATGAGTAGGGGATAAGTTTATTTATAATTAAGAACCAAAAGAGTCTATCAATTTTCAAGGAAATACAGGGGTTTTTACTTAATATGCATATGCCGGAATTCAATCTGTTTTTGGAGCGGATACCGAAAATGAAAAGTTACTTAGAATACAGTTTTCTAACACGGTAGCTAATACTATAAAAAATGCTTTTAGCGTTTTAGGAATCCAAGTTCTGGTTAGGATGTAGGATTTTAGATAGAAACTAGCTGTTTACTTTTCATAATACGGAGCTATTGCTGTTATCCAACCTTTTAGTTCTGTTGTGTTGGTTGAAATAAGTTGCCCCGTTTGTAGATTAAAACGGCTAATTTCATTGAATGGCATAATAGTAACTATTTCATTATTAAAAACAGTTAAGCAATAAGTACCTGTACTTTCTGCAAGTGTAATTCTATTTTCTTTTTTATTAGATAAATTTAATTTTACAACAGGTTCTTTTTCTGAATAGCGTAAGTAATATAAATCATTTCCATCAATAGTTATATCGGGTATTTTATAAGAAGAATTTTTTGTAGAGATTTCTTCAACAAGTGTTCCGTTCTTTTCAATTTTGTTAATGGAGCTTAAACCTGAATAATACAAGTAATCATCTTTAACAGCTATTCCTTCTGTACTAATGTTTTTAATTTCAGATATAATAGCTCCTGTTTCAGGATTAAGCTGATAGATAGATTCATTTTCTACCTCTCCGCCAACCCATAAAGATTCTCCATCAAATGCTAGTGCATGAGGTGATTTTAAATTTTTAGGTAATTCAAGTTTTAATTCAATTGTAGAGCTTGTTTCATTATAAAGATATATGCCAGGGCTTTCATATCTTTTATGAGTTAGTATCCAAATTTTAATAGAGTCTGTTTCATTAATTACGGGGTCTTCAGTTAAAGCAGGACCTTCAGTTATATCGTCTAAATCATAATTACATGAAAACGATAAAATTGCTAAAGAGAGTAATGTGAAAAAATATTTTAGGGTTTTCATAAACTATATTTTAATAACTTTATGAATTTCAGTTTTATTATTTTTTAAGAGAATTTGAAAAAAGTAAACACCACTACTGTATTTAGATAGGTTAATACTAGCTTTACCATTAATTACATCGCTTATTTTTTCTATTAATAGTATACCTGTAGCATTATATATTCTAAAAGAAACAGTTTCAGTAGTATCGATACTCGATAAGTTAACAGTATCTCTAAACGGATTTGGGTAAATTAACCAATTTCTATTTTCTTTTGAAGGGTCATTTATATCTGCTACACAACCTTTAGATATATCAAATGCTCCTTTTAAAAGGTCTTCTATTTTTAAATTATTGAAACTATCATTTAGAGTGTGATTAAAAAATGTAGCATCAATAGTAGTATTATCGGCACCAAGAAAATTTTGAAGTAAGGTTGCAAATGTTTGTCTGTAATCGTATTGTGCCGTTTGTATTTGGTAATTATTAGAGTCTGTAGCTTCGTTTAAATCTGGGTTTGTACCCGAAACACCTCCCGCAACAGGTTTTCCAAAAACAAACATAGGTGCTATTTCTCCATGATCTGTACCCAGATTACCATTTTCACTTGCTTTTCTACCAAATTCAGAAAAGGTAAGTCCAACAACATCATCTGCGAGATTTTGACTATCTAAATCATTCATAAATGCTTCCATACTTTCAGAAAGATCAGTTAGTAATTCGTGATGCTTTCCTATAACTTCGCCAGAACCTTGAACCTGTGCATTATGTGTGTCAAATCCAGAAATGCGCACCATATATACTTTAGAGCCTAAATCGCCACTTATTAATCGCGCTACCGTTTTTAATTGATTAGAAAGATCGGAATCAGGATAACTAACATCGTTCTTGCCTGTATTAAAAGCTTTTGAAATAGATTCGGCATACGTATTTGATAACGAATCGGTGTTTGTAATAAACTCTAATTCTTTGCCATAATCGGAATTTGGAATGTTTAATGGCGGTACACCTCCTAATCCGTTTAAAACAGAATAAAAACCAGCAGGATCTTGACCGCTAATGTTTAATGATAATCCGTGAGCTTCTTCGGCATGAAAGCCTAACGATGTTTTGTTAGATCCAATTTCTACAGCAAGCGGATAAGATTCTATAATTAAATCTGAATAAAATAATTCCATAAAACGTCCCATCCAACCAGTGTCTTCACCATTTAAAAGACTGTTTCCATCATTTCCTGTTAAATATAAATCTGTTGATTTAAAATGACTTTTGTTTTGAGATGGGTATCCTACAGATTGCATAATTCTTAACCAACTTTTATCGTATAAAGTTTTAAACCCTGTAAGTGCAGGATTTAAACCTATTTGTTGATTGTCTGGTAAAGTACTATCTAATTTAATATACTTATTTGCTCCTGAAATAGGAACTTTTATTGTGGGCCTTAAATTGCTGTAAATATCATATTGGTCTAGCGGAACAATAGTATTTAATCCGTCATTTCCACCAGCCAGATTTATAAGAACCAGTTTTCTATTTGAAATATCTGGACACTCCATATAGGGCATAAAAGATTTTAATGCTGCTTGCAGTTGAAAAGGCGTTAAGCCAATTACCGAAGCTGATGCCGAAAGTTTTATAAAATTTCTTCTATTCATGGTTTACATTAATTGAAATTCTGCAGCATTAATCATAGCAATAACTAAAGCATTTAAACGAGTTCTTATAGTAGTGTCATCATTATCGTTTAGATATTGATTCCATACACCTGTCCAATAATAATCAGGAAAACCTTCATCAATTAAAAAAGATTTAAAATAATTTATTCTATCTGAGTCAATAGATTCTGGGTACAATAAATCGGTTATTTCAGAAATAATTAAATTGGGGTCTGCTGCATTTACAATTTTATTTTTTACAAATTTGACAGTATCTAGTTTTGCATATATTATACCAGAACCAATGGTGTTTTTGCCTTCGATTAAGCTTTCAATAAGTTTATACCTTCCTATGAGTGTGTTTGAAGAAAACCAGTATCTATCAAAATTAGGTTGTTGATAATATGCTGGATAACCCGCCACTGAATCTGGGTTGTAAAATTCCATACCAGCTGCTTGAAAATAATGGTTGTGAATAAATCTAACAAAGAAATTATTGTAATAATTTAAAGCCTCAGTACTTGGGTCTGGATACTCTAATTCAAACATCGAGCAGATTTCTGAAAGTAATTGTAAAGGACTTTTTATAATACTTCCTATAATATTATCGGTAGGATCACTATCATCAGCATCATAGAAATGCTCACTGCTAAGTAGTGTTGTAACTACTGGTAATATTTCATAGTCGTTATCAATAAGTATTTGTGCAAGTGGTGTAATAATATCTGTTTCAACGTCATCATTCCATTCACTTTTTACAAAATAACGATAAAGTTTTCTGCAATAAGCTTTTGCTGTTTCTGGTTGTGAAAAAACCATTTCAACAAAATCATCTAATTCGTCAAATATTTCAGATTCACTACTTTTTCCAGTAATTATTTGATTGTTAAAAGCGCTACTAAATGTTTTATCGTTAGTGTCATGCTGATTAATATTAATATACCCCATTGGTATATTTGTATCAGCGTCAATATCGCTTCTGTCTGCACGTTTTTTGAATCCAGAAAATATTTTTGCAGCCTGCTGTATATCTATTTCTGTATAATTAGTATAATTCCCTTCGCCTATTTGTTCGCCTTTAAGTACGGTGAAAAGTTCTAAATATTCACGAGCATAATTTTCGTTTGGATTATTTTTGTTGTTTTGTGTATTATCCAAATAATCAAGCATACCGTTATCTAGAGTGATCTTTTTGGCTAAGGTTTTAAGATTTCCTAAAGCATAAAAATCTAATAAATTTAGATGATCGAAAAAATAGGTTGAAGCACCAACTCCCGAGTCTTTTCCTACTGTGAAACTTGTATGTAAAAAGAAAGAAAGTTTGTGTTTCAAGGAGCTTTGTTGCATAGCATTATACCACCACCAAGCAGTAATCTGCGCTCGTTTTCTACCTTGTCCGTTAAATGAATTTGGGAGTTCGGGAGATGAAGTCCAAAATCCATCAGGAGAATCTGTTGGTAAAGGATCGAATGGCTCTGCTAAAGTATTGGCTGAAGCTGTTGTTAAACTATTAACAGCAGCAGTAGCAGACATACCTGTAAAAGTATCTAATTGCTCTTTTGTGAAATTAAAAGTAGCACGTCTTAATAAGTGTTTTGCCTTTCGTAAATCTAAATTTGAACCAAGAGGATTGAGTGATGCCATGCATTCTTTTTTTTGAGTAAAATAGATAAAAAATGAAGTGAAGTTCTTAAAACCCTTTTTTTTTCGTTAAAAAGAAGGTGTTTGTCGCTTTTAAATGGTATTTCGTCTAAAATAGTACTCTAAAACTTACGTTTGGAGTGATTCCAAGTGATTGTTTTTCAATATTATTAATGGTGTTTTCATCATCTAATGTGTAATACGTGTTTATGATATTTTTTTTGTTTAAAATATTCCAAACAGATGCGCCAATTGTAGCGCGTGCCGTATCAGAAATGAAAAACTCATAAGTTGCAGAACAGTCTGTTCTTAAATAATCGTTTAAATTAGAGTTATTTGGACTTTGGTAGATTATTTTTCCATCCTCCACAGGAGTGTTAAGGTCTGGTAATGTTGTAGGTTTTCCAGAATGCCAATTTAATCCTAAAGCTACTTTTATATCTTTATACGTGTAAGTACCAGCAAAAGTAATAGCGTGTTTTATATCGGCATTGTTAGGGAATGGTTGGCCTTCATTTAAATTGTTAAACGTATAATTGTTACTACTGTACGAATAAGATACCCAAGTGCTAACGATATCATTAAACTGTTTGTTTAATAAAACATCAATACCTTTAATGTTATAATTTCCAATGCTGTTTACAAATTGATATTGGTTTTGAAACCCTTGACTTCTTGCAGTAATACCATTTACTTTTTTAATATAACCTTCGGCACTTATTAGTAGTTTGTTTTTGTTGTAGTGTATACCTGCAGAAGCTTGTTTGCTTTTTAAAACGGGTACAGGATATGTGGTTTTATTATTGTTGACTTCAACCTCTTTGTTGTTGTTTGCTAAAATCCATCGTCTGTTTTCTATACCTAAAAAATCGTTTTGTAAATCTATAATTTGTGTAGTTGTCTGACTTTTAAATTCGCCTAAAGCCTCAAATCTAAAATAATTTAAAAACCGTTGACTAAAACTTAACCTAGGTTCTACTATAACCATATCTAGTTTTTCAAAATAGTTTATGCGTCCACCTAAAACTAATTTAGTTTGTGCATTATTCGATAGTAAGTTAGTTTCGGCATAAATAGCGTGGCTTCTTATAACTTCTTTTATATAGCTTCTAAAATTGGGGTTGCTAACATCTTCTAAATTACTGATACCAACTTCACTAAACTGATAACCTCCATTAATTTTAAATTGGTCATTTGGGGTAAAATTAATATCCATTTTAGCAGAGCCATCATACACTTCGTTTTCTTGAATAAGGCGTTGGTTATTTATAACATCAAAATTGGTGGCATCTAAATCATAATTAGATACATAAATTTGTGAGGTTGTAGATAGTGTTTTGCTCCAATCTCTTGTGTAAGTAACCCCGATAGCTGTATTACGCTGTGATAATTTACTGTTTAAAGCTTCGTCTCTGTCGTTAATAGTAGATTGTTCATCATATTTTAAATCGTTATAGATATTTAAAAAGTGAAGTCTTATTTTATCTTTTTTAGTAATATCATATAGAAATTTAGTAGTAACATCGTAAAAGAAAAACGATTCGTTTTGTGAAATAAAATTGTCATCATTTTTAGCCGTGTTAAAATCGGAATCTTGAAAAATACGCTTTGAATATTGCTCGAAGGTTGAGGTATTTATTAAATCGGTTATAGAACGACGTGTTGATAATTGTAATTCGGTTTTTTTAGATAACGGAATTTTAGCATACCCATCGGCATTTATTAAATTAAAGCCTAAGCCTGCTTTAAATTCGTTATCAATCTTATCTGATAGTTGCATATCTATGATGCTAGAAATACCATCACCGTATTTAGCACGCGATCCGTTTTTGTATACATTAACATGTTTAGTTGTATAAGGATTGAAGGCAGAAATAAGTCCGAAAAAATGCCCAGATTGATACATTTTAATACCATCTAATAATAATAGATTTTGATCGTGTGTCCCACCACGAATGTTAATGTTCGATACAGTTTCATCGGCACTTAAAACACCAGGAAGCGCTTGAATAGTTTGTAAAACATCGGGTTCTATTAATCCAGGAAGAATACCAAACGTTTCAGGTTTTATAGTAATTGATCCGTCGTTAAGTTTTGTGATACCCGTAGTAAGATAATTATTTACTACAATTTCTTCTAATCGTTGTGTGCTGTTAAGATGATTGCTTTTTCGTGGTTTTTTTATAACCACAAACCTATTGTTTAATAGTTCAAAATCTAGATTGGTATCTAGCTTTAAAAACTCTAAAGCTTCTTGTAGCGTTAGATCGTTTTTTAAAGGCGCTGCTTTTTTGTCTTTAATAGTTTCATCTACATAAGAAAAACGAATGTTATAGGTTTTTTCGAATGTTTTTAAAATGGAGATAAGAGGCTGCTTTTCTTCTTGAATGGTTTGAGCTTTTAGATAAGCAATATTCAAAAAAAACAATAATATAAAAATAGAAAAACATCTGTTTTTATTCACCTTTTAATATAATAGTATTGTTGGTTTTACTATATGTTAAATGTAAGGGTAAGGAAATAGATTTCAAAGCAACTTCTAAATTATTGTGGGTAAAACTACCTGTAAATAATTTAGTAGAATCAATGTTAATTAAAGTAATATTTACATCATATTGTCTTTCAAATTCGGCAATAATTGTCTTGTAAGGCAAACTTTTAAAAGTGCTTTCGTTATTTAACCACGAAGGTGTCGAGCGATTTTCTTTTTCTTTAGCAATAATTTTCCCATCTATAATTAAAAAACTGTCTCCAGGTTTTAATTTCGTTTCATGAGAATTATGGGTAACTCCAACTAAACCTTCGTAGCAAATAACCTCAAAATAATTGTCACGTTGTTTTACATTAAATTGAGTACCATAAACCGTTACAGTACCTAGTTTTGTAATAACGTTAAAAGAAGAGCCCTTGGCAATTTTAAAAAAAGCTTCACCTTGAAGTTCTACTTCGCGTTCGTTTTTCCAATCTTTTTTATTAAAAACTAATAACGATTTAGCGTTAAGGGAAACACTAGATGCGTCTGGTAACTCAATAGTTGTTTTTTGAGCTACCGTAGTTGTTATGGTAGTATCTATAGTTGTTGTGTAGTAGTATAAGCTAAAGCAAATGGCAAGTATAGCTGCAACACGCATAAAAGGTTTAAACCAATGTGTTGATTCTTGCTTTTTACTTTTAATGGTAGATAATACGGTTTCTAGTTCTTTAGATGTGTCGTAATCATCTGCCTTAAAAGCCTGTAAACTGTTGTCTAACTTTATTAAATCATCATAGTCTTCAAGGTTTTTAAACGCTTCAAGTTCTAGATCATTTAGATTGTTATCTAACCATTTCAATATGAGCTTTTCTCTGTTCATCATTTGCTTATTCAATTATATAACAGTTGTGTTTTATTTTTTCCTACCCTTTAATTAATTTTTTTTCAAAAACTTAAATTT
Source organism: Thalassobellus citreus (assembly GCF_044385915.1). Lineage (NCBI taxonomy): Bacteria > Pseudomonadati > Bacteroidota > Flavobacteriia > Flavobacteriales > Flavobacteriaceae > Thalassobellus > Thalassobellus citreus. The sequence continues at coordinate 196,315 of NZ_JBISCC010000122.1, read as the reverse complement.
CAGTCTTCAGTCTTCAGTCTTCAGTCTTTTTTACAACTCCTTAATATCCTTCCGTAATTTAGTCAAAGCACCATAAATACGTTTTTCAACCGCTTTGGTAGAAATATCTAATATCTCAGCAATTTCTTTAAAACGTTTTCCTTCAACGCGATTCATCATAAAAGCTTCGCGTTGTGCTTCAGTTAAATTACTTAGAGCTTTTTGTAGTTTATCGTTATACTCACTTTCCTGCATTAAAAACTCAGGATTCTCGTTAGTATACATTTTAGGCTTTGTTTGCTGGTGTTTTAAAACTACTTTTTGGTGAGCAACCTCATTTAGCATTAAATTATTAGCGGTAGTAAACACAAAACTCTTTGCTTTATCAGGAGAAATCTTAGCACAGTTTTGCCATAACTTAACAAAAGCTTCCTGTACCTTATCCTTTGGGTTTAATAAATCTCCAAACTTATAGTATAAAAAGTTATGTAAATCTTTAGAATGTTTATTAAAAATAGAAGAAAATGCCCGTTCCTCGCAAATATTTTCATGTAGTTGTTTGGTCATTATTATTAATGGTTGGTTGCACTAAAATAAAAAAAAAGGAGATACAGGGTAGGGATTTTTAAAGTTATCCTGTTTTATATTTAAAAAGCTATGTTTAACCCAAATTCAAATATTATGAAAACTAAATTAAGAACATTATTACTATTGCCTTTTTTTGCCCTTTTAATATTTACTTCTTGTCAAGATGAAGTAACAGATATTACACTACCAGCAGAGACCGAAGCGCTTACTGCAACTTCAGAACTTACAACATTAATGACTTCTACCGCTAAGTTAGATGGATCTAAAGATAATATTATTGATAAAGCAAGTTGTTTATCTATAGAGCTGCCAGTTACTGTTGTTGTAAGAGGTCTTGAAATTATTATTGATTCTGAAGAAGATTATAACGTTATTAAAGCGCTTTTTGATGAGTTTGATGATGACGATGATAGTTTAGATATTGTGTTTCCAATTACTATTATTACATCAGACTTTGACGAAATTGTGATAGAAAACCGTCAAGCCTTACAAGAATTAGTTCAAGATTGTGTTGGTGAAAACGAGGAAGATGATGATATCGAGTGTATCGATTTTCAATATCCAATAGCGTTTTCAGTATACGATACCGATTTTCAAGTTATAAATGTTAAGTCTATTGAAAACGATAGAGCATTACACCGTTTTTTAAAACGTGTTAGAAACTCAGAGTTTTTAGCTAGTATAAACTTTCCTGTAACTATGGTTTTAGCTGATGGATCTGAAATTGTTGTAACTAACAATGAAGAATTGCAAAGAACTATTAAAGAAGCAAAAAATGCTTGTGATGAAGATGATGATAACGATTATCATGATAACGATTTTGATAAAGAACGTTTAGATAATTTATTAATGACTTGTCCTTGGGTTGTTCACGAATTTGAAAGAAATGAAGATAATTTAAATGAAAAGTATAAAGAATACGCTATTAATTTTAAAGCAGATAATGTTGTTAAAATGCGTGCTAGAGGAGGCGATATGTTAACAGGAACATGGTCAACTCGTGTAACACCTAATGGGGCTTTAATAAACTTAGAGTTCGATAATTTAGCAGATTTTAGTTTAGAATGGTTTGTTTACGATTTAGGACCTGGTAAAATTAAATTATATCAAGCCGGTGGAAACAGAATTATTTTAAAGAAAAACTGCGATGTAGTTGTAGATATTACTAAAGAAAGAATAGAAAATTATTTACAAGAATGTTTCTGGAGAGTATCTCGTTTAAATGTAAACGGAGCAAATAATGAAAAAGAATATATTGGTACACCTCTTAAATTTTTAGAAAATAATGTTGTTAAACTAAGAGTTAATGGCGAATTGGTAGCAGGTACTTATGAAATAGGTGTTAGAAATGCTGGTTTTATTTTACAAGTTGATTTAGAAGGACGACCAAATTTAAAACTGGAATGGTTAATTACTTTCTTGGAGTCAGGTTTAATTAAGCTTGAAAACGCTAACAACAAAATGGTTTTAAAAAGACATTGTCCAGATGCCGATGACAATTTAACCGTTGTGGATAATACTTTAATTAATGGTGAGTGGGAAGTTGCTGCTTATCATGTAGATGGAGAAAATAAACCAGAAGAATTTTATATGTACACTTTAAATTTTATGGAAACGGGACGTGTAAAAGTTACCGATCCTAATGATGGTATTTTCAACGGTTCTTGGTTAGCATATAGAAACGAAGGTTTGCACCTTGGGTTGTTTTTCGGAAATAATGCACCGTTTGATAATTTAAACTACAGATGGAAAATTAAAGAAATTACTAGCGATAGAATAGAATTGAAAGACTATAGTTCTACTGGAGCAATAGAACGCATATTAGTACTGGAAAAGAAAATATAATATGTTTTGGTAAAAAAGGAAGCTCTTATCTTTTCGGTTTGTTAGGTTAATTTACAAGTTAAGTTTCCTTTATAAAGGTTGTCAATTATATTTGGCAACCTTTTTTTTATAAATATATTTTGGGCGTTACCTTTATCCTGAATTAATTTCAGGATAAAGGTCGGGCTTTCACTACTCGCTTCCTCCTATCGTCGGCGAGCTCAAACAGACCGTTCAATCCCTAACGCAAAAAACAAGCAAACAAAAAACAATCATTTTTTTTATAAAAACCAACTTTATTAATACATAGCAAATCATTAACTTTGCAACTTCATTTTTAATCATAAAGCAGATTATTAATACCATACTGCTTACAGAATATATAAACCTATGTTTAATAATTTAAGCGATAAATTAGATAAAGCCTTACACGTTCTTAAAGGACACGGAAGTATTACAGAAGTAAACGTTGCCGAAACTTTAAAAGAAGTAAGACGCGCTTTACTAGATGCCGATGTTAACTTTAAAATAGCAAAAGAGTTTACTACTAGAGTTAAAGAAAAAGCTCTTGGACAAGATGTTTTAACAACATTACAACCAGGGCAATTAATGGTTAAAATCGTTAAAGACGAGTTAACCGAACTTATGGGAGGCGATGCCGAAGGGCTTAACCTTTCTGGTACACCAAGCGTTATTTTAATGTCAGGTTTACAAGGTTCTGGTAAAACAACCTTTTCTGGTAAGCTAGCTAATTACCTTAAAAATAAAAAAACAAAGAAACCTTTATTAGTAGCCTGTGATGTGTATCGTCCTGCAGCAATAGACCAATTACATGTAGTTGGAGATCAAATTGGTGTTGAGGTTTTTAGCGATAAAGGAAATAACGACCCTGTTGCTATTTCTAAAGCAGGTATTGCCCATGCAAAAGCAAACGGATTTAATGTTGTTATTATAGATACAGCTGGTCGTTTAGCTGTAGATGAGGCGATGATGACCGAAATATCTAATATTCATAGCGCTATTAAGCCACAAGAAACTTTGTTTGTTGTAGATTCTATGACAGGGCAAGATGCTGTAAATACAGCAAAAGCTTTTAATGATGTCTTGAATTTTGATGGTGTTATACTTACTAAATTAGATGGTGATACTCGTGGTGGAGCTGCTATTTCTATTAAATCTGTAGTAAATAAACCAATTAAGTTTATTGGTACAGGTGAAAAAATGGAAGCTATTGATGTGTTCTATCCATCTCGTATGGCAGATCGTATCTTAGGTATGGGAGATGTGGTGTCGTTAGTAGAACGTGCACAAGAACAGTTTGATGAGGTAGAAGCTCGTAAGCTTCAAAAGAAGATTGCCAAAAACCAATTTGGGTTTGACGATTTCTTAAAGCAAATTCAGCAAATCAAGAAAATGGGGAACATGAAAGACCTTATGGGCATGATTCCTGGTGCTGGAAAAATGATGAAAGATGTTGATATTGACGATGATGCTTTTAAAGGTATTGAGGCTATAATTCACTCTATGACGCCTAAAGAAAGAACGAACCCTTCAATAATAAATGCAAGCAGAAAAATTAGAATAGGAAAAGGTTCAGGAACGTCTGTTCAGCAAGTAAATCAGCTTTTAAAACAGTTTAACCAAATGAGTAAAATGATGAAGATGATGCAAGGCGGTGGCGGTAAAAAGATGATGCAGATGATGAAGAACATGAAGTAAGTATTGATAATTATTAGTGTTTAATAAATAAAAAATAAATTTTTAGCCTTTGCGTTTTTACGATAAAAAAAATATTCGTGTATTCGTGGCAAAAACAGATAAAGCATGACAATTTTAGACGGTAAAAAAGTAAGTAACGATATAAAAGATGAAATCGCTGAGCATGTTAAGGCAATGGTTTCTAAAGGAGAAAAAGTGCCACATCTTGCAGCTGTTTTAGTAGGTACAGATGGTGCAAGTATGACTTATGTAAATGCTAAAGTAAAAGCTTGTGAGCGTATTGGCTTTAATTCTACACTTATAGATTTACCAGATTATACTAGTGAAGAAGAATTGCTAAGTAAAATAAATGACCTAAATAACAATGATGATATTGACGGGTTTATAGTGCAATTACCTTTACCAGATCATATTGATGAACAAAAGGTTTTAATGGCGGTAGATCCAGATAAAGATGTTGATGGGTTTCATCCAACAAATGTTGGAAAAATGGCTTTAGATTTACCAACCTTTTTGCCTGCAACACCATACGGAATTCTTGAGCTGTTAGAAAGATATCAAGTAGAGACTTCTGGTAAAAATGTAGTAGTCATGGGAAGAAGCCATATTGTTGGTCGCCCAATGAGTATTTTAATGAGTCAGAAAAGACAAGCAGGTGATGCTACAGTAACCGTAGTTCATAGTCGTTCTAAAAATTTAACCGACATTACTAAGCAAGCAGACATTATAGTAGCTGCCATTGGTATTTCTGAGTTTTTAACTGGAGATATGGTTAAAGAAGATGTTGTTATTATTGATGTTGGTATTACACGTGTTCCAGATGCTACCAAGAAAAACGGATACAGATTAGCTGGCGATGTAGAATTTGAAAGCGTAAGTAAAAAAGCGAGTTATATAACACCAGTTCCTGGTGGTGTGGGTCCAATGACAATTGCTATGCTACTTAAAAACACATTACTTGCTAGAGAAAGAAACTTGAAATAAAAAAGATTAAGTTAAGTATAGCTTAGTAAAAACGCCTTATAAATTTTAATTTATAAGGCGTTTTTTTATGCTTTTTGTAAATGTATTAAAAGCGTTTTTTACTTTTTTTAGGTAAACTAGCTTTATATTCTTTAGTAGAATCTTCTAAAAGTTTATTTAATTCTAAGAACTCTTCTTTAGTAAGTTCTCTGTATTCCCCAACAGGAACATCTAAATTAATATTCATAATACGAACCCGTTTAAGCGTTTCAACTTCATACGTTAAGTATTCGCACATACGTCTAATTTGCCTATTTAATCCTTGGGTTAAAATAATACTGAAGGTATGTGAGTTTATCTTTTTAACAGCGCATTTATTAGTTGTTTTCTTTAACTCTTCCAGTAAAATACCATTGCGCATACGCTCTAAAAAAGTTTGAGAAATAGGTTTGTCTACTGTTACAATATATTCTTTTTCATGGTTATTACTAGCACGAAGAATTTTGTTTACAATATCGCCATCATCTGTTAAAAGAATTAAGCCTTCACTTGGTTTATCTAATCTACCAATAGGAAAAATACGTTTATGGTAGTTTATAAAATCAATGATATTGTCTTTTTCAACACCAGTATCGGTTGTACAAACAATGCCAACAGGCTTGTTAAAAGCTAAATAAACAAAAGCTTCTTTTTTGTTTGCTATTTCTACACCATCAACATGCACGACATCATTAGGTGCTATCTTGGTTCCTTTTTCAGGTATCACACCATTAATGGTAACACGTCCTGCTTCAATAAGTTTATCGGCTTCTCTACGTGAGCAATAACCAACTTCACTTAAAAATTTATTGATGCGTTTTAGTTGTTCTTCCATAGGGCAAAAGTACAATATTTTATGCCTTTAAAAAGTCTAAAATATGATTGTAAACCTTTTCAGATTTTAAACCATGTCCAAAACCAATGGTTCTTATAAGTTCAGAGTTTTTATAGTGTTTAGAATAGTCTAAAGCATCTCGATATGAAATGATTCTATCTTTTTTGTCGTGAATAATAAGTCCTTTTGCTCGAATGTTTTTTGTGAAATTCGAAACAGAAAAGTATTCCGGTAATTGTCCAAAATGTTTCAAATAATAAGCATTCATTGCTTTTGAAACCTTTTTGTTATAAGCCATTATATGAATATAGTTATTAACCAATCCGCGAAAGTTAGAAGGCGCTCCTAACGATATTAGTTTTTTTGTAGTTAGCGAACTATACTTGTTTAAAGAAATAGCAGCAGCAGTACCACCTATAGAGTGCCCTATAATAATGTCTGTATCAAATTTTTTAGCAACCAGATGTATACATTCAGAATATAAAACGGCATTAAATATTTTACTGCCCGAATTACCATGTGCTGGTGCATCAATAGCAATAATATTATAGTCGTGTTTTTTTAATAGATCGATTAAGTCTTTCCATCTATAAGCATTACTTTCCCAACCATGAGCTAATAATACGGTGTCTTTTTTTCCGCTCCAGCGATATGTTTTTATAGAAAAATCTTTATAAGTTAAATCTTCTTGAACAGCCGATTTAAGGTAACTTGCTTCTTCTTCACTTATTTTACCTTTCGTGGGTGTCGAAAATATTTTAACAGCCAATTTTGCAGCATATTTAGATGAAAAATAACTTGTAAAGTTTATGGTATGTCCTATGATTTTAGGAATATATTTACTCATTTAGATGATTTGTGTTTACAATGAATTTTTAAGAGTCGTATTTTAATTCCAGTTCAAGAAAAAATATTTGATTTTAGCATCATCTGGAATATGCATAGCTTCAACCTTTAAATTCATATCAAATCTAAGATTAGCAGGAAGTTCTTTTTTATCTATTACAAAACTAGCATTTAGTTCATTAACAGTTACAAGAACAGAGTTTATTAAGTTACTAATTTTTGAAATTTTATATGCACTAGATATATCTTTAAACGTACTTAATGTAGATATGTTTTTAGATGTTTTATAGCGTGGATCAATAACTTGAATATTTTCAATAATAGATGTTGAATCTAAAGCTTGCTTTGGAGTAAGAATTAACAGTTTTTTACCGCCTTTCTCAAAGATATCAATATTATTTCTGTTTCCAGTAAACTCATCACCACTAATAAATTTAACAATAGAATCGTTGCTGAAAATAGTTTTTAAATCTTTTATTTGAGTAGAATCTGTTAAAGAACCTACATGTTGTTTGCTAATTTCAAATGGGTTTTGTTCTTGGTTACAACTAGCTAATAATAGGGTAATGGCTAAAAAGCCTAAAAATGAATGACGCATTAAATGGGGGTTGTTTATCTTGTTAATTAAATGTCGTGTTGCCGACTTATTTTTTCATGACTTTAGTTAAAATACTAAAAACGCTACGTATAAATGTAGCACTGGTAAGTACTTTAACAATAGGATTCATAGCAGTACTTTTTCTTCTTGATGTAGAACGTGTACGCTTCTTAGATTCGGCTTTTTTAAGAGCTTCTTTTTCTTGTTTTGCTTTTTCTTTAGCTTCTTCGGTTTCAGCTAATTTAATTTTTTCATTAAGCATTTCATAAGCACTTTCTCTATCAACCGTTTTGTTATACTTTTTTACAAGTTTAGATTTTGAAAGTAAATTACTTAACTCTGTTTCTGTTAAAACATCCATTCTACTCATAGGTGCGCGCATCATGGTTGCAGCTAATGGTGTAGGACGTCCTTTTTCATCTAAAGCAGACACCAAAGCTTCTCCAATACCTAACGATGTTAAAACTTCGGTAGTATCGTAATACTCAGAATCTGGATAATTTTCTGCTGTTAATTTTATAGCTTTTCTATCTTTTGCAGTAAAAGCTCTTAAAGCATGCTGTATTTTTAAACCTAGTTGCCCTAATACACCTTCTGGAACATCGGTTGGATTTTGCGTAACAAAATATAAACCAACACCTTTACTACGTATTAGTTTAACAATACTTTCAATTTGACTTAGTAATGCTTTTGAAGCTTCATTAAAAATTAAATGCGCTTCATCTATAAATATAATAAGCTCAGGTCTGTCGCTATCACCTTGTTCAGGAAATGTTGAATAAATTTCAGCTAATAAGCTCAACATAAATGTTGAAAATAATTTGGGTCTATCCTGAATGTCAGTTAGTCTCATGATATTAATATAGCCACGACCTTCATCATTAACTCTTAATAAATCATCAACATCAAACGAGGTTTCTCCAAAAAACAAATCAGCTCCTTGTTGTTCAAGTTCTACAATTTTTCTTAAAATAGCACCTGTTGACGCGGTAGAAATTCTTCCGTAAGCTTCGGTAAATTCTGCTTTACCTTCTTGGGTAGCATATTGTAAAATCTTTTTAAAATCTTTTAAATCAAGAACGGGCATTTTGTTGTCGTCGCAATACTGAAAAATAACAGCAACAACGCCAGATTGTGTTTCACTTAAATCTAAAATTCTTGAAAGTAGTACTGGTCCAAATTCACTAACGGTAGCTCTTAAACGTACACCATCTTGTTCCGATAAAGTTAAAATTTCAACTGGAAATGATTTAGCTTCAAAAGGAAGGCCTATTTTTTCATGACGTTCATCAATTTTAGCGTGTCCAGGACTTGGTTGTGCTAATCCACTTAAATCACCTTTAATATCCATTAGTAATACAGGAACACCTTTGTCGCTTAAATTTTCGGCTAAAACCTGTAACGATTTTGTTTTTCCTGTTCCTGTAGCTCCAGCAATTAAACCATGACGGTTTAGAGTTTTTAGCGGAATTTTTACATGAGCCCCTGTTATGGTTTCGCCATCTAACATAGCAGCTCCAACGGGAATAAAATCGCCCTTTGTAGTATTGCCTTCTGTTATGTGTTTTAAAAAAGTGTCCTTGTTACTCATGCCAAATAAATTTGCGTAAAAATACAGGAAAAACGAACAAGAAAAAAATAGACTTTTTAATTCTTATATCATATATAATAACCAAAAGTGTTTTTTAGAATTGAAACTTAAAATTACTAAAGTAATTTAAGTTATATGTATCTTTGCAAACGATGAAAAAAGAGATACAAGAGTTAGTAGATAAAGGCGAGATGCTACCTTTAATGGAAGAGTTTTATACCATTCAAGGCGAAGGCTTTCATAAAGGAACAGCAGCTTATTTTATACGTGTTGGAGGTTGCGATGTTGGTTGCCATTGGTGCGATGTTAAAGAAAGTTGGAATGCCGATTTACATCCGCCTACAGCTATTACAAAAATTGTAGAAAACGCAAAAAAGTACAGTGATACTATTGTGATTACAGGAGGTGAACCTTTAACTTGGGATATGACACCTTTAACAACGCAGTTAAAAGCAGAAGGGTTGCAAGTGCATATTGAAACATCGGGAGCTTATAAGTTAACTGGTATTTGGGATTGGATTTGTTTATCGCCTAAAAAAATGAAGCTTCCTACTAAAGAAGTTTATAAGAATGCCCATGAGTTAAAAGTGATTGTTTATAATAAAGACGATTTTCGCTTCGCGGAAGAACAAGCAGCCAAGGTTAATAAAGATTGTATTTTATACTTACAACCCGAATGGAGCAAACGCGATAAAGTAGTGCCAGAAATTGTAGATTATGTCATGGCAAACCCAAAATGGAAAGTGTCTTTACAAACACATAAGTATTTGAATATTCCTTAAGTTTCAGTATTTAATTACTACTAAAATATAACAAAAAAGTTCCGATACGTAAATGTACTATCGGAACTTTTTTAATTTTACTAATAGCTAGTTTATTTTGTAAAAGGCACAGCAACTCTTGTCGTTCCCCATCCTAAATGCATATTTATATTTCCATCAGCTTCATCAAAAGCAATAGAAAAAGCTTCAACAGATTCTCCTGAGGTTACAGGGACCGTTAAACGCGCTAGATCATTTGCTTCGTTATAGAAATAAGATCCCCAAACGTTTAGGTCTTTACTAATAATAGCTGTCCATTCTTTATCACCTGGAATTACATAAAATGTATAAGTGCCAGCTTTAATCGTAGTATTTCCTAGTTTCATGTCAGTATAAAGTGTTAACTCAGCGGCTTCGTTTGCGCCTGTTCTCCATACTTTTCCGTTAGGAGCAAGTTTGCTTAATTCACGTCCTTTAAGTTGAGGTCTGCTATAAACTATTTTAATAAGTTTGTTAGCTTCTTTATAGCTAGCTGGTAATGCCGCAGCGTCCATGGGACTTTTATCTAGTTTTGCAAAGTCTTGAGCATTTACATTAACAGATAATAGCATTACAAATGCCAAAGCCATGGTTGTTAAAAAAGTTGATTTTTTCATAATGTTTTTAGATTTTTTTAAAGATAAACTGAAACTGTCTTAAAGTTTTTATAAAAGTCGGTTAGGAATGTTAAAGTTTACATTTTAATCTTAATATTTATTTGGGAGTATCTTTATCCTGAATTAAAGTTAGTCTTAAAGTTTGTCATGAGCGAAATTGAAAGGCTGTAAGTGTGTCATTTTTTTAGGACTAATTTTTGTTTTATTCACTTTTTTATTAATCAAATTCTGTTTCTAAGGTTTGTATTTATTTCCATTTTAGAATGATTTTTTTTAGACTTAAAGTTTAATTGTTCTAAAATTAAAACTCAATATACTCATGTAAAGTATATTCTGGAATTGTGTTTGATACGTCAGAATAGGAAGTTTTTATTACGTAGTTTAAATCATCATACTCAAATAGATTATTTATAGTGCCTGATGATGGTGGGTTAAGGAAAGTGAATATTGAAGTTTGTGGGTTGTTTTTTGATGTTTTTAGATTAAATATTCTATAGAAGTGTCCGTATGAAAGCATTAATACTTCGTTTGACGGATTTTCCATTTTACCAGAATCAAAATTTGAATATTCAATCAATCTACCATTTGACGATAAATAAGATATAAGGTTTTCATTTGAATTTCTAGTGAAAACATTTTCTTGTATAAGTGAATTTGTGCCAGTTGATGTATCAAATGCGTTCAACCTGTCAACATAACCATTAGAATGATAAATTTCAAACATTGTATTGATGTCCTTGTATTTTAAAATAATAATATTTTCCTTATAGGTTACATTTAAAGTGCTACTAGAAACGACATTTCCTGAATAATGAGTATTAACTTCATTTATTGAAGAAATAATATTTTTAGAGTAAGAAACGTTGAATGTTATCGTATTAGATTCAAAATAAGTTTTAACTATTGACGTAACTTGTTTGTTATCGTTATAAAAGACTTCCGTTTCTCCTGTTTGTTGGTCGTTTTGAAATAATAAGGATTTTTTATAATATCTGTTTGGTGTGTTTTCATCAGTAGACTCACCATCATTTGAAGAACATGAATTTGAAATAGAAATGATTAAAATTAATACAATTATTTTGAAAATTGATTTCATGATTTTTTTAGATTTGGCTTACCCTTTTAATTTGTGAAACTACAAAAGGTTTAGTCAAAAACAAAAAAACTCAAAAAATTAATTGTAAAGTTTTAATCATTTACTTAAAAATTATTCCTATTTTAATGACCTATTTATACGTTTTGCTATTTGTTTTATAAGATGTTCGCTGTTGAGTTATTGATAGCTTGATGTTATTTTTTTATTAATTTCTGTTTTTTGGTTAAGAGTGCGTTGAGCAATGAGGTACAACTCGATATTTAGTACCTTTTATTAAATGTGATTGTCTTTTTACAAAAAATTCCGATAGTTTTCTATCGGGATTTTTGTTTTTGAAATTATTATACTTAATAAAATAGTAATAGAGTTATAAAAAAAACGATCTACTTTTTAATAACTCTAACATTCATTTCTTCAACTTTTTTATCAGATAACGGAGATGGCGATCCAAATAATAAATCTTCACTGGTTCCTGTTTTAGGAAACGCCATAACCTCTCTAATAGAAGCTTTTTTCTCTAAAATCATCATCAATCTGTCAACACCCCAGGCAATACCGCCGTGTGGTGGTGCGCCATAATGGAATGCTTCGTACATCGTGCCAACACTTTTAAGCATTTCGTCTTTATTGTAACCCATATTTTTATAGGTTGCTTCTAATATTTCTGGCTTATGAGCACGGACAGATCCTCCGCCAATTTCGTAGCCATTTAGTATTAAATCGTATTGTTGTGCAATGATGGTTCCTATTTCATCTTCCTTACCATTCATATGCTTGTCAATATCATAGGTTGCTGGCATAGAGAAAGGGTTGTGCGTAAATGTCCAACGGCCTTCATCTGTTTTTTCAAACATAGGAAAATCAACTACCCATGCAGGTCTTAATTCTTTAGGATTGATTAATTTTAACATCGCTCCTAATTCTTGACGCACAGCGTCTAAAGCTTTATTGGCAGTTTCATAATCGGAAGCAGAAAAGAATACAATGTCACCAACTTGAGCATTGGTAGTTTTAATAATGCCAGCAGCAATATCTTCGCCTAAGAATTTAATTATTGGCGATTGTAAATCATTTTCGTTAACAATAATATAAGCTAAACCACCTAAGCCGTTTTGTTGTGCAGTTGCCGTTAGTTTTTCTATTTGTCCTTTAGATAAACGTTTTTTGCCTTGTTCTTCTTTCGATACTTTGATGCATTTTACAATACCACCATCATCAATAGGTTTACTAAATACTTGGAAGGTTGTTTCTTTTACAATATCAGTAATATCTTCCATCTGTAATCCGAAACGTAAATCTGGTCTGTCGCAACCATATTTATCCACGGCATCTTTATAAGTGATAACTTCAAACGGACGTAAAATCCATTTTTTACCATATATTTTTGATACGATGTTGTTAAACATAGTCGTATTCAAATCTATAATTTGTTGCATACTTGCGTATGCCATTTCAATATCTAATTGTGTGAATTCTGGTTGACGATCGCCACGAGAATCCTCGTCTCTAAAACAACGTGCTATTTGGAAATATTTCTCATAACCAGACACCATCAAAATTTGTTTGAATTGTTGAGGGGCTTGTGGTAATGTATAGAAAGAACCTGCCTTTTTTCTAGTAGGTACAATAAATTCTCTAGCACCTTCATCGGTACCAGCTGTTAGTATTGGTGTTTCTACTTCAATAAATTCTTGTTCGTCTAAAATATCACGCATCAATTTAATGACTTTATGACGGTTAATGATGGCTCTACGAACATCGTCATTTCTGTGATCTAAATATTTATATTGAAAACGAACAGATTCATTTGATTTTGTGGCTCTCTTTATTTCGAAAGGCAAAGTTTTAGATAGGTTTAAAATATCTAAATGAGATGTTTCTAATTCTATAGTTCCTGCACGAAGTGACGCGTTATAATCATCTTCTTTACGCTGAACAACCGTTCCTGTAACTGTAATTACCGATTCTGGTTTTAGCTTTACAAGATCGTCTAGATTAGCAAACGATTCTCTACTTAAACGGACTTGGAAAATTTCGTTGCTAGAATCGCGTAAATCAATAAACATAAGTTCGCCATGATCTCGAACACTAGACACCCAACCGGCAAGTGTAACAGTTTCTGAAATGGAACTTTCCGATAAATCGGATATTTTATGTGTTCTATATTCGTCTTTAATAATTAAAGGAATCTCAGGAAGTACTTCTTCGGCTTGAGTTGTTTCTTGTTGGTTATTGTTTGTTGCAGTTTCTTTACCTCTTTCTTCCGTCTTCTGGCTTTCAATATTAGTAGAAAGTACATTCAAAATACCTTGACGAATTACTTTTCCTGAAGCTCCTTTTCCAATAATAGCAATCACTTTTCCAACTAAGATTCCTGCTTTACCTTGGTTACCTCCTTTTATATCGTTGGCAACGGCTTCATTTTCTAATATTACTTTTTGAATAGCATTTTTTATATCAGATTCAGAAATGGTATTGTCTTCAAAGTATTTGTTGTAGTTAAAATCTCTGTCTTTTAAATATCTTGTAATAGCGTTTTGAACGAGAACAGACGTTATTTTTTCGTCTTTAAAAAGTTGGAAGATTTCAATAAGATGTTCGATTCTGTGTATATCTGCATATTCATCGGCGCCAATATTGTTTACTAAAGTTTTAGCAACAAAAGATGGGTCTTTTATAACATTGTTAATAGCTACAAAAGTTTCAGAACGTAAAGAATCGGCTGTAAAAAACTTAGCATCTTGTGGTAAAACACCACCTTTTATTAAAATGGATTCTACGGCATAAGGAAGTGTGCTTAAATCAACATCAATAGATTCAATTACGTCTTTAATAGAAACAAACGGTAAATCGGGTTCAGATATAAAGCGATAATCTGCTTCAAACTCTTTTTTACGCATGGTTTTGGTTTGCTTCAATTCGGCATCCCATAAAACTGTTGTTTGATCTGGTCTAAATTCTTTATGCTCTAAAAAGTAGTTGAGTTGTTTTTCAACTTCTTCTTTTAGGGCGTCAACCATAAACTTAAAGGAGTTTAGGTTTTTTATTTCGGTACGTGGATTTAAATCGTAACTTCTTTTTTTACGAAGCGATACTGAAACGTCCGATTTAAACTCACCTTTTTCTAGGTTAGCTTCACTTATTTTTAAATTTTGAACAATACGTTGTATGTATTGTGCGTATGTTGAAGCGTCTTCAATATGACGAATACAAGGTTCGGTAACAATTTCAATAAGCGGAACTCCTGCTTTATTAAAATCGACTAACGATGTTTTCTTTTCGTGCATCAATTTAGCAGCATCTTCTTCAATATGAACTTGTGTTAAATTCACGGTAAACTGTGAGCCATCATTACGGTAACAAGACACTTGTCCGTCTGGAATCACAGGATTATGAAACTGCGTAATTTGTATATTTTTAGGGTTGTCTGGGTATTCGTAATGCTTTCTGTCCCAAGAAATGACTTCGTTTTCAAACGTTGATTTTACAGCTTTACCAAAATAAATAGCCTTGGTGATAGCTTCTTTATTTATGGCTGGTAAAACCCCCATTTGTCCTGTACATACTGAACAAATATTTTGGTTTGGTGTATCTATTTCTTGATTAGGACAAGAACAAAATAACTTGGTTTTGGTGTTTAATCGAACGTGTGTTTCTAGTCCAATTACCAATTCTAAATCGTGGGCTTTTAAAGCCTCGTTTATTTGCTCTAATTCCATTATATTGTATCTTTTAAGAAGTTAGCAAACTTCAAAACAAGTTCATCATTATTTTTTGCTGCCGTAATTTGTAATCCTGTTGCAGTACCTTGCGGTATGGTTAGCGTTGGTAATTGTCCTAAGCTAAAACCTACTGTATACGCATCAGATAAATACATGGCGTGTGGGTCTTTTAAGCTATCTCCTATTTTTGGAGGTGTGCTTGGTGTAACTGGCGATAGGATGATATCAACTTCATTAAAATCGTTATTAAAATTTTCTGAAATTTGATCGCGAATCGCTAAGCCTTTTAAATAGATTTCATCTGAAAACCCTTGAGATAATACCTGGTTGCCACCAACAATTCTGCGTTTTGTTTCTTCTGAAAAATTCTCAGAACGTGTTACCGAATAGGTTTCTTTTAAATTTTCGGCTTCAATTCTGTTGCCGTAGTTGGTGCCGTCTAAACGAGATAGGTTAGAGGCTGTTTCTGCCATTGCTAAAGTGTAATAAGTAGAAACTAAAGTTTCAGATTCAAAGAAATCTAAAGCTTTTACCGCAATACCTTTTGCTTTTATTTTTTCAATAGTTGCTAAAAAATCAGCTTTTACTTGTGCATCAATCGCATCACTTTCAATAAAATTTTTGAAGTAACCAACCGTTTTAATGCTATCGGAATTTAAAATTGAATCTTCGTTTATTTCCGCGGAAGCGTAAGTAGTTTGATCTTTAATATCTTTTCCACTCATTACATTCAACACAATTCGAATATCTTCAATAGATTTTGCTAAAGGTCCTACGCAGTCTGTGGACGATGCATAAGCCATTAGTCCGTAACGAGAAATACGTCCGTAACTAGGTTTTAAACCATATATGTTATTGTAGCCAGCAGGTTGACGTACCGAGCCTCCTGTGTCGCCACCAATAGAAAACACTGTGTAATCTTTAGCCACGTTAACTGCAGATCCTCCACTTGAGCCACCTGAAACTAAATCTGTATTTATAGCATTTTTAACAGCGCCGAATATGGTGTTTTCGCTAGAAGAACCATGACCAAAACTATCGCAGTTTTCTTTTACAATAGGAATAGCGCCAGCATCTAAAAGCTTTTGTATAGCTGTTGCTGTGTATGCCGATTTGTAGTTTTTTAATAAATTAGAACTTGCCGTTGTATACGTGCCTTGAAGCATATACACATCTTTAATTCCAAACGGAATGCCTTCTAGTAAACCTATGGTTTCTCCCTTAGCAATTTTAGCGTCTACCTTGGCGGCTAAATTCAATGCTAAAGTATCTAATAGAGCATTAACAGTATTGTGAGTATTGCTTTTTAGTAAATCTAATTTTTGTTGTACAAAATCTGTACAACGCACCTGTTTAGACACCAATTGTTGGTGTATTTGTTTTATTTGAGATTCCATAATTTTACTCTTCAATAACTTTAGCTACTACTAAATAACCATCTTTCTCTTTTGGGAAGTTTTCCTTGATGATTTGTTTTTCGGTTTCAGAACTTTCAATTACAACATCATCTCTTAAATCATTTAAAGACACGTAATTATTATTAACATTATTAAAGGTGTTATTTGTTGAATTAGCGTTTTTAATTACTTCAAATAATTTGTTCACAGCCTCAGAGGGTTCTGCTCCTTTAATACTCGACAAAATGTCGACTGTCATAATTTTACTCATACTTTAAATCTTAATTTTTATAGTGGAAATTTTAGGAGGTAAAATTACAAAAGTTTTCACTGAGTTTAAGTATTAAAGCTTTTAAACTTAATATTAGACAGTTCTTGTTATAAGCTGTTTTAAAATATTTAGAATTAGCGGAATTTTGTTATAAATTTATATGGAAAAATGGTATAAGTTGAAAATGTGAAAGGGTGTTTGTGAGGTTTGTTTGTCGGGTTTTAAAGGTGACTATAATTTTTTTGAAAAAAAAGGATGATTTTATGTTCTTCAAGTCGTTATTTGGAGACTTTGTAAAGAAAAATGAAACTTAAAACATCGCGTTTTAGCTCTTTTTTAGTTTTTACTAATTCTGTAAGGGTAAATAAAATGGTGAAATCTAAAATAAGGTGCTTTTTAGACGATTTAAGATGGTTTTGAGTAATTAACAAATGTTGATAATTATTGGGTAGAATCGATAAAATACTTTTAAAACGATTTAAAAAGCTGTATATTTGTTAGTAACGAAAATGATGCAAATGTGTCATTTTTTTTATGTAATGAAACTAAACTTTAAATTATAGATATATAATATGAGCGAAGAAAAAGAAGCTTTTAACGAGCATAATTATTCAGCAGATAGTATTCAGGCTTTAGAAGGTATGGAGCATGTGCGTATGCGTCCTTCAATGTATATTGGAGATGTTGGTGTGCGTGGGTTACACCATTTAGTATACGAGGTTGTAGATAACTCTATTGATGAAGCTTTAGCGGGGCATTGTAATAATATTACTGTTACCATTAATGAGGATAACTCAATTACGACAGAAGATGATGGTCGTGGTATTCCTGTAGATTTACACAAAAAAGAAGGTGTTTCTGCGCTTGAGGTTGTAATGACTAAAATTGGGGCAGGTGGTAAGTTTGATAAAGATTCTTATAAGGTTTCTGGAGGACTTCACGGTGTTGGTGTTAGTTGTGTAAATGCTTTATCAGAAAGTTTAAAAGCGACGGTATATAGAAAAGGAGAGGTTTGGGAGCAAGAATACGAACGTGGAAAAGCAATCTATCCGGTTAAGAAAATAGGAGAAACTGATAAAAGAGGTACAACAGTTACTTTTAAACCAGATCCTACCATTTTTACTCAAACTTTAGAGTATAGTTATGATACACTTGCAAGTCGTTTACGCGAACTAGCATTTTTAAATAAAGGAATTACGGTTCATTTAATTGATAAAAGATCTAAAAAAGAAGATGGTGAATTTGAAGGTGAAACATTTCATTCAGATGAAGGTCTTAAAGAATTTATAAAGTATTTAGATGCAACTCGTGAGCCTTTAATGAAAGATGTTATTGCGTTTGAAGGTGAAAAAAATGGTGTGCCTGTTGAAGTTGCTATGATTTATAATACATCGTATGCAGAGAATTTACATTCGTATGTAAACAATATTAATACGCATGAAGGTGGTACGCATCTTTCTGGTTTTCGTCGTGGTTTAACACATACGCTTAAAAAGTATGCTGATGAATCTGGGTTATTAGATAAATTAAAATTTGATATTGCAGGTGATGACTTCCGTGAAGGTTTAACGGCTATTGTATCGGTAAAAGTTCAAGAACCACAATTTGAAGGGCAAACTAAAACAAAGTTAGGTAACAGAGAGGTTTCTGCATCGGTAAGTCAAGCCGTTTCAGAAATGTTAACTGATTATTTAGAAGAGCACCCAGATGATGCTAAAACCATTGTGCAAAAAGTAATTCTAGCAGCGCAAGCGCGTCATGCAGCACAAAAAGCGCGTGATATGGTGCAGCGTAAAACGGTTATGAGTATTGGAGGTTTACCTGGTAAACTATCTGATTGTTCAGAACAAGATCCTGCAAAATGTGAAGTATTCCTTGTAGAGGGAGATTCGGCGGGTGGAACTGCAAAACAAGGTAGAGATAGAGCTTTTCAAGCTATTCTTCCACTTCGTGGAAAAATATTGAATGTTGAAAAAGCAATGACTCATAAGGTTTTTGAAAACGAAGAGATTAAAAATATTTTTACAGCTTTAGGTGTTACTATTGGTACCGAAGAAGATAGTAAAGCGCTTAACCTTTCAAAATTACGTTATCATAAAGTGGTTATTATGTGTGATGCCGATATTGATGGTAGTCACATTGCAACTCTTATTTTAACATTCTTCTTTAGATATATGAAGGAGCTTATTGAAAACGGACATATTTATATTGCAACACCGCCATTATATTTAGTGAAGCGTGGTGCTAAAAAACAATATGCTTGGTCCGATGCTGAGCGTGATCAGATTGTTTCAGAATTTGGAGATGGATCTAAAATTCAACGTTATAAAGGTCTTGGAGAAATGAATGCAGAACAACTTTGGGATACAACAATGAATCCTGAATTTAGAACCATGCGTTTAGTTCAAATTGATAATGGGACTGAAGCCGATAGAATTTTCTCTATGTTAATGGGTGATGAAGTACCACCTCGTAGAGAATTTATTGAGAAAAATGCTATTTATGCTAATATCGATGCGTAAATAATAAGTTTTTAATTACATATGATAACCCTGATGTTTATTGCGTCAGGGTTATTTTTTTGTTAAAACACATCGTTAAAATACACTTTTTTACGATTAAGTGTTGTTTAGTGTAGTTTTTTTATTATATTTGTTTCAATCAAATTGAAAAAAATGAAAAAGATTACCCTATTTATGTTGCTTTTTATAGCAACACAGATATCTAAAGCACAGGAGTTAGAAAGTATTTTGCTAGCAGCTCAAGATGATGCTAATAAATTAACAGAAGGTTATATTAGTCCTGCAATGAAAGGGTTAATTTATGGAATGAACAGTGGATGGTATCATACAGCAAAAGTTCATAAAAAATTAGGTTTCGATATTTCTATAGGGCTTAATGCGTCTGTAGTACCTCAAAAAGATGAGCTTATAACTTTTGCTAATTTAGGTTTAACAAGTATAAGTTCGAGTTCTACTACAAGTCCTACTGTTTTAGGTGAAGGTGATGGTGCTCAAATGAATGTTTCAACAGATATAGATTTTAACGGAACAACTCAAACGGTAAGTGCTTCTTTTGAAATGCCTTCTGGTATTAGTGAAGATTTGCCTTTAAGTGCGGTGCCAACTCCAGCAGTACAATTAAGTGTTGGTTTACCATATAAATTTGATGTCATGGTACGTTTGGTTCCCGAAGTTGGAGATGATGATGTAAAAGGAAAACTATTAGGTTTAGGACTTAAAAAAGAAATAACAAGTTTATTTGGTCCGTTAGATAAATTGCCTTTACATGTTTCTGTATTAGCGGCATATACGTCTATGAATGTAGATTATGCTATGGATGGTTCAGAAATTCCAGGTCAAAATCAATTAGCAGAATTTAAATTGAATGCTTTTACAGCTCAAGCTATAGCTTCATTAAACTTCCCCATTATAAATGTTTATGGAGGAGTAGGCTATAGTGGCGGAAAGTCAACATTAAAAATGCTAGGAGAATATGATTTAAGGTATACTATTGATGGTGGAGCGTTTAATGGTCAGCAAGCTGTAGTAAGCGTATCAGATCCTTTAAATTTAGATTTTAATACTAGTGGTTTTAGAGCTACAATTGGAGCAAGATTAAGTCTTGGGTTTTTTAAGATTTTTGGAGATTATACGCTTCAAGAATATAATACAATTTCGGCTGGTATAGCATTTAGTTTTAGATAAAAAATATAGAATAAATAATTGTTTAGTTTTAGTTAGTTTTAGTTTAGTTAGTTATTAAAAAAGTGTAAGATTTAATCTTGCACTTTTTTTATTTAGAGTATTTAAATTCGTAATTTTGCATGACTAAAGTCATAAAATTCAATTATATATATTATGAAATTTGTACAATTAATATTTCAGTTTATATAGATATTTTTGATTCAAATTACATATACTAATAAAAATAAACTTAAAATTAAAATTATGAAAGTAACAGTTGTAGGAGCAGGAGCAGTAGGTGCAAGTTGTGCAGAGTACATTGCTATTAAAAATTTCGCTTCTGAAGTGGCATTATTAGACATTAAAGAAGGATATGCTGAAGGAAAAGCAATGGATTTAATGCAATGTGCATCTTTAAATGGATTTGATACAAAAATTACTGGTATTACTAATGATTATAGTAAAACTGCAGGAAGTGATATTTGTGTAATTACTTCTGGAATTCCACGTAAACCTGGTATGACTCGTGAAGAGTTAATAGGAATTAATGCTGGTATTGTAAAAACTGTATCTGCAAGTTTGATAGAACATTCTCCTAATACTATTATAATTGTAGTAAGTAACCCAATGGATACTATGACGTATTTAGTTCATAAATCTACAGGTTTACCTAAAAATAGAATTATTGGTATGGGTGGTGCTTTAGATTCTGCACGTTTTAAATACAGATTAGCAGAAGCTTTAGAGGCTCCAATTAGTGATATAGATGGTATGGTTATTGGCGGACATAGTGATGTTGGTATGGTGCCATTAACATCTCAAGCAACAAGAAATAGTATAAAAGTTTCTGAGTTTTTATCAGAAGAACGTTTAGAGCAAGTAGCAGCCGATACGAAAGTAGGAGGAGCAACACTTACTAAATTATTAGGAACATCTGCTTGGTATGCACCAGGAGCTGCTGTAAGCGGTTTAGTGCAAGCTATTGCTTGTGATCAAAAGAAATTATTCCCATGTTCTACGTTATTAGAAGGAGAATACGGTTTAAATGATATTTGTATTGGTGTACCTGTAATTTTAGGTAAAAACGGTATAGAAAGTATTGTTGATATTGAATTAACTGATGCTGAAAAAGCACACATGCAAGCGAGTGCAGAAGGTGTTAGAAAAACGAATGGTTTATTAGAATTATAGTAGAAATTATTGCATCGGTGTTCATTTCGATGTGTTTTTGAAGCCGTTATTCCTGTAAAAACAGGAATCTAATACCTCAAAATAGATATTTATATAAAGACTGTAGAAATACAGTCTTTATTTTTTTATATTTGACACATGAAGAAAAGGTGGTACATAAGTACTCTAGTTATTATTCTTACCGTTTTAGGTGCTGTTTGTCATCAACAAGTTTCTGTACCCAATCAGGAAATTGTATTGCAGTTTGCAAATGTTGATACAACTACTAATCAAGCTCAAAAAACCATTGCAATTGTAAAAAAACAATTGCAAGATTTAGGCGTTGAAAATATACAAGTAAACGAAATTGAAGAAGGTAGCTTAAGAATAAGGTATTATAGTAATACAGATGTTGCTAGTATAAAAGAAACCTTTTCTAAAGAGAAAAATGTAGTACTTGATTACGCTCATTTTAATCAAAAAGGAAACCCTTTAAAATTACCTTCAAACGACGATTTATCTAGTTATGATCTTGATGTCTACGAAATTAATAAAGACAATCATTTAGATTCAGGTTTAAATGGAAAGTATGTTTTAGAGCCAAAATCTGAAATTGATCGATTTTTTAATCCTAATGTGTATTTAACTGCTAATGTTGTAAACATTGCAGAAAAAGATAGTATTGTAAAAGTAGCCTATAAAATTCGTAGAAATATTACGATTACAATAGATAATACGTTACATAAAATACCCGAAGTTAGAGCTGGTCCAGTTTGCTAACGAAGGTTTATTTTCTTCTAGATTATAAAACACTTCACAAAAAGAATTACAAGTATTCTTATAATTAAAGTTCGGTATTCATTTTAATACAATGAAGCTGAAAACCTTATTTAAAAATAAAAAATTGTCAAATTTAGCGGTAAAGCATATATTTGCCCGTTTTAAAAAATTTGACCACAAAAAAAATATAAAATGCAAAACAAAGGATTAGTAAAATTATTTGCAATTTTGTTTGGATTGGTAAGTCTTTACCAATTATCATTTACATTCAAATCTAAGCAAATTGAAAACAAAGCAGAAGAAATTGCAATAAGCAAATTTCCAGATACAGAAGACGATTATCGTTCTAAACGTAGTGCGGAAGAAGCAAGCTATTTAGAAGCTATAGCAACCGATACTGTTTTTAATATTGGGATTGCTAAATTCACTTATAATGAGGTGAAACAAAAAGCGATGAATCTTGGTTTAGATTTAAAAGGTGGTATTAACGTTATTTTACAAGTGTCGGTTAAAGACATTTTAAGTGGATTAGCAAATAATACTAAAGATCCAGTTTTTAATAAAGCTTTAGATGATGCTTCAGAATTACAGAAGAATAGTCAAAATACTTATTTAGAAGATTTCTTTATTGCTTTTGATAAAATAAAAGGTGATACAAAATTAGCGTCTCCAGATATTTTTTACACCAAAGCATTAGATGGTGAGATTAATGGAAACATGACCGATGAAGAAGTTAAAGGTATTGTTGAAACTAAAATAGACGAATCTATTGTTTCTGCTTTTGAAGTATTACGTAAGCGTATTGATGAGTTTGGTGTTACATCGCCTAATATTCAACGTTTAGGGAATTCTGGACGTATTTTGGTAGAGTTACCAGGTGTTAAAGATATTGAAAGAGCAACTGCTTTATTACAAAGTACTGCTCAATTAGAGTTTTGGGATGCTTATAAAGGCGAACAGTTCTTTGGCTTTTTAGGACAAGCTAATGAAGTTTTAAAAGATATAGTAGCTCCTAAAACAGAAGTTGCAGACCAAGAACCTAGTGATGAAGAAGATGCAACTGATTCTGCTATTGATGATCTTTTAGGAGATGCAACAACAGATTCTACAGCAGTAGCTACAGTAAATCCAATATTCGATCTAATTAAAGGTCAAGGATACCAAGGAGGTCCAGTTATTGCAAGATTTGCAATAAAAGATAAAGAAACAGTTCTTAATTATTTAAACATGCCACAAGTAAGAGCTTTGCTTCCTGCAGAAATGCGTTACGCAAAATTTGCTTTTGGTAAACCTAAAAAGAATAGTGAAATAGTAGATTTATATGCTTTAATTGGTAATAGAGATAACACACCAGAATTAAGTGGAGCTGTAGTTACAGATGCTAGAAATCAATTTGGACCTACAGGAAAATCTGAAGTATCTATGCAAATGAATGCGAAAGGTGCTAAGATTTGGGAAGAAATGACTGGAAAGGCATACACTCAAGGAAGCCAAATTGCTATTGTTTTAGATGATGTTGTGTATTCTGCGCCAGGAGTACCTACAGGGCCAATTGCTGGAGGTCGTTCTTCTATATCTGGAGATTTCACTCTAAATGAAGCGATTGATTTAGCTAACGTATTACGTGCAGGTAAATTACCAGCATCAGCAGATATTATATCAAGTACAGTAGTAGGACCGTCTTTAGGTCAAGAAGCTATTGATAGTGGTAAAATGTCTTTCATGATTGCTTTAGCGCTTGTATTAATCTGGATGGTTTTCTATTATGGTAAAGCAGGAGCGTTTGCAGATGTTGCTATGTTATTAAACATTCTTTTAATCTTCGGTATCTTATCTGGGTTAGGAGCGGTATTAACATTGCCAGGTATTGCCGGTATTGTATTAACTATTGGTATGTCGGTAGATGCGAATGTACTTATCTTTGAAAGGATTCGAGAGGAGCTAGCTAAAGGTAAAGGACAAAAAGAAGCTATTAAAGATGGGTTTAGTAATGCGTTATCTTCAATTTTAGATGCTAACATTACAACAGGTTTAACGGCCTTAATATTATTTGTTTTTGGTACAGGTCCAATTAAAGGATTTGCAACTACTTTAATAATAGGTATTTTAACATCGTTATTTACTGCAATCTTTATTACAAGATTATTGGTTGATTGGTATGCAAATAAAGGAGGTAAGTTAGATTTCTCTACAGTAATTACTAAAAACCTTTTCAGAAATATAAACATCCAATTCTTATCTAAACGTAAAATTGCTTATATCGTTTCAGGAGTGTTTATCGTAGTAAGTTTAGGGTCTTTATTCACTAACGGATTAGATCAAGGTGTCGATTTTGTTGGAGGTAGAACATATCAAGTGCGTTTTGCTCAAGATGTTAACGCTTCAGAGATTTCTAAAACGTTAGCTGATGCCTTTGGTAGTGCTGATGCAAAAACAGTAGGAGATGCTAATCAGTTAAAAATTACAACTAAATATAAAGTTAACGAAGCAAGTGCTGCGGTAGATGAAGAGATAAGATTGAAGTTATATAATACTTTACAACCACATTTATCAGGAGTTAGCTATGAAAACTTTATAGATTTAAATGATGAAAATAAACAAGTAGGTTTAATGGAGTCATTTAAAGTAAGTCCAACGATTGCCGATGATATTAAACAAGCATCATTTTGGGCTATTTTAGGATCTTTAATCGTAGTATTCCTTTATATATTATTCCGTTTCAAAAAATGGCAATATTCTCTTGGTGCAGTTGCCGCTGTATTCCATGATGTTATTATTGTATTGGGAGTGTTCTCTTTAACATATAAATTCATGCCATTTAGTATGGAAATAGATCAAGCATTTATAGCTGCTATACTAACAGTAATTGGTTACTCGTTAAATGATACCGTGGTAGTGTTTGATAGAGTTCGTGAGTTCTTTAACGAACATACTAGCTGGAATTTTGATAAAGTAGTAAATGTATCATTGAGCAGTACTTTAAGTAGAACATTAAATACCTCATTAACAACTTTAGTAGTGCTGTTAGCTATTTTTATTTTTGGTGGTGATTCTATTAGAGGATTTATGTTTGCTTTAATAGTAGGTGTTATAGTAGGTACTTATTCGTCTCTATTTATTGCAACTCCAATTATGTATGATACAATAAAGAAATTAGAAGATAAAAAGAAAAACTAAAACAAATATTTTTGTTTAATGTAAAAGCCTATCAACTTTTTAGTTGATAGGCTTTTTTTTAGTATTTATTCCAAGTTAGACATTCAATAGCTAGCCTTATATTCAAACGTTTTAGTCCTCTACTAAAGTAAAATTGTTATAAATTCTTGTGCTTCTCTTAATTAACTGTAAATTTGCAGCTTCAAAAAGCACTCATGACTGAATTTTTTAGAAAGCGTACTCCAAATGCCAAAAATGATATTTTAAGCGGTATCACTGTGTCATTAGCAATGATTCCAGAGGTTGTTGCCTTTGCTTTTGTAGCACAAATTGATCCTTTAATGGCTTTGTCAGGAGCATTTATTATAGGTTTAATTACAGCAATTTTTGGAGGAAGACCAGGTTTAATTTCTGGAGCAGCAGGAGCTGTTGCTGTTATTTTTGTTCATATGATAGCAGAAGGACATACTAAAGGTATGTTGTTTGATACTCCAATCGAAAACATGGGGTTTTTCTACCTAATGGCCTGTGTCATTTTAATGGGAATAATACAAATAGCTGCAGGTGTTTTTAAATTAGGACGTTTTGTGCGTTTAATTCCGCATTCAGTAATGATGGGGTTTGTTAATGGCCTATCTATAGTTATTTTTATAGCACAAGTAAAAATGTTTTCGCATAAATCTTTACAAGTTTCTAAAGAAGGCGTAAAAGAGTATGTAAGTACTTATATGCAAGGTTCAGAATTATATACCATGATTGGTTTAGTGTTGTTAACGATGCTAATAATTTGGGGATTGCCAAAAATCACAAAAAAATTACCAGCTGCTTTAACAGCCATTTTAATAACAAGTTTAATTGTTATAGGTTTTAATATAGAAGTTTCAACAGTAGGATCTTATATTATTGAAGGAGGCGGAACAGGTTTAAAAGGCGTGTTCCCAACACCAAATTTAGAGCTTTGGCAAAAATTACCATTTAATTTAGATACTTTAAAATTTATTGCATTACCTGCATTTTTAGCAGCTTCAGTAGGGTTAATAGAGTCTTTAATGACTATGAATTTAGTTGATGAAATAACCGAAACACGTGGTAATGGAAACAGAGAATGTGTGGCACAAGGCGCAGGAAATATTGTTAGTGGATTGTTTGGTGCAACTGGTGGTTGTGGTATGATTGGTCAAACCGTAATTAATATTAACGCTGGTGGACGCGGAAGATTATCAGGAGTTATGATGGCAGTTACTTTATTGTCGTTTATTTTATTTGCCGATAAGTTGATAGAAATGGTTCCAATTGCAGCTTTAGTTGGTGTTATGTTTATGATGGTTATCGAAACCTTTGCATGGTCTAGTTTTAGAATTTTAAAGAAAATACCAAAGGCAGATGCTGTTGTACTTGTAACAGTATCTTTAGTGACTGTGTTTGTAGATTTAGCTGTTGCAGTATTTGTAGGTGTTATTATTTCTGCATTAGTTTTTGCATGGGAAAATGCAAAGAAAATTAGAGCAAGAAAACGGATTTCTGAAGATGGTAAAACTAAAACTTACGAAATTTGGGGCCCACTATTTTTTGGTTCTATACAAGCTTTTAATGAAAAGTTTGATGTTAAAAATGACCCAGAAAAAGTAGAAATTGATTTTGTTGAATCTCGAGTAAGCGATCATTCTGCCATTGAGGCAATATTCAATTTAGTGAATAAATATGAAGCAGAAGGAAAAACAATTAAGCTAAAGCATTTAAGTGACGATTGTAAAATATTACTTTATAAATCAAACCCAAAATTTAGAGAAGTTATTGTTGAAGCTGTTGATGATCCTCGTTACTATTTAGCCGAAAACCCTGAGGCTTTTACCAAAGGGCTTTCTGAATATAAATTTTAATTAGTAAATATGTTTATCGTAAATATTACTTATAAGGTATCTTTAGATATTATAGATAAGCATTTAAAAGATCATGTAGAATATCTAGATGAACAATATGCCGTTGGGAATTTCATAGCCTCAGGAAGAAAAATTCCAAGAACGGGAGGTGTTATTTTAAGTAATCTTTCTAATAAAAAGGAATTATTGGAAATTCTAGAAAAAGATCCTTTTAGCATTCGTGATTTGGCTAACTATAAAATAACAGAATTTATACCAAGTAAAACGTCAGAAGCACTTAAGTTTTTGATGGAGTAAATTTGAATTTAAAACACTTATCGCATCGGTCTTTTTAGTTGTTCTTTAACACGTTCAAAAGATTTTTTACTAGCACGTTCCCATCTGTAAATGGTATGCTTTTTTTCTTTATTGGCTTCACGCTTTTTTGCAGTTTCACGCATTTGTGTTACCCAATTAAAACGTTTTTTAATCACGGTTTTAATAATGTCATCTTCATAACCAATACTTTCTAATGCATTTAAAGCAGCAATTGATACGTTTTGAACTTTATCGCGTATAGCAATAAGTAGCGCTGGAATAGAAGACGGTTTTCCAATTTGTTCTAAAGCTTCAGCAGCTAATTGTCTTGTTTTGTAGTTACCAAATTTTAAAGCATATTCCAGTTTTTCAACATCATTATTCTGCATCCAAAAGTTAATTGTACTCTCAGATGGCTGAATTAATTTCAGTTTAAAAAGTATATATGTAATTTGATATAACATGAACTTTAAAATATAACCATTTACTTATTAGTATAGAATAAGTAAGAAATGTTACAAAGTTCAAGTTTATTTCACACGTACACTATCAGGAACCAACTTGGTATAATCACCATTATTTTTAATAACATCTCGCACAATTGAGGATGAGATATGCGATGTGTTAGCCGAAGTTAATAGAAAAACAGTTTCAATAGGAGCAAGGTCTCTATTGGTATATGCAATAGCTTTCTCAAACTCAAAATCGGCAGGATTACGTAAACCACGTAAAATAAATTCAACACCAATTTCTTTGCAAAACTCAACAGTTAAGCCAGTGTATGTAACTACTGTGACTTTAGGTTCGTCGGCAAAAGATTTTTCAATAAAAGCTTTACGCTGTTCTAAAGAGAACATATATTTTTTAGAGCCGTTTACTCCAATGGCTACAATAATTTCATCAAAGAGTGGAATGCCACGTTTTATAATATCGTAGTGTCCTTTTGTTAGCGGATCAAAAGATCCTGGAAAAATAGCTCTGTTCATTTTTTAAAATTACAATTTTTATTTCAAAGCCTCTTCAATAGCATTGTCAAATAAATCACTCATGCTAATTCCTGCCGCAGCAGCTTGTTGAGGTAAAATGCTTTCTTGAGTTAAGCCAGGTACGGTATTCATTTCTAATAAATGCGGTTCATTATCTTTAAAAATAAACTCGCTTCTAGAAAAGCCTTTCATTTTTAAAACTTCATAAACCTTTTTTGCAACGGTATTTACTTTCGTTTCTTGTTCTGTTGTTAACCGCGCTGGTGTTATTTCTTGTGATTTTCCTAAATACTTAGCTTCATAATCGAAAAAATCATTTTCACTAACAATTTCAGTAATGGGCAATACTTTAGTTTCTCCTTTATAGGTTATAACGCCAACAGAAACTTCGGTACCATCTAAAAACGATTCAATAATAATTTCATCATCTTCTTTAAAAGCAACATCAATAGCATTTTTTAAATCTTCTTTTTTATGCACTTTAGTAACACCAAAACTACTGCCTGCTTTATTGGCTTTTACAAAACAAGGTAAGTCTACTTTTGCAATAATAGCATCTTCATTTATAGCATCGCCTAGGTTCAAGAAAAACGATTCGGCTGTTTTTATACCGTAGGGTTTTAATATACTTAAGCAATCGCGCTTATTAAAGGTTACGCTAGCTTGATACATGTCGCAGCTTGTGTGCGGAATATTTAAAAGTTCAAAATAAGCTTGCATAAATCCGTCTTCACCAGGTGAACCATGAATGGCATTAAAAACACAATCAAACGTAATTTTAGAGTTGTTTATAGTTACCGAAAAATCATTTTTATCAATAGGAAATTCGGCATCATTAGTATCTACATAAACCCATTTGTCTTTAAAAATATGAATTCTATAAGCGTCATACTTAGCTTTGTCTAAATTTTCAAAAACAACGTTTCCGCTTTTTAAAGAGATTTTATATTCACTAGAATATCCTCCCATAATAATGGCTATATTTTTTTTCATTCAGATGCTTGTTTTTTTTATTCCTCATAGGAGGGAATCTTTTTAATCACTTTTTTTTATTGATAGTAAAAATATGAATGTTAGTTTAATACTGTTTAAAATAAGTTCTGCTGCGCGTTAGGGATTGCAGTGGAAAGCCCACAGCGACCGATAGGGAAGCGAGGACTTGCAACGTAAAGCCCGACCCTTGTGGTAACGCCCAAAACATTAAAACTTTAAACCGTAAATACTAATTGACTTTATTTACAACCAAAAACCAACAATAAACCGTATCTATTATTAGTTAAGCTAAAATATCATATATATTGCAAAAGAAAAAACAGTTCTGTTTTTATATATTTGCCTAATTGAAAATTCTATAGATGAGTATTATTAAATTCCTTACTAGTAAAACATTTTTAAAGCAAATTCTATTAGCTGTTGTAGCATTGGTAGTTATATGCTTTATGGCGTTAAAGTGGTTAAACGTATCAACAAACCATGGCGATTTTGAGACAGTACCAGATTTAACAGGAAAATCTATTAGCGTTGCTAAAATAGAATTGAACGAGAATAATTTGGTTATGCAAATTCAAGATTCTGCAAATTTTAACCCAGATTACCCTAAGTTTTCGGTTATAGAACAAGAACCGCCAGCAGGAACAAAAGTAAAAGAAGATAGAAAAATATATTTAACACTAAACCCGTCTGGTTATAGAAAAGTAGAAGTTCAAGATTTAAGAGAACGTACTTACAGACAAGCTAAACCTATGTTAGAAGCTTTAGGTTTTAAAGTTGGTAAACTAACTTACGAAGATAATATAGGGAAAGATTTAGTGCTTAAAATGACTTATAAAGGAAAAACCATAAAGCCCGGAGATAAACTTGCCAAAACATCTATAATAGATTTGGTACTTGGTAATGGAAACAGACCATAAAAAAATGGAAGATTATACACCTCAATTACCAAACGAAGACAATCTCTACGAGCATCATGCTTTTACAGTAGATAAAGGACAAACGCCATTACGTATTGATAAATACTTAATGAATTTTGTTGAAAACGCAACTCGAAGTAAAATTCAAGCAGCAGCAAAAGACGGAAGTATTTATGTAAACAATGTTCCTGTAAAATCTAACTACAAAGTAAAACCCTTTGATGAAATTAAAGTATTGTTTGCACATCCGCCATTCGAGAATTTATTGGTAGGTGAAGATATTCCGCTAGATGTGGTTTATGAAGACGATGAGCTTTTGGTAGTTAATAAACCAGCAGGCATTGTTGTGCATCCAGGTCATGGAAATTACTCAGGAACACTTATAAATGCTTTAATTTATAGGTTCGATAATTTACCAAATAACTCCAGTGAACGTCCTGGTTTAGTACATAGAATAGATAAAGATACAAGCGGACTTTTAGTGGTTGCTAAAACCGAAACCGCTATGGCACATTTGTCGGCGCAGTTTGCAAATAAAACCAGCGAGCGCGAATATGTAGCTATTGTTTGGGGTAACATGACCGACGATGAAGGTACTATAGAAGGCAATATTGGGCGTCACCCAAAAAACAGATTACAAAACACGGTATATCTAGATGATGAAGCCGATAAAGGCAAACCAGCCGTTACTCATTACAAAGTTTTAGAACGCTTAGGCTATGTTACTTTAGTGTCTTGTAAGCTGGAAACAGGACGTACACACCAAATACGTGTGCACATGAAACACATTGGGCATACCTTGTTTAACGACGAACGTTACGGTGGCGAAAAAGTTTTAAAAGGAACCACCTTTACCAAATACAAGCAGTTTGTAGATAATTGTTTTAAAGTGTTACCAAGGCAAGCTCTACACGCAAAAACATTGGGGTTTGTACATCCTAAAACAGGAGAGTTTTTAAAATTTGAGACGCCAATTCCAGACGATATGCAACAATGTATAGAAAAGTGGCGAACCTATTCTAAGCATCAAGGCGCATAGTTTAAAGTTTTGGGCGTTACCCACAAGGGGTCGGGCTTTCCGCTATATCTTTTGTTTTTGTCATTCCTGCGAAGGCAGGAATCTTTTAATAATCTATGGTTTTTTTCTAAAAATAAGGGAATTACTTTCAGAGAAAACAAAAGGATGCCGCTACTATCCCTAACGCATAAATCACGTTAACTAAGAAACTTTAGTCATTTCGACGATAGGAGGAATCACACTTATGGCTTCTCCTTAATTTGTTTTTTTAGAAAAGAATTAAACTATAAAAATCATTTATTCAAGAATAAAAATTATCATTTTAAATAACGCATAAGTTATATATAGCTAAACTATATTTGAAGTATGAAAATAAAAGAAATCATACTTTTTACTAATACCATTGAAAAGCAAAAACAGTTTTATCAAAATGTTTTAGACCTAGAATTGGTTTATAATTCCGAAGAAAAAATTTCTTTTAATACACAAGAAAGCATATTATCTTTTGAATATAAAAAGGAAATAAAACCATCGCATATAGCATTCAATATTTATTCAAATAAAATAGAAGAAGCGCTTTCTTGGTTAAAAAAGAGAGTAACAATTTTACCTGATGGAGATAGTCTTATATCCGATTTTAAAAGTTGGAATTCCAAAGCCATTTATTTTTACGATGCCGATAAAAATATTGTTGAGTTTATTGCAAGACATAATTTAGAATTAAATAGTACATCTTTTTTCTCATCAAAGTCTATTATTTCAATTAGCGAAATGGCAATTGCAACTACCAATATTGAAGCTGTTTACAATGCTATAAATAATATAAGACCAATCTCTGTTTTTGATGGCGATTTTTCTAGGTTCTGTGCATTAGGAAACGACGAAGGATTATTCATTTTAATAAATAAATCTCTTAAAAAATGGCATCCTAGACAAGAAGATGCGTTTACATCAGACTTCATAATAAAAGGCGATTATAACTTTAGTTTTATAAACGGAGAAATAAAAGAATTGTCGTAATTTAGATATTTTAAAAAAATAATATAGATACATGAAATTAGTATTATCGCCTGCAAAATCACTCGATTTTGAAACGCCATTGCCAACAACTCAATACACCGAATCTAGTTTTTTATCACATTCAGAGCGTATTAATAAGTTGCTTAAAAGTAAATCGGCAAATAGTTTATCAAAACTTATGAGTATTTCTGATGCTTTAGGACGATTAAATTTTCAGCGTAATCAAGATTGGAAATTGCCTTTTACACCTGAAAATGCACGACCTGCTATGTATGCTTTTAGTGGCGATGTTTACAAAGGGCTTGATGCATATACAATTCCGCAAGAAAAATTAGATGCGGCACAAAATACCATTCGTATTCTTTCAGGTTTATATGGCTTGTTAAAACCAACCGATTTAGTTCAGCCATATCGATTAGAAATGGGGACTAAATTCCCTGTTGGCAGAAACAAAAACCTATATGAGTTTTGGAAAGAACCAATCACCAATGCTTTAAATGAAGAATTAGAAGATGGTGAGCTGTTTTTAAACTTAGCTAGTAATGAATATTTTAAAGCCATAGATACAAAAAAATTAAAAGTACCTGTGATAACAGCAAACTTTAAAGATTTTAAAAATGGCAAGTATAAAATTATTTCGTTTTATGCTAAAGCAGCAAGAGGTTTAATGACACGTTATATTATTGATAACAATGCACAAATTATTGAAGATTTAAAAGGCTTTAATTACGAAGGCTATGGTTTTAGTGAAGACATGTCTACTGAAACAGATTTAGTTTTTATTAGATAATTTTGTTGATGCTTTCATAGAAAATTTTAATTTTAAGGGAAATAAATTTACATGCTTTACTACTTATTAATTGCTTTGAAAGCTTATTGCATATATCATGCATACAAAAATAACAGTCCTTATTATTGGTATTTTCTAATATTTATTATTCCGTTTGGTTCTATAATTTATCTAATAATTCATGTTTATAATAAACGCGATGCAGAAAAAATTACGTCTGAAATTACTAATATCATCAACCCAACTAAAAAGATTAAGGATTTAGAAAAGCAACTTCAGTTTTCAGAATCGTATCAAAACAGAGTCAATTTAGCAGATGCTTATTTAGGAATCAAAGATTTTAATAATGCAATTATTCATTATTTAGAATCTATAGAGGGAAACTTGCAAAACGATCTATATGTTTTTAAACAACTTATAGAGTGTTATTTTAATATTGAAGATTATGAAAAAGTTGTTTTGTATGCCGAAAAAATTAAAGATCACCTAGAATTCAAGAAATCTAGAACACAGTTTTTATACGGATTAGCTTTAGAAAAAATAGGTAGAGTAAATGAAGCTGAAGACAATTTAAAAGCCATAGATATACGCTACTCTTTTTATAATGAACGCATAATTTATGCTAAGTTTTTATATACTAAAGGCGAAACAGAAGCAGCTAAAGAGGTTTTGGAGGAAATTAAAACCGAGTCTTTACACATGACAAAACCAAACAAAAGGCTTTATAGAGCTGCCGTACAAGAAGCTGAAATGCTTTTAAAGGACTACAATGTTTCTTCATAAACATCCATACAAACCTTTTATTAAGGAAAACACAAAGAAACTCATAGTGGGAACATTGCCGCCTCCACGATTTTCTACAGGGCAACTTTTAGAAAAGGATGTCAATTTTTGCTACGGAAGTTGTTACAATTCACTTTGGTTGTTTATTGATAAAATTCATAATTTGAATTTGCGTTACGATAATTCAGTTGAAGCTATAGAAGAACGAAAGCAGTTTTTATTACAACATAAAATAGGCGTTTGCGATATTGTAGATAGTTGTGAGCGCGATAAAATTGATGCGTCCGATTTGGGGATGAAAAATGTTAAGCTTCGAAATATTATTTCGTATTTAAATGAAAACCCTAGTATTGATACCTTATTATTTACTGGTGGAAATAGTAAAAATGGACCAGAATATTTTTTTAGAAGGCATATTAAAGAATTTGGAATAAAGTTACAAGTTGTTTCTAATGAAGTACCACGAATACATGAGTTTGAATTACCTGTTGTAGGTGATAAAATAAATCAACGTCATGAATTAAAACGAACCATAAAAACAGTGTCTTTAACATCTGGTTCTGGAGCTGCTAATATTTCAATAAGCAGATTACCTTTGTACAAACAATTAAAAGCTAAAAACCCTAAATTCAATACGTTTGATTTTAGAGTACTACAGTATCGGGAGTTTTTGTAATTATTTATAGCAAACAGGAATAATTTCGCCTTTGGCTAAACAATATTTTTCTATCGCTTCCGCGGAAAGTGTTGCGGTATAATCAACTTCTTTAACTTTAAAGCCAATATGTCTTAATTTATTGAAGTAGTCGCGACCATAAACACGAACATGGTCATATTGTCCAAATATTTTAGCACGTTCCTTTTTGTCTGTGATACTATCATCTTCAAAAGTAGTTTCGCGAGATAAATCTTGAGGAATTTGAAATATGCCCATGCCACCTGGTTTTAAAACACGATACAGTTCTTGCATAGCTTTCGTATCGTCAGGAATATGTTCTAAAACATGGTTACATAAAATCACATCATAGCTATTATCTTTAAAAGGAAGATTGCAAATATCTGCTTTTACATCAGCAATAGGAGAGAGCAAGTCTGTTGTTGTATAATCAAGATTTTTTAGGTTTCTAAAACGTTTTAAAAAGCATTGTTCAGGTGCAAAATGAAGCACTTTTTTTTCAGCAGAAAATAAATTGGTTTCATTATTTAAATATAGCCAAAGCAATCTGTGACGTTCTAAACTTAAAGTTGAAGGCGATAATACATTGTTACGTTGGGTTCCGTATCCGTAAGGTAAAAATGTTTTGAAACTTTTACCATCAATAGGATCTGTAAATGTGTTCCCTTTTAAAAAGAATGCTAAAATAGGACGAATAAGATAGCTTAACCTGATTAATAAAGGTCTAGGTATAATGTTTAGAATTATTTTGAATAACTTTTTCATAGTTGTT
This sequence comes from Thalassobellus citreus, assembly GCF_044385915.1. NCBI lineage: Bacteria > Pseudomonadati > Bacteroidota > Flavobacteriia > Flavobacteriales > Flavobacteriaceae > Thalassobellus > Thalassobellus citreus. Next base: position 160,506 of record NZ_JBISCC010000122.1, on the reverse strand, counting down.
ATACTAAGATTCTTAACAAGTAATGGTGTCCTTTTTAGTTTTGTTTGTTTCTGTTTCTAATAAATTTGAAATACTATTCCAAAGAGAAATTCTATGTTTTAATGCTAATTTAGCAATCTCAAGCGTTTCTTGCCATTTTTGTTCGTCTTTGCCACATAATGATTCAATCATTTGTAATGATAAGGGACCATGTGTGTCTCCGTCTAGTTCTATATGTCTATTTAAATAATATGTTAGTTTATTATATGAATTGTCTTTTGTATTAGACTGATTAATAATTTGAAAAAACATGTCAGGTATAACATCTTCTCTACCAAATGTAAATGCTGAAGCTATTAAATGAGGTTTTTTTGTATTGATAATATCAAAAGTAAATTTGATAAAGCTAGAAGTCGCTTTGTTTAAATTTAATTCTGAAACAACGTTACTTACCGGTATACCTTGTTTTATAAAGTCTACGAATTTTTTTATTTGATTTGTATTAGCTCCCACTTGCGTCATGGCATCTAAATACATTTCATAATGACTTTTGGTTTCTCCCAATTCATTTATATCGCTTTCTTCTCCTAAAACAATTTCATTAATAAATCTTGATATTTTAGGGTTTTTAGAGGGAGTCCAAGGTATTGTTGTCGTTGTTAAATGGTTTTGAAGAGCTTTTAAAAGCGACATAAAATCCCAAACAGCAAACACATGCTGTTCCATGAAAATTTTAATATCTTCAATAGATTTTAAACGACTATATAATTCATGATTGTTAAGCTGAACTCTTAAGGTATGGAGTTCTTTTTCAATAAAATCAATTTGGTTCATAAAGATTAAAGAACTAAAGCTTTTTGTCTAAATTCATCTTCTTCATTAGAGGTAATGCCTAAAGCGTCATATATATAAGCAAATGTAGAAAGTAGTTCTGGTTTACCATCAACAATAGCAACATCGTGCTCAAAGTGTGCACTTGGTTTATTGTCTAAAGTAGTAATAGTCCAACCATCTCTGTGTTGTTTTATGCGGTGAGTTCCTAAGTTAATCATAGGCTCGATAGCTACTACCATACCTTCAGCAAATTTTTTGCCTCGACCACGCTTTCCATAGTTTGGCATTTCTGGGTCTTCATGCATTTTTCTACCTAAACCATGACCTACTAATTCTCTAACAACGCCATAACCATGATCTTCACAATATTTTTGAATAGCATAACCAACATCGCCAACACGATTATTAATTTTGAATTCTTTAATACCTACGTATAAAGATTCTTTTGTTACTTGAAGTAATTTTTCTGTTTCAGGTGCAATCTCTCCAACAGCAAATGTATATGCATGATCGCCATAAAAGTCATTTTTTAAAGCACCACAATCTATAGAAATGATATCACCTTCAACAAGTGGTTCACTATTAGGAATTCCATGAACTACTTGAGTATTCGGGCTCATGCAAAGTGTATTAGGAAAATCGTAAAGACCTAAAAAACCAGGTATAGCACCGTGGTCTCTTATATGTTCTTCTGCGATTTTATCAAGTTGTAAGGTGGTGACACCTGGTTTAATTGCTTTAGCAACTTCACCTAATGTTTTAGATACAATTAAAGCACTTTCGCGCATTAATTCTATTTCTTCTCTGGTTTTTATAACTATCATGTTTCAAAAAAATAATGGCAAAGATACTTAAAATAGAACGATTGCCTCTAATTTGGTTTTTTAAAGAATTATTTGAAAAAACTAAAAAAGCCTTTCTTTTTTTCTTTAATAGGAGGTGTTGTATTTGTTAGCATTTGATATATTTCTCCCCAGCCTAAAAATCCACCAATATTTCTGTCATCTATAAATAAATCGGCATGAATTTTTCTGCTAATATCATTTGTATATTCTTCTTCAGGAAAACTGCTATTTACAGAATAGAAAAAGACGTCATTATCTTCACAGAATTTAACGGCGTCTTCTAATTTGTCTTCACATCTATATGTCCATAAAATAAGGCGATGTCCTTCTTCCTGTAACTTTTTTAAAGTTTCGAAAGCAAAAAGCATGGGTTTCCCTATTTTAGGATAAGCATCTTCAACTATGGTGCCGTCAAAATCTACGGCAATAATAAGTTGTTTGTTAAAATTCATTTAAATTAAAGACTTGCGTTTACACAAAAGTACAATAATTTCTTTTTAGCTTTTTATATTAAAGGGAAACGTGTCATGGCTTCAGGTTGTTCAACGCCTATTAATTTTAGAATGGTTGGAGCAACATCACCTAACACACCATCTTTAATTTCTTTTAAGTCGTTATCAATTAATATAACTGGTACAGGATTTGTTGTATGTGCTGTGTGTGGACTACCATCAGGGTTAATCATAGTTTCACAATTTCCGTGATCTGCAATTAATATGGTGGTATAGCCGTTTTCTAAACCTGTTGTAATAACATCTTTAGCACAAGCATCAACAGCTTCACAAGCTTTAATGGCAGCTTCCATAATACCCGTATGACCAACCATATCTCCGTTTGCGAAATTTAAGCAAACAAAATCAGCTTCACCTTTTTTAAGATCTTCAACAAGGGCATCACGCAATTCATAAGCGCTCATTTCTGGTTGTAAATCGTAAGTAGCAACTTTTGGTGAATTTTTTAAAATACGCGATTCACCTTCAAAAGGTGTTTCTTGACCACCAGAAAAGAAAAACGTTACGTGAGGGTATTTTTCTGTTTCGGCAATTCTAATTTGTTTTTTACCGTTTTTAGATAATACTTCACCAAGCGTTTCAGTAATATTATCTTTATTAAAAATGACTTTAATGCCTTTAAAAGCATCACTGTAATTAGTGATTGTTACATAGTATAAGTCAATTTTTTTAGTATCATATTCTGGAAAATCTTTCTGATTTAACATGTCTGTTAACTCACGACCTCTATCTGTTCTGAAGTTGTAAAAGATAACAACATCATCCTTTTCTACTTTGGCAACAGGTTCATTATTGTTATCTGTAAGAATTAAAGGTTTGATGAATTCATCAGTTACATCTTCATCATAAAAAGATTGTATTGAAGCCGTTGCATTCGATGTTTTTGTACCCACACCATTTGCTATAGCATCATAAGCTAATTTTACGCGTTCCCAACGGTTGTCTCTGTCCATGGCATAATAACGACCTGTTATAGTTGCTATTTTTGTGTTTGTGCCTTCAATATAGTTTTCTAAATCGGCAACATACCCTTTTCCAGATTTTGGGTCTACATCACGACCATCTGTAAATGCATGTACATAAGAATTAACACCAGCTTTATTTGCGGCATCTATAAATCCTCTTAAATGACTTGTGTGTGCATGTACACCACCATCACTTAATAATCCTAAAAAGTGTACATTTTTATTATTATCTGAAGCATATTTAAGAGCATCAACTAATACTTTTTCGTCTTTTAAAGTATCTTTTTCAATAGCAAGGTTAATTTTTGCCAAATCTTGATATACAATACGTCCAGCACCAAGATTCATATGTCCTACTTCACTATTACCCATTTGGCCTTCTGGTAAACCTACATGTAAACCATCGGTCCTTAAGGTTGCGAAAGGGTATTTTTTATATAAAGAATCTATGAAAGGTGTATTGGCATGATCGATTGCTGAAACTTTTGGATCTGGTGAATTTCCCCAGCCATCAAGTATCATTAAGATAACTTTTTTGTTCATTTTTATTGAAATTTTATTGTAAAACAAAGATAAAGAAGTTTGTTCTCTTACGGTGTATAAAACCTTGCAAAAAGCTAATATTTTTAGGCTTTTTGAGAGTGTTTAAAAAAAGAATGGTTACGTTAAAAAAATGTGAATGAAACGTTAAAAATATATAATAAACTGTTTTTTATGTAACAGATTAAAATGATTGTCGTCTCTATAGTATATCAAATCAAATCATTAATCAAAAACAAATTAAAATCATTCATCATGAAAAAATCAATCATTATTTCCGCAATCGCATTATGCTTTTCAATAGTATCTGTAAATGCAACACCTATTAACAAAACTGTAAATACTAATATTGAAGAATATTATTCAGTAAAGGTCAACTCATTTTGTGTTTCAATTGCAAAAGGCGATGTAGAAACTGTAAAAAAATTATTATTAAGAGGAGAAAATGTAAATGAAAAATCTAATGGCATGACGCCAGTTATGTATGCTGCAAAGTATAATAGAACTGAGATTTTAAAACTTTTAATTTCAAAAGGCGCTAATTTAAAAGCAAAATCTAATAAAGGGATGACAGCTTTAAAATATGCACAACTACACGGAGCTCATGAAGCTAAAGCTATTATTAAAGAGGCTTTAGCTGCTAAAAAGAAAAAATAATTATAAAGAAGTATATAGTTGTTTTGAGTTAGTCACTTATAAAAAAGGCCTTGATTTTCAAGGCTTTTTTATGTTATAAAGTTTTGTGCATAATATAATGTATACCAATATCTTTTATATTAAAAGGAGATCCTGTAATTTGATAGCCATTTTTTTTGTAAAAATTAACGGCTATTTCTCTAGCGTTACACCAAATGGTATTAATGCCTTTGTTGTTAAGATATAATTCTCCATAATTTAAAATAGTTTTGCCAAAACCAAAACTTTGAAATGTTTCTAATATAGCCATGCCTCGAAGTTGGTATTGTGAATCTTCAGAAATTAAATCCTGATTATTTTTAAAAAATGAGCAAACTCCAATTAATTCATTTTTCACAAAAACCCCTATGTGAATGGTTGTATTTAAATTATCGCCATCAAAAACACAAGATTCTATAGGTTTTCCAGCTCTTAAAACAGGCAGCCTTACTTGGTAGGTGTCTTTAGCATTAATTATTTTTATTGAATATTTTTTTTCTTTTGTCATAATCAATGGAATAAAATCAAACTTAAACAAAATTATTATCTTCACGTAAAAAAAGAATCAATGTCATTTAGGTTTGAAATTATAGATAAGGAACGTATAAATATGGTGGTTCCTTTGGTTGAAAAATTAAATAATAACAGAGTGTCTTATGAAGTTTTAGAACAGCGTTTTTCTGAAATGAAAGATCAAAATTACGAATGTGCTGTTATTTATGATGATGATAAATTAATAGGAGTTTGTGGCTTATGGTTTTGTACCAGGCACTATTCAGGAAAAAGTGTCGAGCCAGATCATGTTTATATAGATGAAGCTTATAGAGGAAAAGGGCTTGGGAAGACCTTTTTTAAGTGGATTTATAATTATGTAAAAGAAAATAAAGGTTGCGAAGCAGTAGAATTAAATACCTATGTTGCTAACGCTCCGTCACATAAGTTTTATTATAATGAGGGGTTTAAAATTTTGGGCTTCCATTTTCTAAAAACTTTGTAATTTTTTCTTGTATTTTAACAAATAGATTATATATTTGCAACCGCTAATGCGAGAGTAGCTCAGTTGGTAGAGCGTCAGCCTTCCAAGCTGAATGTCGCCGGTTCGAACCCGGTCTCTCGCTCTTAAAAGCTTCATAGAAATATGGAGCTTTTTTTATTTTAAAGTATTTAGTTCTGTGCCTGTTTCAACTTCATAAGGCGTTTTGTTATATTCAAAAATACGTGCAGTTAATGTTCCTTTTAAAATAATGGAATCATTTTGTACATGAAGCCAACTACCTTCTCTTAAACCAACAACAGGTTGCGTATTAAAATTATGAAATTCTTTAATTCTGGTTTCTCTAGTTTCCCCCATATGCTTACTGCTAGTGTCTGGATCTAGATAATGCGGATTAATGTTAAAAGGAACAAATGCTAATGCATTAAAGCTAGGCGGATATACAATAGGCATATCGTTAGTGGTTTTTATCGTTAGTCCACAAATATTACTTCCAGCACTTGTGCCTAAATAAGGGATACCCTTATTAACAACCAATTGTAAAGGTGTAATTAGCTTGTTCTTGTATAATTGATAGGTGAGTTCAAAGGTGTTTCCGCCTCCAACAAAAATAGCTTTAGCGTTTTCTAAGGCTTCAATGGGGTTTTCATATTCATGTATGCCTGTAACCGTTTTATTGATTTTTGAAAATGCCGTTTTTGCTATTTGCGTGTAAGCATCATGAGATAAACCACTTGGTCTTGCATAAGGTATAAAAAGTATGGTTTCAGTGTTTTTAAAAAATAATTCTAAATCGTTTAAAATGTATTCTAAATATCCACTTCCATGAATGGTTGAGGTACTTGCAATAATAATTTGTCGCATATTTAATTCTTAAGTATAGGAACTACAAATATAAGCTATAACAAAATTTTATATACATAATACTATTTAAGTAAGTTATATGTATTAAATTAGGATAAAAAATAAGATGAAAAAAATTATTCTAGTTTTATTGATTTTAACTTCGTTACATAGCGTATCTCAAACTTTAAATAGTGTTGAAGCAAAAGGTAAAGTTATAGTTGAAAGTAACGATGTTGCTGGTATAACTATTTTTAATACGTCTTTAAACGAAGGAACCGTTAGTGATGAAAACGGGGAGTTTACATTAACAGTAAGATTAAATGATGTTATTGAGGTGAGCGCTTTACAATTTCAAAATATTAAATTCAATGTGAATAAGGATATTATTGCTTCAAAAACAATAAAAATATTTTTAATAGAACAAATAAATAGATTGGATGAAATTATTTTGTTGCCAAACAATTTGTCGGGTAATTTACAGACAGATATGCAAGAAACAAAACTGTTTAAGCCAAAATTAGATGCTTTGTATTATGGTATAAAGCATAAAGAAGAATTTGAATTTGAAAATGACTATAAAACAAAAGTAGAAAATACAGCTATAGCTACACAGCATGTTACTATGGTTAATGGGCTTAATATAAAAAATGTAGTAGGTGAATTATTGCTACCTTTATTTAGGTCTAAAGCCAATAATAAAAAAGAAAAAGGTATACCAGAGGTTCCTGTAGATGCTATTAAATATTATTTTGGTTCAGATTTTTTAGTTGATAATTTTAACATTCCAGAACATCGCGTTGAAGAATTTATAGCTTATGTTGAAGGAAGTGATTTTGATTTTTCATTACTTAATTATGGTAAAGAAATGGAGTTTTTAGAGCTTCTTCATAAAAAAAGTTTAGAGTTTTTAAAACCAAAAAAACTAAGCGTTTTATGTTTTAACAAAACCTTAGAGGTGCATTACATTTTCTTTAAGATTTGAAATACGTTCTTTATATACTCTAAAGAGCGATAATTTGAAGCAAACATTACTATTTTTAATACTTATTTTTTCGTGTTATTCTATCAATGGTCAATCAATAGAAATTCAAGGACGCGTTAAAAGTGATACCGATGTTGAAAATGTTCATGTCATTAATAAAACAGCACAGGTTTTTACAATAACAAGTAAAGATGGTGATTTTGATATTACAGCAAAGTTGAATGATACCTTAGTGTTTTCATCCATTCTTTATAACCCTAAAGAAGTTGTAATTTCAAAAGACATTATTTTAAATAAAGCCATGTTGGTGTTGCTAGATGATAAAATGAATACTCTAGATGAGGTTTTAGTAGGTAAAGTTTTAACGGGAAATTTATTATCAGATATTAAAAACGTAGATGGAAAACGACCTATTAATTTTTACGATGTCGGTATTCCAGGATATACAGGTAGAATTAAAACACAAAGTGAACGGCGTTTAAGCGAAGCAGGAGAATTTAAACCAACGATGCTTTTGGGGCTTTTAGGAGGAGGGCTGCCTTTAAATCCAATTTTAAATGGAATTTCAGGCAGAACAAAAATGCTTAAGAATAGAGTTGAAATTGAAGAGAAAGAAAGTTTAATGCAACGTATAAAAGGCAGGCTGTCTAAAGATTTTTTTGCTTCAAATCCATTAGAAGAAGATTCAAGATTAGACTTTTTTTATTTCTGTGCCGATGATCCCAATTTTATTAAGTATTGTAAAAATCAAACCGATTTTAAAGTATTAATTTTCTTGAGAATGAAATATAGGCAGTATATAGATAATAAAGCAGAGAATGAAGACTAATGTTTTTGGAATACTTTTTGAAAAGATTACTTTCGTAATAAATAATAGAAGATGAAATTTTTTAAAGCTATAATATTATTTTGTTCGTTGTCTTTTTTTGCCTTTGAGACTGCTCATGATTATTATATAAGTACAACTCAAATAGATTATATTGAAGAAAAACAGTCTGTACAAATAACCTCAAGACTGTTTCTTTCAGATATTGAAAGTTTATTGCGTCAACGATATGATAAAGACATCACTTTTGGAGAAGAGTTAAAACCTAAAAACGTTGATACTTATATTGAAAGTTATCTGCATGAAAAAATAAGTATTAAAATTAATGGTGAAAAAGTAAACTTCACTTTTTTAGGTGAAGAATATGATTATGATATAATGAAATGCTATATAGAAATTGAAGACGTAAAAAGCATTGACTCATTTGAAATTACAAATACCGTTTTGTTCGATTTAATTCAAGAACAGCAAAATATTATCAAAACAAAAATAAACTCCAAGCAAAAAAGTTTCATTCTTACTATTAATGATCCTAAAGCAGTGTTAAATTTTAATTAAAATTATCTTAAAGCTTTTCTTTTTTGTTATTTTCGATCCGTTTTAGTTATTTTTAGTAAATATTTTTAGCTAAAAAGCGAAAATCATTAAATAAATCATAAAAATTGACGATGAAAAAATTAAAGTACTGTTTTTTTGCAGTGGTTCTTATTTCTACTAGTTTGTTTGCGCAAAATCAAGAAAAAGTAAAGCCACAAGGGCATACAGACCAGAACAAATTCAGACAAATGAAAGATGTTCTAGCGACTCCTAATGAAACAAGAACAGCTTCTGGAGCTCCTGGTTATGCTTATACCCAACAAAAAGTAGATTATGTTATGGATATTCGCTTAGATGAAGATCAAAATAAAATTTACGGCAGCGAAAAAATAACTTATCATAATAACTCTAAAGATCATTTAGAATATTTATGGGTTCAGCTTGATCAAAATACACGTGCTAAAGATTCTAAATCACCAGATATTGAGTCGGAGAATTTTAATGATCCATTTGCTGGTCCAGAATACTTTGTTAAAAGTAATTTAAAAGAACGTTTTGATGGTGGTTTTAATATAGAAGCCGTTAAAAATTCAGATGGTTCAGATTTATCATATTTAATAAATCGAACCATGATGCGTATTAATTTAGTAAAACCATTAGCGCCTGGAGAAACATTTAAATTTAGTGTTAAATGGAATTATAATATTAACGATATTAATGAAGATGGTGGTAGATCTGGGTTAGAAAGGTTTCCTGATGGAAATATCAATTATACCATTGCTCAGTTTTATCCAAGACTTTGCGTTTATGATAATGTCGAAGGTTGGCAAAATATGCAGTTTTGGGGACGTAGCGAGTTTGCTTTAGAATTTGGAGAGTTTGATGTTAAGCTAACAGTTCCAGCAGATCATATTTTAGAAGCTACTGGTGATTTACAAAACGCGAAAGAGGTTTTAACTAAAGAACAAATAAAAAGATACGAGACTGCTAAAAAATCATTTACAGATCCTGTGTTTATTGTAACTCAAGAAGAAGCTGAGGCAACAGAAAAACAAAGAAGTACAGAAACTAAAACATGGCATTTTAAAGCAAACAAGGTTAGAGATTTTGCTTTTGCAACATCAAGAAAATATATTTGGGATGCTATGGCTGTTAAAATTAATGGTCGTGCTGTTATGGCAATATCGTTATATCCTAAAGAAGGAAACCCGCTTTGGGAAGAACATTCTACAAGAGTTGTTGCTAATACTTTAGAAGAATATTCAAAACTAACATTTGATTATCCGTATAGTAAAGCTGTATCTGTTCATTCAGAAAGACAAGGTATGGAGTATCCAATGATTTGCTTTAACTACGGACGTCCAAATCCAGATGGTACTTATTCTGAGCGTACAAAAAGAGGTATGATTGGAGTTATTACACATGAAGTTGGACACAATTTCTTTCCAATGATTGTAAATAGTGATGAGCGTCAATGGACATGGATGGATGAAGGTTTAAACTCTTTTGTTGAAACTTTAGCAGAGTTAGATTACGATCCTAATTATGTAACAGGCAATTTACCAAAAGATATTGTGCCATATATGAGTGGCGATCAAAGTCACATTTCACCTATTATGTCACAAGGCGATTATGTTTATCAATTTGGACCTAATGCTTATACGAAACCAGCAGCGGTATTATATATGTTAAGACATACCATTATGGGACCAGAATTGTTCGATCATGCTTTTAGAACCTATTCAAAACGTTGGATGTTTAAACACCCAACACCAGCAGATTTCTTTAGAACTATGGAAGATGCTTCGGCAATGGATTTAGATTGGTTCTGGAGAGGTTGGTTTTATACAACAGATGTAAGCGATATAGGAGTAAAAGGTGTTAAGAAATATTATTTAACAGACAAGCCTACCGAAAAAGCAGAAGAAGCAGCAAAAAAATATAATATTAATCTTAAAGATTATAAAGGGAGGCTTATTTATTATGCTGAAGAAAAAGAAGGTGTTTCGCCTAAAAACGCTAAAAATGCTTCAGAATTTAAAGTTTTAGAAGCATATAAAGCTAGTTTAACTGAAGCCCAAAGGTCACAATTAAAAGAAGCTCCAAAATATTTTTACGAAGTTACTTTTGAAAAACCAGGAGGTTTGGTTATGCCAATTATTTTAGAGTTAACTTATGAAGATGGCACTAAAGAAAGAAAAACGTATCCAGCTCAAATATGGCGATATAACGAAAACGAAGTAACCAAGGTTTTTAAAACACAAAAAGCAATTACTAATTTCGAGATAGATCCAGATTTAGAAACTGCAGATATTGATACTTCTAATAATTCATGGCCAAGAAAAGTAGAGGAGAGTAGTTTTGATAAATTTAAAGAAAAAATAAAAGGATAAATATTAAATTTTTAAACAAAAAGCCAACTTTTTAAGTTGGCTTTTTGCTTTTATAATATTCTCTTCTTGAAAATTACTGTTAAAGAGAATAATATTTCTTCATTCTATTAAATCATCTCACTATATTTGTACCGTGAAATTACATACTACATTTTTATTTATTAGTGGTGCCGAAATAGCATTTATTCTATTTATTGTTATTATGGTTTTTGGTGCCGATAAGTTGCCTGAAATTGCTCGAGGTTTAGGCAAAGGTATGCGTACGCTTAAAGATGCAACTAATGATATTAAGCACGAAATCACGAAGACTGCCGATAACAATGGTCTAGATACCAGTATTGTTTCCGATGTTAAAAAAGAGCTAGATAAAGTAAAAGACGAAGTAGAAGAATTTACAGGCTCTGTAAAACGAAAATTATAACTTTCTACTAATCGTTAACCCATCTCTTATTGGGAGTAATACCGTTTCAATTCTAGAGTCTTCTTTTAAAAGCGTATTATAGTCTAACACAGCTTTAGTCGATTTATCTTTAGGGTCTAAAGCCTCAATAACTTTTCCGTGCCACAAAACATTGTCTGATATAATAATGCCACCTGTATTTAACTTATCGATAATGGCATGAAAATAATTTACATAATTAGGCTTATCGGCATCAATAAAAACTAAATCAAACGTTTTGTCAAGCTTAGGAATAACATCTAAAGCACTACCCAAATGCTGATGAATTTGATGGCCGTATTCAGATTTATCAAAATATTTGCGCTGAAAATCTACCAATTCTTCATTAACATCAATCGTATGTATTTCGCCATCATTTTGTAAACCTTCCGCTAAACAAAGCGTCGCATAGCCAGTAAAAGTACCAAGCTCTAAAATAGTTTTAGGTGTTTTTAATTTAGAAATCATGCTTAGTACACGTCCTTGATAAGGGCCGCTAAGCATAATAGGTTGCAATATTTTTTGGTAAGTTTCTCGGGTTAGTTGCTGTAATAACTCAGGTTCTGCTTCAGAGTGAGCTACTACATAATCGTCTAAGTCTTCTGGTAAAAAGTACATGCTATATAATTAAACAACAAATATAACAATAGATTCGCTTCTGTTGTTTAATAATGCAGTTTACAATGTATATATGCAGTTAGCATAAAATTATTTCTACCAATTCTTTTATTAAAGTTTCTTTGGCTTATAAATACTTAAATTTACTGTCATGAAGAAAATTGTTTTGTTACTTCTTATTGTTTTAACTATTCCTGTTTTTGTTGTAAGCTATGATGGTACCGGTGTGCCACTTCCTGGTTGTAATTATCCAGATTTACCTAAGGATAAAAAATGGGAGTTTTTTAGAGAACGTGTTTTTTCAAAAACAGATGGTAATAAAAGTGATTTTAACAAGTATAATGGCCCTATTCTAGTTAAACTCTATAATGCTACAAAAAAAGATAGTTTAGTTTTTAATGATTTGTTTCAAGAATTAAGGAGGTTGATTCCAGATAAATTTATTGGATATTATAAAAATTATACAGAATTAGATTTAATTTATAAAACTAACGACGAAAGTATAGTAAATGGTTATAAAATAGAGGATTTAAAAAGATTCACTATTCCATTTTACTTTAAAGAAGGTATTGGGAAATATACCGTTGTTACAAATAACGATAGTCAATATTTATATATGGAACGTTCTAAACCAGTTTCTGGGTATAATAAGCCAGAGGTAGGTTTTAGATTCTCTACTGATTTGGATGATTTGGAACGAAAGCAAAGGATTCAGTTCGAGTTTATAAGATTAATTGGAATTGCAAATTTTTTTAAAGATTCTAGAAGAACTGTAAATTCGGAATCTTCTATTTTGAATGAAGGACGAATGGGGGCATTCGAGAATCAAGATTTTACTGATTTAGATAAGTTTTTTATACAAAAGTTATATGATTCAAATACAATGAAAGCAATGAAATCATATATGTATGAAACATATCCTTGGCGTTTTGTTAGTAATTATTTTGGCAAATCAAAAACAAAAGTATTAGCCATTTGGATTTGTGTTTCATTAGCAATAATATTATTTTGGATTGGATTTGGACTACTTTATAAAAAGAATATTAAAAATCAATTTTTAGCGTATTTCTTATCAGTTCTGTTTATTATGATAACTGTTTTGTATGTGTATAAACTCTACATTTATATAACAGTTCCTAGTAGTTTTGAAGATTGGCGACAATATATAGCTATTCATATTCTTTTTGTAATTGTAGGAGCTATAATAGCTTTATTCTTAATGCTTTTTGATAGGTTTTTTATTAAAAATAATATGAGTTTTACCATGCAATTGGTTTTAAAAGTTGGTTTTACTTTTTTCGTTTGTTTATCACCAGTAGTTGTTATTTATCTATTAGAAAATAATCATAATGCGAGGTGGTTTCAATTGAATCCTTTTTTATTAGTAGTGTTTGCTTTTTCTGTAGGTAGAGGGCTTTTGTTGTATCTAGATAATTTTTCAGAAAACTTAGTAAAACAAAAAGACGTCGAATTAAATCAACTTAAAGAGCGTAATGCGCAAGCACAAGTACAATTGTTACAGTCGCAAATAAATCCGCATTTTTTATATAATGCTTTAAATTCTATTGCAAGTTTAGCATCTGTAGATTCAAAGAAAACACAGAAAATGGCACACTCATTATCACATCTGTTTAAATACAGTATTAACCGTAATAGTGAAAAAATGAATAAAGTAAGTGATGAGGTTACTATGGTAAAAACGTATTTAGAGATTGAACAAATACGTTTTGGAGACCGGTTAACATTTAAAATTGATGTTGATGAAACGTTAGAAGCTAACGAAATTCCGAAATTCATTATTCAGCCTCTTGTTGAAAACGCCGTTAAACATGGAGTTTCACAAATTGAAGAAAGAGGTGTTGTTTCTTTAAGTATAAAAAAGGTGTCAAACGGAATAGAAATACAAGTGAAAGATAATGGACCACATTTTCCTGACGATTTAATAAGCGGTCATGGTTTGCAAACAGTTTACGATTTATTACAATTAACTTATGGTAATAAAGCTTCTTTAAATTGGCAGAACGAACCAGAAAAAGCAATAACTATTTTAATACCTTAACAAGCATACAAAATGAGTACGGTATATAAAACCATAATTATAGACGACGAGCCACCAGCAAGATTAGGGTTGCAAAATTTATTATTGGAATTCCCTGAAACATTTCATGTTATTGATGTCGCGCAAAATGCAACGGAAGCTATTGAGAAAATAAATAGGCTAAAGCCAGATCTTATTTTCTTAGATATAGAAATGCCAAAACGTAATGGGTTTGATGTTTTACAAGAAATAGATACTATGCCAATAGTCGTTTTTTGTACAGCTTACGAACATTATGCTCTTAAAGCATTTGAGACTAATAGTATTGATTACCTAGTAAAACCTGTAGAATTTGAACGTTTAGAGAAAACGGTTAAAAAGCTAAAGTCTTTTAATAAAAATGTATCTAATCATGATATTTTAAAAGTTATAAAAGAATTATCAGAAGAAAAGAAGGAGAAGCAAATGACTTCAATAACGGTAAAGAAAAAGGATAAACTTATTTTTGTAAAACTAGAAGATGTCTTTTATTTTCAATCGGATAATAATTATGTTACTATTTTCTCTAAAGGCGGTAATTATCTTTTAGAAATTGCTATTTCAGCTTTAGAACAAAAATTACCAGAACATTTTTTACGAGTTCATCGCGGTGTAATAATAAATACGAATAGCGTAATAGAAGTTCAAAAACATTTTAATAGTAGGTATGTAATAACACTTAATAATAAAATGCAAACAAAAATTACTACAGGAAGAAGTTATTTAAATCAAATAAAAAGTTGGATGCAATTAACTTAAAATTTTATCAATTAGTGTTTCTTTAGCAACTTTATCATCACCAAATAGCCAACGCAGTACATTATCTTCCCAAATGTCATCATACTGTTTTTGGTTAATAATATCCCTTTCAATCGCTAAGTCTAATAACTTGCCTGGGTATGATGATTGCGCATCACTTTCCATTTCGCCTAACGGATAAGGATCATCTAGCCCCATAATAACTTGGTTACTACTTTGACGGTCTATCATTAGTTTTAGAGAATCAGTATCATGTACTAAAGTATCAAAATAGATGTTTGGATGGCCAACAGCTTTTCTAGGGTGATGTTTGCCTTCAAATAAATCGGGTCTGCCATCAAAACCTTGAATACGTCTACCTAAATTCATTTGTGCTAGTTGGCCGCCATGCGCAAAACAGGTTCTAATATTAGGAAAACGTTCTTGCATGCCATTTAAAGTGTAAAAATGATAGGCGTCACCACATTGAGCTAACATCCAAATAAGGTGAAAACGCCATGCGGTATTTTCCAGATTTATCATTTTATCACCATCATACGGATGGATTTCAATCGCTAATTTATACTTATTGGCCAATTCAAAAATAGCATCATTTTCCTTATCAAAAACGGATCGCCACTGTCCAATAGAATCCATGAAATGCGTAGGAAGACATAAAACTTTCATGTCTAGCTCTTCAACACAGCGTTCAATTTCATATAAAGCACCATGAATAAAACCAGGATGCACCACAAAACCGCAAGTAAATTTAGAAGGATGATCGTGCTGTACTTTAGCATTAAAATCATTCTGAAAACGCAATGCTTTTTTCATTTCCTCTAAACGCAAACCATTTCCGTACAACTGCGATAAATTTAAAACAACAGCATGATCAAGTTTATTTCTGTCCATCCACTCAAGCTTCTCTTCTAAAAAAAAACTAGAATGCGTTACAGGTCTTTTCCATCCTTTTTGTAGCATGTGTTTACGCTCATCATCAACCCAAAATATTTCTTTTTCCTTCATGAACTGAGGGATTTGCTCGGGATAAGGAAGCAAATGCGAATGACCATTTATACGGAGTTTACGTTTCATAGATATTTAAAATACAATATTTATATTTTGTTTGGAGCTTCCATTTTAGTACCACATTTGTCGCAGGTACATTTTTTATCACTGCTATAAAACTTGTCAAAAATTTTAGGCATATCGGTTTCTATATTACCAAGTTTAAACTTTTTTCTGTATAATAAATTGTTGCAATTTTCGCAGTACCATTCTAAAGCATCCTTCATTTTTTTAGAACGCGGATATTCAATAACTAGCCCAACAGTATTGGCGCCACGTTGCGGAGAATGCGGCACTTTAGGTGGTAATAAATAAATTTCACCTTCTTTTATAGGTATATCTTCAGGCACGCCATTATTCATGATTTTTAAAACCATATCACCTTCAATTTGATGAAAAAACTCAGGCGTTTCATTATAGTGGTAATCCTTTCTGTTGTTTGGTCCACCAACAACCATGACAATAAAATCACCATCCTTCCAAACACATTTGTTACCAACTGGCGGCTTTAAAAGATGCCTGTTTTCTTCAATCCAAGCTTTAAAATTTAAAGGCGATACTAATTTACTCATAGTTATATGTTTTGGGCGTTTCCCTATCGGGTCAGGCTTTCCGTTATATCTTTTTGCGAAGCAATCTCGAATTTAGTTCGTGATCTCATGATCTACAGCTTTTAGTTTTTAAAGTGTATTTCAATTATATGGCTTCGCAAAAAGGATGCCACTACAATCCTTAACGCGGGTTCATCAATTCAATAAAATTACAATAAAAAACGGATATTTTGTTGTTAAAAAATCATCAAGATTATTTCAATCCAGCAATTCTATCGTCTTCTAAAATAGCATTTGTTTCTTGTTTTATTTTTTCTAAAGTTGTTTTTAAATCAGCATCTAGAGTTATTAATTTATCTGATAACAGATTTAAAATAGCCTTGTCTTGTGCTCTTCCTTTAAGCATCGCTTCTCGGTAACCAATAGCTTCGTTAAATGTTACTAACGAATATTTTGAAGCATAGTCATTAGGAAATGCTTTTTCTAAAGCCATTTCTAACTTGCGTTTTTCTTTAAAAATAGGATGAGCCACGTGGTCTTTCATTTCATGAAAATTGTCAATCGCTAAATCTGCAATGGCATCGGTGTCTTTTTTACGACCTTTCTCATAGGCGGTAAATGTAGCTTCCCAACTTTCAAGGTTTTGGTCTAATGCCTTATCAAACTCAACAACATCTTCAAAGGATGCATTCATACCTTGTCCGTAAAACGGCACAATAGCATGAGCGGCGTCTCCCATTAAAAGCGTATTGCCTTTATAATGCCAAGGCGAACATTTTATAGTGCCTAAAGAGGCTGTGGGGTTTTTAAAGAAATCATCAACAAGGTTTGGCATGATAGCTAGAGCATCTGGAAATTCTTTTTGGAAAAATTCTAGCACAATGGCTTCGTCAGTCAGGTTATTAAAATTGTATGCACCTTCATCATAACTTAAAAAGAGTGTTACCGTAAAGCTACCGTCTAAATTTGGTAGTGCAATGAGCATAAAAGAACCACGAGGCCAAATATGAAGTGCGTTTTTATACGTTTTATAATCGCCATTTTCATTTGGTAAAATACTAAGTTCTTTATAACCGTGTGTTAAATAGTTTTGCGAAAAACTGAATAAGAATTTCTTGCCTAAATAATAGCTTTTGCGCATCGCAGAACCAGCGCCGTCTGTAGCAATAATAACATCGGCATCTTCTACAAACTCAGATTTTGTATTATAATCTTTAAATAAAGCTGTGGTTTTTTCAAAATCAACAGATTTACATTTTTTATTATACTGGATAGTTACGTTTTCATGCTTTTCAGCTTCATCTAAAAGTAATGCGTTGAGGTCGCCACGAGAAATGGAATTAATATATTCATCCTCGCGTCCACTATAATTAGATAAGGCTGTATTACCTTCTCTATCATGAATCATGCGACCGTTCATAGGAATACAAAGTGCTTTTACTTTATCTTCAATACCAACCAGTTTCATAGCGTTGTTACCACGATTTGAAAAGGCTAAGTTTATAGAACGACCAGCAGAAATATCTACTTTACGTAAATCGGGGCGCATTTCGTAAACAGATACGTTGTATCCACGTTGTCCTAAACGTAAAGCGAGTAGGCTTCCGCAAAGTCCTGCGCCTATAATGAGTATGTTTTGTTGTTCTTTCATTTTTATTCTTTCATTCTCGCGAAGGCGGGAATCTTATTATGTTTCTATTCATTTTGTCTTGATACAAAACGAATCAAAAAATCAAATCAAAATTAGAAAATTGCTAAAGCATCATTCTCTTTCGGAATTACGTGCTTAAAGCTACGCTTTGCATCTTCATTCCTTCGTTCATTATTTTTTGATTTTGATGATTCCGACTATCGTCGGAAATTCAAGTTCAATTATTATTTCGGTTTTCATTTAAAATAATTCTATTCATTTAAAATGGTTTTTAATTTTTCAACCAACCTATACACATCTTCAAACGAATTATAAAGAGGAGCAGGGGCACAACGAATTACATCGGGCTCTCGCCAATCGCTAATAACGCCAGCTTCGGTTAATTTATCATGTAATGTTTTATCGGCATTTTTTACTTGAATAGATAGTTGGCAACCGCGTTCTTCAGGGTTGTTGGGGGTAATTATGCTAATAACATCGTCTCCCAATTGGTTTAACAGAAATTCAAAATAAGCTGTTAGTTTTCTAGATTTTTCTATTAATTTTTCAAAACCAACGTCGTTAAACATATCTAAAGATGCTTTTATAGCAGCCATCGATAATATAGGTGGATTACTTAATTGCCAACCTTCGGCACCTGGTAATTGGTCAAACTCATCTCGCATATTAAAACGGGTTTGTTTGTTGTGGCTCCACCAACCTGTAAATCGGTTAAGGTTTTTGTTGTAAGCATGTCGTTCGTGTATAAAGCAACCAGCTAAACTTCCTGGACCCGAATTAAGATATTTATAAGTACACCAAACGGCAAAATCGGCTCCAGAATCGTGTAAATTCAACGCGACATTTCCAGCGCCATGTGCGCAATCAAAGCCAACGGTACATCCGTGTTTATGTCCGAGTTTGGTAATGCGTTTTAAATCGAAATTTTGGCCTGTGTAATAATTAACGCCGCCAATCATAATAAGTGCTATTTCATCACCTTGTGCTTCTAAAATAGTTTCTAAATCGTCGTAGTTTAATAATTCATCACCTTTGCGAGGTTCCCATAAAATAACACCTTCTTTATCATCAAATCCATGATGACGTAATTGCGATTCTACCGCATATTTATCAGATGGAAAAGCATCACTTTCAATAAGGATTTTATAGCGTGTTTTGGTTGGCTTGTAAAACGACACCATCATAAAATGTAAGTTAGCAGTAAGCGTATTCATAACTACAACTTCAATGGGTTTTGCTCCAACTACTTTCGCCATACTCTCGGTTAAAAACTCATGATACGGTAACCACGGATTTTTAGCTTCTAAATGTCCTTCAACACCAAGATTAGCCCAATCTTCAAGTTCTTGGTTGACGTATGCTTTGGTAGTTTTTGGTTGTAATCCCAATGAATTACCTGTCATGTAAATCAAATCGTTTCCATGTTTGTCTTTCGGAATATGAAATTGATTTCTATAAGAAGACAATGCGTCATTTCGATCTTGTTCTTTAGCGTAATCAAGACCTTGTTTGTAATTGTGCAAAGTGAATTAATTTAGGTTTCTAACAAAAATAGGAATTATTAACTTAGAAATGAACTGTAAAAAAACCAAAAAAAGAAAAAGCGCTTCAACCATTGATTGAAGCGCTTTGAATATATATAGACGCATATTGCGGAAAATTCTAATATACTTTATATACGATATTTAGTCGTACGTTAGATGTTTAACTTACATTATAAATAATTAATTTTTCTATTAATTATATTTCAATCATCGTGCCAAAACTACTTTAAAGTCACTTTTATATTAGATAATTTAAGATTCCAATCGCCTGCTTCTTTTTTATGTTCTAAAGCTATTTTTAAACCATTAAAATTTTGATAGTTTTCAAACGTGTTTACAAGTCCCGCTTCGGGTTGGTTGCCTCTTCTAAATGCCCATTCTTTAATAATATAATCATCGCCATAAAAAATATCGTAAGCATCACCTGGTGTGTAGCCACCTTCGTTAGGATATACTACTGTGATTTTATTCATCTCGGTTTTACTTATTGGTGCTTTGGTTTTAATAGGGTTAGAAATGGTTGTGTTACTGTCCCAAACCAATTGAAACGGAATTAACAGCCAGAATTTATCGTTTATAAAATTTTTGTCGGCTTTTTGAGAAAGACTATCAAGTGTTTTTCTGTTGTAATTTATGGTGTCTGTTTCTGTAATTAATGTAACGTCGTTTGTTTTGGGTTTCCATGTCCAGTTTCTTTTTCCGAAAAAGGTAAACTGAATTTCAGACACTTGTTTCCAGGTTTCAAAACCATGCGCATTTGCTATTTTATGAGCCACCGAAATTTCTGGTTCAGCGATTGTTTGTTCTTTTTTTTGCTTGCACGAAAGACAGATAATTGTTAAACAGATAATGACTAGTAAATTTTTCATAATTTAGAATTTTAGTAAAGATATAACTTGAAGATGGATACGAATAAAAAATATTTTGAAACCAATAAAGCCACTTGGAATCATAAGGTGAAAGTGCATGCTAAAAGTGATATGTATAATTTAGAAGCTTTTAAGAATGGGGAAACCTCTTTAATGCCTTATGAATTGAAAGCTTTAGGTGATGTAAAAGGGAAATCGTTATTGCATTTACAATGTCATTTTGGACAAGACACGTTAAGTTGGAGTAGAATGGGAGCGAAATGTGTTGGGGTAGATTTGAGTGATGAAGGTATTAAATTGGCACAGAATTTAAATAAAGAATTACAACTTGATGCTAAATTTGTTTGTTGTAATGTATTAGATACTTCACGGTTTATAAAAGAGGCCTTTGATATTATTTTTACGAGTTATGGTGTTATTGGTTGGTTGCCCGATTTAAAACCTTGGGGCAAAATGATTGCTGAACGATTGAAAAAAGGCGGTACGTTTTACATGGCAGAATTTCATCCGATTGTTTGGATGTTTGATTATTTAAAAGGTAAACCTATTATGACATATGGTTATATGCAAGATGAAGTTATTTATGAGGAATATGAAGGCACTTATGCTAACCAAGACTCTAAAATGATGAGTAAAGAATATGGTTGGAATCATGGTTTAGGAGAAGTAGTATCTGCTTTAACCGAAGCGGGTTTGCATATTGAGTATTTAAAAGAATATGATGAAAGCCCGTATAATGTGTTGCCAGATTTAGTTGAAACTGAAAACGGTATGTTTGTTACAAAAGATAAATTGTATCCTTTGATTTTTGAGTTGAAGGCGACTAAGTTTTAGAAGGTGTTCGTTTAACGTGTTTATATATGATTTGTTGCGTGTTTCAAGCACTGAATTTAGTAAATAAAAACCAACTAGAAAATCCGCGAGGATTTTCGTAGGTAGGCTAGAACTAGCAATAAATTATATGTGTTGTTGGCGGTATTTTTTTTATTTAAAGTTTGGAATTATGGTTTTTTTTATTAGATTTGTACTAATAGAACTAAAACAGTACATATATATTTATGAATGTTCGAACGAGAATACTAAGAATAGCAAAGAAAAAGTTTTTAAAAAATGGCTTCTATAAAGTTTCAATGGATAGTCTTGTTAAAGAACTAAGGACGAGTAAAAGTAGTCTTTATAATCATTTTTCTTCTAAAGATGAACTTGTAAAAGCTGTTATTGATCAATTAAATATTGATATTAATTCTGCTTTAGATGAAATAGTAAATAATGATAAATTAAGTTTTAAAAGAAAATTAATTGAAGTATCTGAATTTACTAAAAATCTTCTAAGTAATGTAAGTGGAGAGTTTTTGAAAGATTTAGAGGTTAACACTCCAGACATTTGGGACTATTATCAACAAACAAGAATTGAAAGAATCAACAACTACTATAGAAAACTATTTGTTATTGGTGTTGATGAAGGCATTATAAGAGATGACATTAATATTAATGTTGTTCTTGCAGTATATATGAATTTGATGGAATTGCCTTTAAAAACGCAATATCAAGAATTTTTAGGTCTCCACAATCAAAACATTTATGAGTTAACTACCGATATATTTTTAAATGGAATAATAAGGGAATAATTTTTTTGACCATAATAGTACTAAAAAAACCATAATAGTACATAAATATTAAAATTATGAAAATATTTAAAATACAAACAGGAAAAGTTAGAATTAAAGAAAACCAAATAAGTAAATCTAAAGGATATGCTCCGCAAATGCTTAATGTTTTATTTGGAAAGAAATGGGCAGATTGGGTCCCCATATATGCTTGGGTTATTGTACACGAAGAAGGCGTCATTGTTGTAGATACAGGAGAAACTCATAAAACAAGTATTAAAGGCTATCTTCCTAAATGGCATCCTTATTATGCTTTAGCAGTAGATTTTGATGTTAAACCTGAAGATGAAATTGGTACTCAGTTATTAAAATTGGAAATCAATCCTGAAAAAGATGTTAAAAAAGTAATTATGACACACATGCATACGGATCATGCTGGAGGGTTACATCATTTTCCAAATTCAGAAATTATTATTGATAGGAATGAGTTTAAGAGTGCATCAGGATTAAAAGGCATACTAGCTGGTTATCTACCTCATAGATGGCCAAAGTGGCTAAAGCCTACATTAGTAGATTTACCAAACGACCGTTATTTTACATTTAGTAGGAGTATGGCAATTACTAAAGATGGTAAAGTAATGATAGTTGCAACGCCAGGTCATGTAGAAAACCATATATCTGTTATTGCACAAGTTGATGGACTGAATTATTTTTTAGCGGGAGATACTTCATATACACAAGAAAATTTGTTAAATGAAATTCCAGATGGCATTGGGACCATTGAAAGTGTAAATACACTTAAAAATATACTCTCCTTTTCGAAATTTAATCCCACAATTTATTTACCATCTCACGATCCATTGGTTCCAAAAAGAATGACTAACAAAGAGGTTATTCCATTTATAGAAAAAATTAAACTTTCAAAGAATTAATGTAAAAGCATAGAACATCAAAAATAATTATTAACTATAAAAACAAATATTATGGAACGAATTTCGTATCGAGATATTCCAAAAGGAATGTTCGAAAATTTAATGACAACTGAAGACTACATAAATAGCTCTTCATTAGAAACACATTTACTCGAATTAATCAGATTAAGAGTAGCGCAAAAAAATGGCTGTGCCTATTGTGTAGATATGCATCACAAGGAGCTTAAACATCTTGGAGAAACTGATTTAAGATTGTCATCCTTATGTGTCTGGAAAGAGACACCATATTTTACCGAAAAAGAAGTGGCAGTTCTCAGCTTAACAGATGTGCTTACTAAATTAAGTAGAGACCCATTACCAGAAATAGTTTTTGATGAATTGATTCCTTATTTTAACAAAGAGGAAATTTGTTATCTAACCTTAGCTATTTCTCAAATCAATACATGGACTAGATTAATGAAGACATTCAAATTTACTCCGGGAAATTATCAGGTCAAAGAATTGGCATAGTCAGAAAATGTAGATTAGTAATAGCGGTCTAAATTTATCAAACTGCTATTACTTTTTGAAAAATATTTCTTTTACGAAGTCAGAAATTATTGTTAACGTATGATATGAAATCGTTTTTATGTTTTATATCATACGTTAAACGAAGTTAGCTAAAATTTCTGACAAAATAAAATTTTAAGAAGAGAATGAATTCTTGTAAAACCCTAAATATTATTTAATGATTTTCCTTTAAAACTTCTGGCATTTTTGCTTTAAACCTATTTAATCTTGGAATAGAAACATTTTTTATATAACTATTATTTGGGTGTAGTCTTTCGTAGTTTTGGTGATAAGATTCAGCTTTCCAAAATTTTTGAAACGGATAGACTTCTGCTGCTATTTTTGCATTCAGTTTTTTAGCTAAGGCTGCTTTCTTTTTTAAAATGATTTGTTTTTGTGCCTCGTTTTGGTAGAAAATAATAGAACGGTATTGAGACCCTCTATCATTGCCTTGTCCGTTGACCTGTGTTACATTTTGCGATGCAAAATAAACATCGACTAAGGTTTCAAAACTTACTACTTTTGGATCGTAAATAATTTCTACAGATTCTGCGTGTCCTGTGCGTCCGGTATTACTAGCCTCATAGGTTGGGTTTTTTGTATGTCCGCCAGAATACCCAGAAATAGATTCTTCTACGCCTTTTACGCTTTCGAAAATAGCTTCTACACACCAAAAGCATCCGCTAGCGAAATAGGCTTTTGCTTTTCCATTTTTAATAGGTACTTGAACGGGTTCTGCGTTTATTACGGCTTCTTGTTTTTTATTTGTTTGTGCTGAGTTTTGGCAACTGAAGAATAGAGCTAATGCTAAAAATGGGATGATACGTTTCATGTATTTTGTTTTTCTTTTCTTAGACGTATAAATGTATGAAACCTTAAATAAAAATGTTTGTTCATTTTGCCTTGATGCTAAACGAACCAAAAAATCAAATCAATCTGAGGAAATTGCTAAAGCACCATTCGCTTCGGAATTACGCGCTTAAAGCTACGCTTTGCGTCTTCATTCCTACTCTCTTTATTTCTGCAGATTGATGATTCCGACTGTGTCGGAAATTGGGTGTTGATATTTTGCTGAGTTTTTTTTGTTTTTTATTGATGCCTAATTTTATGATGGTACTAGACTGTAGACTGAGAACTGACTACTGCGGACTGAATCGCGTTAGGGATTGATGCGGCATCCTTTTTATGTTGGATTCCTGCCTCCGCAGGAAAGACAAAAATAAAAAGATATAGCGGAAAGCCCGACCCGACAGGGAAACGCCCAAATTATTAGGCATAAAAAAAGCCTCCATATAATGAAGGCTCTTAGTTTTATGTTTTAAAATGGATTATAGTTTAGAAAACATTTTTTCCATTTTTGCTTTTTGTTCTTCAGCTAAAACAGCATCAACTAAAATACGTCCACTATGCTCATCGGTAATTACTTTCTTGCGAGAAGCAATTTCTACTTGTACTTGCGGTGGAATAGTAAAGAAAGATCCTCCAGAAGCTCCTCTTTCGATTGGCACAACTGCTAAACCGTTTTTTACGTTATTGCGAATACGGTTGTAAGCTGCAACTAAACGTTCTTCAATTTGAGTTTTATAATCTTCAGACTTTTCTATTAAAGCTTGCTCTTCTTTTTCAGTTTCAGCAAGAATATCATTTAATTCACTCTTTTTGTGCTTTAAATGTGTTTCACGCTCTTTTAAACGATCTTTAGTTCCAGAAATAACTTCTTTTTTCTGTTCTATTTGCGCTTTAAATTCTCTAATGTGCTTTTCGGCTAATTCAATTTCAAGTTCTTGAAATTCAACTTCTTTTGTTAAAGAATTAAATTCTCTGTTATTTCTAACATTTTTTTGTTGCTCGCTATACTTTTTAATTAAAGACTTAGATTCTTCAATTTGGTTTTTCTTAGCAATAATATCGTTGTCTGTAACCTCTAAACTTGCAACAAGTTTATCTAATCTTATATTTAATCCGGCAACTTCATCTTCTAAATCGCGAACTTCTAAAGGAAGTTCTCCACGTACATTTCTAATTTCATCTATACGAGAATCGATGAGTTGTAAATCGTAAAGCGCTCTTAAACGCTGTTCTACAGTTGCTTCTTTCTTTTTAGCCATACTTTAAAAATACTTAACAGGATTTGTATTTGTCTCTGATAAAATGATGGCAAAATTAGTAATTTTTTTTGTAAGATACGCTACTAAAAGGTTTTTTGTGAACTGTTCGCTTTCATAATGTCCAATATCTGCCAAAAGTATACTGTTTTCTGCCATAAAAAAGTCGTGATATTTTAAATCGGCAGTTATAAAAACATCAGCACCAGATGCTTTAGCTGCTTGAATAGCAAAACTTCCTGAGCCTCCTAAAACGGCAATTTTCTTTATGGGTTTGTTAAGAAATGAAGAATGCCTAATGAATGGTGTATTCATTTTCGTTTTTAAATGGTTTAGAAACGATAATTCGTCCATAGGAGTTGGTAATTCGCCAATCATTCCCATGCCAATATTCTGGTTTTTGTTTTCTATAGTCGTAATTTCATAGGCCACTTCTTCGTAAGAATGCGACTTAAATAAGGTTTGAATAACTTGACTTTCTAAATGCTTGGGAAAGGTGATGGATATTTTTGTTTCGGCTTCAAGATGTGTTGTTCCTTTTTCGCCTTTTGTAGGATTAGAATTTTCGTTGCCATTATAAGTGCCGTAACCTTCTACATTGAAACTGCAATTTTTATAGTTACCAATACTGCCTGCTCCTGTATTGAATAAAGCAGCTCGTAATTGTTCGGCTTCATCCTTAGGAACATAGGTGGTTAGTTTTTTTATGTTTTCGCTTTGCGGAATTAATATGTGTTTATTTACTAGCTCTAGCTGATTGCAAATCATATCGTTTACACCTAGTAAAGCATTATCTAAAGCAGTGTGCATGCTGTAAATAGCAATATCGTGTTTAATGGCTTTTATAACGACGCGCTCAACATAATTTTTGCCTGTTAGTTTTTTTAAACCTTTAAAAATAATAGGGTGGAAGCTAACTATTAGGTTACAGTTTTTTTCTATGGCTTCGTCTACAACGGCTTCAAGTGTATCTAAAGTAACGAGTACGCCTGTAACGTTTGTGTTTTTATTACCTACTAAAAGACCAACATTATCAAAACTTTCGGCGTACGATAATGGCGCGAGTTCTTCTAGGTGGTTAATTATATCTTGAACAATCATGTGTTATTTTGTTTGTATCAAAGATAAAATATTATACTATCACAAGTAAAATTTTATTTTAAGCTGTCTTGGGTAATATTAAATGATTTAAATATTGATTATATTCGAGCCTTAGTATTTATAATCATTTTCGATTTCGTTATTGTGAAGTTAATTAGAAAAATATGTTTTCCTATTATGCCTATTTATTACGGTGTAACAAGTTTACGAAATAAATTATACGATTTAGGTTTAAAACAATCTACTACCTATAATTTTCCTGTTATTTGTGTGGGGAATTTAAGTGTTGGTGGTACAGGAAAAACACCTATGATTGAGTATTTAATTACTTTGCTTAAAGACGATTATAAAGTAGCAACTTTAAGTAGAGGTTATAAAAGGAAAACAAAAGGGTTTCAATTGGCTAATGAATCTTCGTCTGCTGAATCTATAGGAGATGAACCATTTCAGTTTTATAGTAAATTCAACAAAGAAATTTTAGTTGCTGTTGATTCTGATAGACGAAATGGTATTGAAACTTTGCAAAGTAATAATACCCCAGAGGTTATTTTACTTGATGATGCTTTTCAGCATAGAAAAGTAAAGGCAGGATTTAATATTTTGCTAACTACTTACGGAAATCCGTATTTTAATGATGTTGTTTTGCCAACTGGAAACTTAAGAGAACCAAGAAGTGGTGCAAAGCGAGCAAACATTATTGTTGTAACTAAATGTCCAATAGGATTAACAGAGAACGAAAAAAATAAAATTATTGAACAGATAAAACTAAAATCGCATCAGCATGTTTTTTTTAGTTCTATTGCTTATGCCAATGAGGTTTTTTCTTTAGATTCCAGTATTAAAGTTGAAGATTTAAATGATTTTACTTTGGTAACAGGTATTGCAAATGCAAACCCTTTAGTTGATTTTTTAAATAATAAAAACTTAAAGTTTGAACATTTAAATTTTAAAGATCATCATGAGTTTTCTCAGGAAGATATTGCAGTGTTAAATAAAAAATCACGTATTGTAACTACCGAAAAAGATTTTATGAGATTAAAACAATACGACTCTTTAAAAGCTAAGTTGTTTTATTTACCAATAACTACGGTTATTGATGATAGCACAGCATTTAATACATTAATTAAAACGTTTGCAAATTCTTAGGCAGACTTGTTAGCATCACCAGCTAAGGCATTGTAAAGTTTTTTCTCAAACTCTTCTTGCTTAAACGGTTTAGGAATAATATCTGTAAAGCCAGCTTCGTCAAATTCGTGCATTTTGTCTTCAATGGTTACGGCTGTTAAAGCAAAAATGGTTAATTCTTTATCAAAAGCTCTAACGCGTTTGGTTGCCTCCATTCCACTAATTCCTGGCATGTGAATATCCATTAATATAATGTTGTAGTCGTTGGCTTTTATCATTTCTACAGCGTCTTCACCATTATCAATAATATCACATTTAAGATTCATTTTAGTAAGAATCTTTTTGGTAATCATTTGATTTATTTTATTGTCTTCAACAACTAAAATCTTAACAGTTGTTAAATCGATATCCTCTTTATTTCCACTAAAGTATGTTACTTTCCTTTCTTTGGCTTCTTCAACAGATGTGTATTCTAAAGGTATTTCAAAATAGAACGTTGTTCCTTTTTCTAATTCACTTCTAACGTAAATCTTACCTTTTAAAATGTCTATTAAACCTTTTACAATAGAAAGACCTAAACCTGTACCTCCATATTTTCTGTTAATTTGAATAGAACCTTGAGAAAAGCTTTCAAACATATTGTCTTGCTTCTCTTGGCTAATACCAATACCGTTATCTTCAATTTCAAATCGAAGTGTGTACTTGCTGCCTTCTTGCTCGATTTTATATATTCTTATCCAAATATCTCCGTCTTTTGTAAACTTAATTGAGTTACCAATTAGGTTAATTAAGATTTGTGAAATTTTTAATTGATCGGCAATAAAGTTTTCTGGTAAATCTTTATCGTATTCAAAATGAAGTTTAACATTATTATCGTTTGCTGAATTATTTAAGGCAAGAATAATATTGTTTATTTTCTTTTTTAAGTTGAATGATTCTGGATCTATTTCAACTTTATTAGCTTCAATTTTGTTAATTTGAAGAATGTCATTAATAAAGGTTAAAAGGTAATCGCCTGAAAATTTTAATGATTTTAAATGCTGAATTTGTTCAGGTTTTGGGTTTTCTTCTAACAACATATTACTTAAACCTGTTACAGCATATAGAGGTGTACGTAACTCGTGAGTAACTGTAGATAAGAAATTAGCTTTCGTTTTTGATGCTAATTCTGCTTTTTCTTTAGCAATAATAAGTTCTCCATTTTTTTTATGAAGCATATTATTGGTTTTCAATCTGATGTTATTATTCTTGTAAAGCGATAAAGTTAAAAGTGATAATATAGTAATTAAAGCAACACTTAAAATAGATGTTAACGTGTTTAGGTTTTTGTCTCCTTGAGCTTCTTTTATTATTTCATCCTTTTCTTTATTTTTTTCAATTTCAGTGTTTAGCTTGTTCTGTATTTCACTATCTGTTGAAGAATAAGC
Source organism: Thalassobellus citreus (assembly GCF_044385915.1). Taxonomy (NCBI): domain Bacteria; kingdom Pseudomonadati; phylum Bacteroidota; class Flavobacteriia; order Flavobacteriales; family Flavobacteriaceae; genus Thalassobellus; species Thalassobellus citreus. The sequence continues at coordinate 131,177 of NZ_JBISCC010000122.1, read as the reverse complement.
TGTTTTTAGACTTCTTAATGAATCAGATAGTTTTATATGCAGTTTTAAGTAATCATTAGATTGTTTGAAGTTGTTAATGTTTTCATTAATATTACTTAGTACTGAATATCCTTCATTTAGTACACTAGCATAGTTGTTGTTTTTAGCAATTTCTAATCCTTCGCTAGCATAACTTAGTGCTCTTTCGTCATCATTTAAATTACTATAAATAATGCCTTGTTTTATAAGAGCTTTACTTTGAGTTTTTAAATCTTCTGTTTTTTTAGCAAGTGCTAAAGATTGATCAATTACAGATCTTGCTTTTCTGTAGTTTTTTAAAAGCATATATGCTTTCCCTTCTTCAAGAAGTGTTTCTGATAATTTTTTCTCTAGATCTTCTTGTAAAAATAAATTTCTTGCAGATTTAAAATAATCTGCTGCTTGTGAGTAGTCTTTTTTACTTACATAAACCTCTCCTAAAGTTTTATAAGAATCTGCTAAATTAGCATCGTCTTTTATAGTTCTTTGGATTTCAATTGCCGTATTAAGTGACGTTATAGCATTATCACTTTCATCATTAAGAAGCTGTAATCTAGCTTTTATAGTATGAATGATTCCTAAACTTTTTTTGTTGTTTAGTTTTTCGGCTAATTTGAAGGCTTCATTTATATTATTTTGTGCTTCTAAATAATTAAAATTATCTAATGCAGAATGAGCTTCTTTTATTCGAAAGTTAATCTTCCCTTTAAGTATTTCTGGGTCGTTATCTATCGATTTTTGAGCAGAAATACTGAGGCTAAATAACAGTACTGCTATGTATATGTAGTTTCTGATTTGGGTCATTTCATTAAATCTTACCGACAAATATAATTATTTTACCGATAAAACACACTTTTTTTCCGATAAATTACATAATAAGTCAATAATTCTTGAAGAATAACCTGTTTCGTTATCGTACCAACCAATAATTTTTACCATATTTCCTATAACAGAAGTCATACCAGAATCAAATATACACGAATGTGTGTTTCCAACAATGTCGATGGAGACAATAGGATCTTCTGTATATTCTAAAATACCTTTATATTGTTTTAGAGAGGCTTCTTTAAAGGCGCTGTTAATATCTTCAATGGATACAGTCTTTTTTACATTAAAAGTAATATCTGTTAAAGATCCATTAATTACAGGCACTCTAATACCACAACCACCTATAACATCAGATAATTCAGGAAATATTTTTGTAAGTGCTTTTGCAGCTCCTGTTGTTGTTGGAACAATAGATTGACTGGCAGCTCTTGAGCGACGTAAGTCTCTATGTGGTTGATCGTGTAAACTTTGATCGGTAGTATAAGAGTGTACTGTTGTTATGTAAGCCTGATTAATACCGCAAAGTTTATTAATGATGTCAATCATTGGTGCAGCATTATTAGTGGTGCATGATGCATTAGAAATAATAGTCTCTGTACCATTTATACTATGCTCGTTTACACCTAAAACAATAGTTTTTATGTCATCTTCTAAAGGAGGAACACTTAAAATAACTTGTTTTGCACCATTTGTAATATGGTTTTGTAAATCTGAAACAGTTTTAAATTTACCTGTAGCTTCAATTACAAAATCAACATCATAAAGTTTCCAATTAATATCTTTAGGATGATTTTTATTTAACAAAGGAATTTTTTTGTCATTTACAATAATGCCATCATCATTATTTGTAACAGTTCCATTAAAAATTCCATGAACACTATCGTATTTTAATAAATGACTTAAAGTTTTTGCATCGGCTAAATCATTTATGGCAACAACTTCAATGTTTGTATGGGCTTGAACTAATCTAAATACACGCCTGCCTATTCTACCAAAACCATTTATTGCTATGCGAATCATGATTAATGGATGTGTTTTTGAGCATGGTAAGATGAGCGCACCAAGGCACTACTTTCTACATGACGAAAACCTAATTCTAAACCAATATTTTCATATTCTTTAAATTGATCTGGACTTACAAAATGCTTTACTGGTAAATGTTTTTTACTTGGTTGTAGGTATTGACCAATAGTAACTATGTCTACATTGTTTGCTTTTAAATCATGAAGCGTTTCAATAACTTCTTCTCTAGTTTCTCCTAGTCCAAGCATAATACCAGATTTTGTACGACGTTGACCTTGTTGTTTTAAATATTTTAAAACTCCCATGCTTCTGTCGTACTGTGCTTGAATTCGAACCTCACGAGTTAAACGGCGTACGGTTTCAATATTATGAGATACAACTTCTGGAGCAACATCTATAATTCTGTCTATATGTTGTTCTATACCTTGAAAATCTGGAATTAAAGTTTCTAAGGTTGTTTCTGGATTCATTCGGCGAACAGCTTTTACAGTTTCAGCCCACATAATGCTTCCCATGTCCTTTAAATCATCTCTATCAACACTTGTTAATACAGCGTGTTTAATTTTCATTAATTTAATTGAACGTCCAACTTTTTCAGGTTCATCCCAATCAACAGTTTCAGGGCGTCCTGTTTTTACACCACAAAACCCACAAGAGCGTGTGCAAACGTTACCTAAAATCATGAAGGTTGCAGTACCTTCTCCCCAACATTCTCCCATATTAGGACAGCTACCAGAAGTGCAGATGGTATTTAATTTGTACTTATCTACCAAGCCTCTTAGTTCTGTGTATTTTTTTCCAGTTGGAAGCTTAACTCGAAGCCATTTTGGTTTAGCTTGACGTTCTGGTAATATATTAGATGCGGTGTCTTTATTCATGCTGTTATAATAAGGGAGCAAAGATACAAAGTATTCTTTTAAATTTTTTATAAAGTGGTAAGATACCAAATACTAAAAGCGATTAAAAATGTAATGCCTAACCAGCTTAAAACATGAAGTGTTTTTGAAGGATGCCATTCTTTAGGCGTGTGTTTACTCGAAATTAGTACGTAGTTGATTATGGCAAAAAAAGGAGCTGTTATGAAAGATAAAATAGTAGCAACTTTAATTAAAAGTCCCATTTCTGATGCTAAAAATAAAAAGATGCAAATGGTTCCTGTAGCTAGTAAAGTAATCCAAAAAATATAATTAAATTTTGAGGATTTTTTAAATAATAATTGTGTGGCTTTTGCCATAGCTCTTGGAGATGCATCTAATGTTGTTAGTGTGGTGCTAAACATAGTTGTAAATGCTGCAATGCCAATAATAATATACGCCCAATTACCTAAGCTTGCTGTATACATGTTTATTAGTTGACTAGAAAAAGCACCAGCCGAACTACTAAATGTTTCTCCGCTGTTAAACATAACTAAAGTGCCTAACATTAAAAATCCAACACCTAGTATGATAGTGCTAAAATAGCCAATGTTAAAATCAAATAATATAGATTTTGTATTTGGTTGTGTTGTGTTTTTATTTTTCTCTACAGTCCATAAAGATTGCCAAATAGAAACATCTAAAGGAGCGGGCATCCACCCCATAAAAGCAATTAAAAATGCAATTTCTAAACTGTTGTTTGGTAGTATTTGTTCAAATGAAATAGGAGCATTGTTTTTGTTTAAGGCAATAACTACTGCTATAATTGTGCTTATTGTAAGTGTTATAATAATTACTTTCATTAACTTATCTAGTAATTTATATTTTCCAAACATTAAGATTGATATACATATTGCTAAAATAATAATAGTCCATATTTCTATGCTTAAAGCATTGCCAAACAATGAAAAAGCAATGCCTGCAGTAACAATAGTTACAGCTGTTTGAATAGTAAACATGGTAGCGAAACTTAGTATAAAATAGATTGCTAAAACACCTTTGCCTAATTTATTATAGCCATCTAATAAGCTTTTTCCAGTAGCTGCAGCGTATCTTGTGCCAAATTGAAAAAAAGGATATTTGAACACATTTACTAAAAGTAATGCCCAAAGTAAACCCATACCAAAATCGGCACCAGCTCTAGTAGATTGCACTAAGTGTGATACACCAATGGCTGCACCTGCAAATAATAAGCCTGGACCAAGGTTTTTGAGTTTAGAAAGCATTTTAGTTTTTCTGAATAATTTCAGCTAACAGTTTTTTAGCTCGAAGCAGTTTTACTTTTACATTATTCATAGGTTCCTTAAGTTGAAAAGAAATCTCTTTATAACTTAATTCTTGAAAATAACGCAGATTAATTACTTCTTGGTAATGTGGTTTTAACTTTTTTATATCACGTAGCAATTTAGCTAAATGCTGTTCTGTAATAAGTTCATCTTCAGCCGAAGGAGATTCATCTAAAATTTGATAAACCGATTTGTCATCATTAGAAATAACTTGAGAAATAGAATTTTTTTCTTTTCTCATTAAATCTATATGAATGTTTTTAGAAATAGTGATTAACCATGTCTTAAACCTGTAATTGTCATCAAAAGTTTCAATTTTATCAAAAGCTTTAGAAAAGGTTTGAATGGTTATATCTTCAGCATCATTTTCATTTTGAATGCGCTTTAACTGAAATCCGTAAACAGCATCCCAATAAGTATCTAATAGGAAATTAAATGCTTTTTGGTCGTTTGCTTTAGCACGTTTAATAGCTTCTTCTATTTCCAAAAATTAGGTTTTGATATAAGATTGTTTATAAAGATAGTTAATTGTGTTATAATTAGAAAAATTTCTAAAAAAGGAAGCCAAATTAATAGATCTATTTCATTCAATTTTTTTGATGAAAATCCTATGATTATATATTGAAATAATATTCTGAATAAAAATAAGCCTAGTATTAATTGCCAATTATAATTTGAAATGAAAAGAAATATAGATAAAAACCAAAACAAGAAATTAGAGCTAAATAATAAGGTTAATAGTATTTTGTGCTTTGATTTGTAATGTTTAGCTGTTGAAACATGACGCCTTTTTTGTTTAAACCAGTTTTTAAAAGATGTTTTAGGATTAGATTCTGTAAAGCTTTCTTTAGAGAATGCTATAGCAGTATTTTTTCTAGTAGCTACTTGGTTTATAAATAAATCATCATCGCCAGAAAGAATTTTTATGTGATTTATAAAACCGTTAGCATTAAAAAACTCTTTCTTAGTATAGGCTAGATTTCTTCCAACTCCCATATAAGGTAAACCAATTTTTGCAAAAGAAAAATATTGAATAGCAGTAATTAATGTTTCAAACCGAATGAGTTTGTTTAAGAACGAGTTTTTAACTTTTGAATAAGCACCGTAGCCTAAAATAATTGTTTTTTCATTATTAAAATGAGAGCTCATTTCTTTAATCCAATGTTTCGAAACAGGTTTACAATCGGCATCAGTGAATAAAAGAAACTCATTTTTTGAAGCTTTTATACCAAGGGTTAATGCATATTTTTTATTTCCCCAAAAGGCTTCAATGCTTTTTACATCAACAATTTTAATATTAGAGTGCTGTTCGGAAAAATGCTCCATAACATGGAGAGTGTTATCGCTAGAAGAGTCATTGATTAAAACAATTTGAAAATCAGGATAATCTTGAGAAATTATAGAAGGTAAAAAGTTTTTTAAATTTTCAGCTTCGTTTTTAGCACAAATAATAACTGAAACTGGAGCGTTAGTTGGTTTTTCTTTTCTAAGTTTAAGAAAAGCAAAATTTCCAAAAAAAATAAAATAAAATACGGCTTGAATAAAAACTACAACAGAGAAGCTGTAGAAAATAAAATCAAGTATGCTCATAAAATGCTATGAGTGTTGAGGTTTGTTACAATCACTAAATTGATCTGGTGTTTTACCACAAAAACCGCAAGCTTCTCCTTCTTGGTTTAGTACAGGGTTTTGACTAGCACAAGTTCCAGCAAATTTGCCATCTTTTTTTGCCCAAATTTTAATAGCAATACCACCAATTCCTATAGCTAATAAAGCGATTGTAATTAAAAGAAGTTTCATTTGTTTATAAATTTTAAACAAAGATAATGCTTTTAGTAAAAAGCAAAATAAGATACATGCTAGAAATTTGCGTGACTAATTGATTTTTTATGTGTCTTATGGTTAATTATTTGTAAATTAACATTCTAACCAATTAAATTATTTATTTTATGAAAAAATTATTCGCAGAATTTTTTGGAACATTTTGGCTTGTTTTTGGAGGTTGCGGTAGTGCCGTTTTTGCAGCAGGTTTTCCAGAGTTAGGGATAGGATTTGTAGGAGTCGCTTTAGCGTTTGGTCTTACTGTTTTAACAATGGCTTATGCTGTTGGTCATATTTCTGGAGGACATTTTAATCCAGCAGTATCTTTGGGGCTTTGGGCTGGGGGTAAGTTTGAAGCTAAAGATTTACTAGGCTATATAGTTGCACAGTTAATAGGGGCTATTGCTGCAGCTGGTGCTTTGTATTTAATTGTAACTAATAAGGCAGATTTTACAACTATTGGAGGGTTTGCTGCTAATGGTTATGGTGAATTATCTCCAGATGGTTATTCTATGACTGCTGCACTAATTGCAGAGTTTTTATTAACCATGTTTTTCTTATTAATTATTTTAGGAAGTACTAATGATAGAGCGCCTAAAGGTTTTGCACCAATAGCTATTGGTTTAGGTTTAACATTAATACATTTAATTAGTATTCCTATTACTAATACATCTGTTAATCCTGCCCGTTCTACTAGTCAAGCATTATTTGCAGGTACAGAATTTACTGCTCAACTTTGGTTGTTTTGGGTTGCTCCTATAGCTGGTGCTATTGTAGGAGGACTTATTCACAAAGCTTTATTTGATAAAGAATAAAACAACAATAATTATTGTATAAAAAAAGCCTCGTTTTTAATAAACGAGGCTTTTTTATTGTGCTTTTTTTCTTTTTCTATTGTAAGTCTATTTCAGCTACCATATGATCTAAAGAAGCTGTAGAGTTTCCTCCTTTAGGTTCTATGGTAATATTTAAAGCTAATGCGTTTTCTGTATAAGGAATAGCTTTTAACTGTCTGTCTGTTTCACTTAAAATTCCTAAACTAACCATTTTACCTTGTAGTTCTGCCCAAATTTGGTAACATTGTTCTTCTGGGAGCTGTGGTAAAGAAACCACATCAATCATCGATGTTTTTTCTTTAGGGTTTATATAGGCTACCGTTTTTAAGTTTTTTGCTCGGTTATTACCTTGCATAATATATTTGTATGTGTTAGGGTCATTAAGCTCTTTAAATTGTTGCATAATTTCGTCTAACTTTTTGTTGTTCATTTCTATATCACTTCTTAAATCAAAAATTTCATCAACAACCACTTGGTTTTCACTAGATAATTTTTGGTTTTGTGAGTAAAATGAATACGCAGTACCAGCAAAAATTAATGCTGCAATACTTGCTGCGACACTAAATTTATACCAAGTTTTTTGTTTGTAAGATGTCTGCATTTTAACTACAGGCGTTTCATCAAGTTCATCTAAAATGTTATTTAAGATGCTTTTAGGAGCTTCAACAGCATTACTTTTAGCAACTATTTCTAAGTTGTATTGTAATGTATTGTACGAATTCTGTACTTCTGGGTATTTTGAAATATAAGATTCAACCATTTCTGTTTCAGCAGAAGTAGTTTCACCTAGTAGATATTTTTCTAATAGGCCAGAATTTAAAAAAGTATTTATTTTCTCATTCATGACGTTATTTATTTAGGATTATAGATTTTTTTCAATTCGCGTAATCCAATTTTTAATCTCGATTTTATGGTTCCCAACGGAATATTCAATTCGTCGCTGGCTTCCTGTTGTGTCATACCCTCAAAAAAGAGTGCATTTATTACTATTTTATATTTTTCATCTAAACTACTTAGATGCTTTTTAATATCTAAAACATCTTCATTTAAACCGTTCGATGTTATTTTATATACGTTTGAAGTTTCTATTTGGACTTCTTTACCGCTTTTGTTTTTTAAAGACCTTGTTTTGTCTATGGCTGTATTGTATACAATTCTATAAAGCCATGTAAATAGTTTCGCTTTGCTAGCATCGTATTTTTTTGCATAACGCCATATTTTTACAAAACTTTCTTGCAGTACATCTTGCGCAGTATCATCGTCTTTTATTATTTTTTTTATAACACCAAATAACGAGTCTGCGTAGTTTTCATACAGCAGTGTTATGGCTTTTTTATCACCACGTTCTAATAAATAAACTATTTCTTTTTCTATAGCTGAAATCAAGATAATGTTGGTTTAGTATATGTTTAACTATGATACTTAATTACATCAAAGTTAGAAATTTCTTTTAGATTATAAGATGTTTACTTCTGCTTCAATAGAAATATTAAAAAGACGTTTTACCGTTTTTTGTATTAATTTTGATAGATTTAAAATGTCTTCACCTTTTGCATTTCCATAATTTACTAGTACTAAAGCTTGTTTTTTATGTACTCCATAATTTCCAAAACGTTTTCCTTTAAATCCTGCTTTTTCAATAAGCCAACCTGCAGGAACTTTTACTTCATCATCTGAAACAATATAACTAGGAATGTCTTCAAAATTTTTAGATAGAATATCGAATTGTGATTTTGATATTACTGGGTTTTTAAAGAAGCTACCACTGTTACCAATGTGTTTAGGGTCTGGTAGTTTGCTTTCTCTAATAGCTATAACTGCTTTTGAAACATCTTGAATAGTTAGCGTTTTTATTCCTGAATCTTCAAGTTGAGATGCAATAGCTCCATAATTAATATTCAATTTATGGTTGCGTTTTGTAAGCTTGAAGGTAACACTTGTTATAATGTATTTGCCTTTAACTTCATTTTTAAAGATAGAATTTCTATAACCAAAATTACAATCAGCTTTATCAAAAGATCTTATTTTATAAGTTTCTGTAGATAGTGCTTCGCATGAAACAAAATGATCTTTTAATTCTACGCCGTAAGCTCCAATGTTTTGTATAGGAGCTGTTCCTACATTTCCAGGAATTAAAGACATGTTTTCAAGACCTCCAAAATCATTTTTTAAACACCATAAAATAAATTCATGCCAATTTTCGCCAGCACTGGCTTTAATTGTGGCAAAATCTTCATCTTCAGAAACAATAGAAATGCCTTTTAAATTTAGTTGAATAACTAAAGCGTCTTGATTTTTGGTAAGTAGCATATTACTGCCACCACCTAAAATAAGTTTGTTAGGATGGTTTTTAAAAGATAGAGCTTTTTTTAAGCTGTCTAAACTAGAAACTGAAACAAAATAATCTGCCGTAACATCAATACCAAAAGTATTATATGGTTTTAAAGATATGTTTTGTTCTATATGCACTAGTCTTTATATACTTTTAAAGCTTCTTTTAAAATATTTACAGCTTTTATTAGCTTCTCTTTATTAAGTACGTAAGCAATGCGAATTTGGTTTATACCAATACCAGGGGAGGAGTAAAATCCTGCTGCCGGAGCTACCATAACAGTCTCACCATCAATGTCAAAGTCTTCTAAAAGCCATTGTGCAAATTTATCAGAATTTTTTATAGGTAATTCTACCATACAATAAAAAGCACCTTTAGGTTTAGCTATTTTTATACCTTGAATTTTTTGCAATTCTGTAATTAAAGTATCTCGCCTTTCAACATATTCTTTTGTAACAGCATCAAAATAGCTTTGAGGCGTATCTAAAGCGGCTTCACTAGCAATTTGAGCATAAGTTGGAGGACTTAAACGCGCTTGGGCATATTTTAAAACGGTTTGTCTTACGCTTTTGTTTTTTGTTACTAAACAGCCAACTCTTGCGCCACACATACTGTAACGTTTAGAAACAGAGTCAATTATAATGGTGTGTTCATCTAAGCCATTGAGTTGCATTACAGAAAAATGTTTGTTACCATCGTAAACAAATTCACGATATACTTCGTCTGCAATTAAAAATAAGTCATGCTTTTTAGCAATGGCACCTAGTTGTTTAATTTCTTCTTCAGAATATAAATAGCCTGTAGGGTTTCCAGGGTTACAAATTAATATAGCTCTGGTTTTAGGAGTAATTAGTTTTTCAAATGTTTCAACAGGTGGTAATGCAAAATTGTCATCAATATTACATATTGCAGGAACTACTTTTACTCCAGTAGCTGTTGAGAACGCTATGTAATTAGCATAAAAGGGTTCTGAAATAATAACTTCATCACCTGGATCTATAATGCTACTAAATAAAAAATAAAGGGCTTCACTAGCTCCTGTGGTTACAATAATATCTTTTGGAGATATTAATATGTTGTGTTTTTTGTAATAAGCAGCAAGTTTTTTTCTATATGTTTCAGAGCCTTCCGATCTAGAATAAGAAAGTATTTCTACATCATTATTCTTTACGGCTTCTAGAGCAATTTCAGGGGTTTTAATATCTGGTTGACCAATGTTTAAATGGTATATATGTTTACCCTCTTTTAAAGCTTGTTCAGCAAAAGGAACTAACTTACGTATAGGAGATTCTGGCATTAAGTGCCCTTTTTTTGATATAGTTGGCATGCGTTTAATTTAGGTGCAAATATGAAGAAATTATCTTAAAGTTTTTTTAAAAATGACTATAAATTAGAAGGCTACTCTAAAGATTCGTAAATTTATTATGTTTAAACTGAATATTGAATAATGAAAAAGCTTTTTATACTCATATTATTAGTTTTTTGTGTGAATAATTTGAGTTTTTCTCAACATAAATTCACTATTCAGAATAAGAAGCAATCAGATAAAATAAAGTTTAAATTAATAAATAACTTAATTGTTTTTCCTGTAGAGATTAATGGGGTCACTTTATCATTTATATTAGATACGGGCGTTAGTAGGCCTCTTATATTTAATTCTTTAAATGTATCTGATACTTTAAAAATAAAAAATGCAGAGAAGATTTCTTTACGTGGCTTAGGAGGTGGAGAAAGTATTGAAGCCTTTAAATCTAAAAATAATGTTTTAAAAATAGGGGATGCTATAAAGTTAAACCAAGAATTATATGCTATAGAAGGTATTAATCTTAGTTTTAGTTCGCGACTAGGTATTTCTGTGCATGGAATAATAGGTTATGATTTATTTAAAGATTTAATAGTAGAAATAAATTATACTTCGAAATATATAAGATTAACAGAACCCAAAAAATTTGAATATAAAAAATGCAGAAAATGCGAATATTTAAATTTAGAATTTTATAATAATAAGCCATATGTTACTGCAGAAGTAGTTCTTGAAGAAAAAAAGATTCCTGTCAAATTATTAATTGATTCAGGAAGTAGTGATGCATTGTGGTTGTTTGAAGATGATTCTTTAGGAATCATACCAAGTAATAAGTTTTTTAATGACTTTTTAGGGCATAGTCTTAGCGGAAGTGTTTACGGTAAACGCTCTAAAGTGGATGCCTTTTTATTAAAAAGTTTTGAAATAAAGGGTTCTAATGTAGCTTTTCCTGAAGCATTATCAGTAGCGTTTGCTAAACATGTTAAAGATCGTAATGGAAGTATAGGAGCTAATATGTTAAAGCGATTTAATGTTGTTATAGATTATAAATTTGCAATAATTAGACTCAAAAAGAACAGTTATTTTAATGAAGCTTTTAATTATAATAAAAGTGGTATTGAGTTAGAATATGATGGCCAAAGATTAGTGAAAGAAAGGCGGCATTTTAAGAATAAATCTGAAGTTAGAGAAAGTGAAGCAGCTTCAAGTAGTGATGGTGTTATTGTAGAGCAACAATATAAATTAGTTTTAAAACCATCATATACAATTGTAGAACTAAGAAAAGGATCTCCTGCAGAGCGGGTAGGTTTGATGATAGGAGATGTTGTTTTATCAATTAACGGAAAATCTGCATATCATTATAATTTACAACAGCTTACACATATGTTTTATGCTAGGGAAGGAAAACATATTAAATTAAGAGTAGATAGAAATGGGGAATTATTAACTTTTAATTTTCAATTAGAAGATGTTTTAAAATAAAAAAGACTTAGACAATAATGCTTAAGCCTTTTAAAATTATCTGTTTGTAATCTTTTATTGTTGTACAATACTTTTTTCTTTCTTTTCAAGTACACTTGCTTTACTAGTATCTACTACCAATCCTTTTATTTTTAAAGCTACTGTAGGGGTTTCTGCGTTAGAGATAACAGTGATTGTTTTTCTAATAGGGTTAACTCTATTGGTGTCATACTTAACTTGAATCTCTCCCGATTTTCCAGGTAAAATAGGACCGTCTGGTTTTTTAGGAACCGTACATCCGCAGCTAGAAGTAACTTTAGAAATAATTAAAGGGGCATCTCCCGTATTTGTAAATTCAAAAACGCGAACTCCATTAGCGCCTTTTTCAATCGTTCCGTAATCAATCGTTTCCGATTTAAATTCAATTTTAGCTATTTTGTCTTGAGCATTCAAGCTAAAACTTATTAATCCGATAAATAAAATTGTAATTAATTGTTTCATATTTTTTTGTGTTTATATCATTTTATCAAAAACCTTAATTCTTTTTTATAAGGCTTATTTGTTCCTGTTTTGTGTTGTATTCTATGTCAAACATAGGTTCTTTTGCTGTCATCTGCAAAAATATTGGATGAAATACATGAAACTTAACATTTGATTTATAGTTCTTCATATTAAAATAAAGTAGTTTTTGATATTTCACTTTGTTATCAACTTTCACAACAAAAGAAATATAAGTACTTTTGCTCATCAATATTCAAAAACTATTCCAAAGTATGCAAATTCCATCAAAGTATGATGCAAATCAGGTAGAAAGTAAGTGGTACGATTACTGGATGAAACATAATTATTTTCATTCAACACCAGACGAAAGAGAGCCTTATACTATAGTCATTCCGCCGCCTAATGTTACTGGCGTATTGCACATGGGACATATGCTTAATAATACAATTCAGGATGTATTAATTCGTCGTGCGCGTTTACAAGGAAAAAATGCATGTTGGGTACCTGGTACAGATCATGCCTCAATTGCTACAGAAGCGAAGGTTGTTGCTAAGTTAAAAGAGCAAGGAATTGATAAAAACGACTTAACACGTGATGAGTTTTTAGCACACGCTTGGGATTGGACACACGAGTATGGAGGTGTTATTTTAGAACAGTTGAAAAAACTAGGATGTTCTTGTGATTGGGACAGAACGAAGTTCACCATGGATGCTGACATGTCTGAAGCTGTGATAAAAGTGTTTGTAGATTTGCATGAAAAAGGCTTGATTTATCGTGGTTACCGAATGGTAAACTGGGATCCAGAGGCAAAGACAACACTTTCAGATGAAGAAGTAATTCATGAAGAACGTCAAGGAAACCTATATTACTTAAATTATAAAATAGAAGGAAGTGATGATACGCTAACTATAGCAACCACACGTCCTGAAACTATTTTTGGAGATACAGCAATTTGTATAAATCCTAATGATGAGCGTTTTGTACACTTACGTGGAAAAAAAGCAATCGTGCCAATTTGTAATAGAGTCATTCCTATTATTGAAGATGAATATGTTGATGTAGAATTTGGAACAGGTTGTTTAAAAGTAACACCTGCACATGACGAAAACGATAAAAATTTAGGTGATAAGCACAAACTAGAAGTTATTGATATTTTTAATGAAGATGCTAGTTTAAATAGTTTTGGACTTCATTTTGAAGGTCAAGATCGTTTTGTGGCAAGAAAATCAGTTGCTAAAGAATTAGAAGCATCTGGTGTTTTAGTTAAAACGGAAACTCATATAAATAAAGTAGGAACTTCTGAAAGAACCAAAGCTGTTATAGAGCCTCGATTAAGCGATCAGTGGTTTTTAAAAATGGAAGAATTGGTAAAACCAGCAATTGAAGCTGTTTTAGGTGAAGATGCCGATATAAAATTGTTTCCAAAGAAATTTGAAAATACCTACCGTCATTGGATGACAAATATTCGCGATTGGAATATTTCGCGTCAACTCCTTTGGGGACAACAAATTCCTGCATATTTCTATGGTGATGGAAAAGAGGATTTTGTAGTTGCAAAAAATGTTGAAGAAGCTGTAATAAAAGCAAGAGTAGCAGCTAACAATCAAGAATTAACAGCCGATAGTTTACGTCAGGATACAGATGCTCTAGATACTTGGTTCTCATCTTGGTTATGGCCAATGAGTGTGTTTGATGGTATTCGTAATCCAGAAAACGAAGAAATAAAATATTACTACCCAACAAACGATTTAGTTACAGGACCCGATATTCTTTTCTTTTGGGTAGCCCGAATGATTATTGCAGGTTACGAGTATAAAGACGAGAAGCCGTTTAATAATGTATATTTAACAGGTTTGGTTCGTGATAAGCAACGTCGAAAAATGAGTAAAAGTTTAGGGAATTCTCCTGATGCTTTAAAACTTATTGAGCAATATAGTGCCGATGGTGTTCGTGTTGGTTTACTATTGAGTTCTGCTGCTGGAAACGATTTAATGTTTGATGAAGCACTTTGCCAACAAGGAAAAGCATTTGGAAATAAAATTTGGAATGCCTTTAGATTGATTCAAGGATGGGAAATAGATGAAACTATTCCACAACCAGAAACCTCAAAAGTAGGGTTGGAGTGGTATGAAGCTAAGTTTCAAAAAGCTTTAGTCGAAATAGAAGATCATTTTAGTAAGTACAGATTAAGTGATGCTTTAATGGCTATTTACAAGTTAATCATGGACGATTTTTCGTCATGGTTATTAGAAATTATCAAGCCAGCGTATCAAAAACCTATTGATGCTAAAACATATAAATCGGTAATTGAAGCTTTCGAAAATAATCTTAAAGTATTGCATCCGTTTATGCCATTTTTATCTGAAGATATCTGGCAGTATATTTCTGAAAGAACGCCAGAAGAAGCATTAATTGTTGCTAAATGGCCAGAATCTAAAGCTATAAATGAAACGTTAATTACTGAATTTGAATTTGCTTCGGAAGTGATTTCAGGAATTAGAAACATCCGTAAACAAAAGAATATTGCTTTTAAGGATGCTATTGGTTTTTCAGTAATAAACAATGAAAAGGCGAATACCACTTTTAATGGTGTTATAGCAAAATTAGGAAACCTTGAAAGTATAGTAGATACTACGGTAGCTATTGAAGGCGCTTTAACCTTTAGAGTAAAATCTAACGAGTATTTTATTCCTATGGTTGGAGCTATTGATGTGGAAGCTGAAATTAAAAAACTAACAGAAGAGTTAAATTATACTGAAGGCTTTTTAAAATCGGTACAAAAGAAACTATCTAACGAGCGTTTTGTTGCAGGAGCACCAGAGCAAGTTATAGCAAACGAACGTAAGAAAGAAGCCGATGCTTTAGCTAAAATTGAAACTTTAAAAACGAGTTTGGCTAGTTTGGGGTAGGTTTTTAGGAGGTTCGTTTAACGTGTTTGTGTATGGTTAGTTACGGAAAATCAGTTAGGATTTTCCGACGTACGACGAAGTTAATTAATTCGAGTGAATTCCTGCGAAGGAATTACGTAGTAATTAACAATACACATTGTTGTCTATAGTGCTTTTATTCACAATTAATCAATTACTCGTTATATTATTTAAAGTGACAATAGTTTTTATTCTTTCCAATACAGATTACATCAGCTGTAACGTTACAAAGCTTTAATCATATGATACCCAAAAATTTCATAGCCTTTAGAGTAATAAAATTTATGTGCTCTACGGTTTTCGGTATAAACATCTAATTCTATAGAATGATAATTATTTTGTTTAGCCCAATTTTGAACTAAATCAAGAAATTGTTTGCCATAACCTTTAGATTGCACGGTGTCATCGATAATAAAATTATCAATTTCTAACTGCTTGCCTGAGTAGATTTTTGTCAACGTCCAACCACCTAATATTCCTTTAAGCCTGCCATATTTATAAAACCCAAAGAGCTGATAATTATCATAAGTCATCATTTCCCATAATCTAGTTTTAATAATTGATTCTGCTTTATCTGGATTTAATTGTTTTAGAAAGGGAAGTATTTCATAGGTAGAATCAATGCCTAAATTCCGAATTTCTGTTTGCTCAATTAATTTTGTTGTTATCATTATTTAAATTCTATTAATTTATTTTTCTTCAATCTGTCCTACAAAGGTTTGTTGAGAAATTTTACCATTTTTTAAAATAAAGGTTCCTGAGCCTAGAGGAATATCTAAATTAGGTGTTTTGGCGTGCCAAACTATGTAGCCTAAATCGTCTTCAATACTAATTTTATCTAATATTAAAATAGTTTTTCCCTTTGGAAAAAAACTAATTAACTCATCAATAAACAAACGAATTTCTCTTAATCCTTTAAATGTCTGTTCCAAAGTTATTACAATGGATTCCTCGGTATAGTCAGACATTAGTGCTTCAATATCATTGTTGTAAAACGAATCCATATGATTAATTACAATAGCTTTTGTGCTATTTTGGGTATTTGTATTGTCAGTTATTTTAGTATCCATTATTTACTAGTGAATACAGCTCTATACTTATCATTTTTCCAATCTTTTGTTTTTGTATACCATCCAAAGCCTAGAATTGAAGTAGTATACTTTTCGTTTTTTATCGGTTTAGTTTTCATAATTATTTGATTTTTAAATTCGAGACAAATTTATCTCGATAATCAGAGATAAGATTTATGCTAAAGTCCATTTTTTTTGTTTTAAAGTTCATTTTTATCTAATAGGTTTTGAGTTTAATAAATTGATATTTAGTTAATTAATTCCAAGTATGTTAATTGAAACACAAATGAACCTCACAGCAAAAAAGTTGAGCTTTATAGAAAAACAAAACACTTGTAATGTCAATAATTTTGCTGCATAATCATTAATTTATTGTATCATGAAAAAAGTAATTATGTTTTTGTATTCTATTGTAGCGTATCTCATAGGGTTTGCTTCATTATTGTTCTGGATTTTATCTATTAGTTATCTAATTCCAGAGATATCCATTGATAGAAGCTCAGAAATGTCCACAGGATGGGCAATTTTAAAAAATCTCGGATTAGTGCTAATGTTTGCGGTCCCTCATTCTGTAATGGCCAGGAAATCATTTAAAGATTGGATAACTAAAACAATTCCTCGACCTATTGAAAGAAGTACTTATGTCTTGCAGGCCGGTATTTTATTGTTTGTATTAATTTGGAATTGGGAACCTATAGGAGGTAATATTTGGACCATACAAGAAGGTACAACTCTATTTTATGTCATGTATATACTGTTCTTCACAGGATGGATAATTTTATTTGTAAGCACTTTTTTAATCAATCATTTTGATTTATTTGGATTAAGACAAACCTATCTTGAATTGGTAAACAAACCTTATACACAGCTAGAATTTAGGATAACTTGGTTTTATAAATACGTAAGACATCCTTTGTATTTTGGTGGCATTATGGGGCTTTGGTTTACGCCAGTTATGTCTGGAACTCATTTAGCTTTTGCGATACTATTAACAACTTACTTTTTTGTAGGAACATTATTTGAAGAGAGAGATTTACGTAAAGAGTTTACGGAAAAGTACAAAGCGTATATGAAAAAAACACCAATGCTTATTCCATTTACTAAATTTAAGAAGTAGATAATCAGATACTTAATATTTTTTTTATCTTTAATATTTATACAAATCAGAATTATGGCTTTAGACGTATTTAAATACTTTAGCGGTCCCGTTAATTATAATAGATTAGTAGGTGATGACTTTTTATTTGTTGAATATAAATGCCCTATTGATATAGAAAATTTTAAGGTTTGGACCGAAGTACCTTTTTTGAGTTATGTTATAAGTGGAAAAAAAGATTGGACTGCCATAGAAGGCACACATCAATTAAAACAAGGTGAGGCCATTTTTTTAAAAAAAGGTGTTTATAATACAAAGCAATATTTTGAAGAAGATTATTGCACGCTGTTATTTTTTATTACTGAAGATTTCATTAGAAGATTTATAAAAAAATATAAAGAGACTATTAATATAAAGTTGTCTTATTTAAATGAGAATCAGATTTATCCTATAAATGTTGAAGAATCGCTAAAATCATTATTTATGTCTATTTTCAATTACATGAATCGAACTAATGAAATACCAAGAGAATTGGTGCTAATAAAGTTTGAAGAATTACTATGCAATATAATTTTAAATCCAAAAAACAAAAAGCTTACAGACTTCTTTTTATCACTAGAACAAGTAGAAAAAACAGATTTAAATAATGTGATGATGAAGAACTTCTATTCAGATTTAACTATGGAAGAGTTTGCAAGACTTTCGGGTAGAAGTTTATCCACGTTTAAGAGAGATTTTAAAGCCTACTATAATCAAACACCTGGAAAATGGTTAAATAACAAGCGGTTAGAATATGCCAAAACTTTATTAGAAAATCCGGATTTAAATATAAACGACATTTGTTGGGAAAGTGGTTTTAAGAATGCCTCTCATTTTAATAGTAGTTTTAAAGATAAATATAATTTGCCTCCTAATCAATATAGAAAAAAATTAAGAGCAAGCTCGCTTTAATCAATATAGATAAGTTATATTGTTAAGTGCTAGAGTTTAAATTTATCCTTTTCAAGAATGTTACTTTAATGATAAATTTTTCATAAGCATTATAGACAATGACGTTGATATGAAATCGTTTTAATGATTTATATCATACGTTAAACGAAGTTAGTTAAAATTTCTGACAAAGTCAAGTGCGTAAATAACCAAAAAGCATACTAAAAGAAGAAGGGGGGATGATAGCTGCTGATTACATCTATTTTGTAATAATAATTTTTTGAACAGAGGTTTTGTTCCCAGAATTAATAACTAAGAAATACATTCCAGAATTTAAGTTATTACTATTTATATCTAGTTTGTGAGATCCTATATTTTTAAAGTCATTAAAAATGGTTGCGACTTCTTTCCCAAGAATATTAATTATTTTTATTGAAACTTTTCTAGGTTCATCTAACTGATAAGTTAATAGACTGGATGAAGATATAGGATTAGGTGAAACTTTGGTAATCAGTTGGTTTTTATCAACTTTATTAATACCTAAACTACTAATTTCCATAAACTCTGTTGGACTAAGTACAGCAGGTGTCACTTTTACTGAATGTATAGCGCCTTTAAACCACGAAACTTTGTTCAATCTCACTCCTAAAGAAGTTTGACCAGAATTAACAACTTGGTAGTCTACATTACCTTCTAATTCTTTTTGGCCATTAACATAATGTGTCATCACACCATCTTTATATGTCAATGCTGCATGGTTCCAAGTATCTAAGTTGTGGGTAAAAGAATAATCTAATAAGGCTTTACTCGAACTTCCAGATTTTATAAACGTATCAAGCGTCCAATTATCATCATTATTGTTTCGTAATTCTATGAGTATTCTGTTACTATCATCTTGTTGATAATGAAGAAACCGTTGTTCTGTGCCACCACCAGTATAAGGTTTAAAAATAATTTCAACAGTAAAAGCATCAATTCCACTCATTGGGTTATTCGCTACAATAAGGCCGTCATCAATACCATTAAATTCAACTGCAGAACCTATATCGGTTTCTATCACTTTAGGATTTCCAATAATTTCAACATTGTTTCCTCCAATTTTCGAAAGATTGTCAACTTGCCAAAATATAGGTTCTTGAGCATTGCAAATTGATAATGAAATGAGTATTAAAAATATTGAAATAGATTTCTGCATTTTATACTTTTTTAGTTGAAATAACTCTTGCTAGCAACTTAATAATAAGAGTAGAATTATTAAGAGGTAAATAGAATAGACGAAGTAGTGTTTTATTACTCTCTGTATAAAAAGTAATTATTTACTAAATCAATATAGTTTTGTTTAGCCTCATCTTCGCCAACATTTTTAGCCTGAAATAAAGCATTTGTTTTAAAAGCATTAATTATAGGTTCTTTACTTCTAGGTCTTCCGTAGTCGTTAGTTGCCTTTTTGTAATAAGCGTAGAGTTTTAAAAGGGTGTCGGCAGGAAAAGGCTCGGTATGTGCATTAACTCGCTTCACCGCTTCTTTAAATTCAATGTCTAGTGCCTCTCTACTCATTAACTTCTGCAATAATACTTTCTCCACCTCTAACTTTTTGGTTAAGTGTTACTTTTATGTTGGTGTCTAGAGGTAAAAATAAATCAACTCTAGACCCAAATTTTATAAAACCAGAATCAGATCCTTGGGTAGCTTTATCGTTTTGCTTTGCATAGTTAACAATACGTTTTGCTAAAGCTCCTGCTATTTGCCTATAAAGCACTTTTCCGTAAGTTTCATTTTCTACAACTACAGTGGTGCGCTCATTTTCTTCACTAGCTTTAGGGTGCCATGCTACTAAAAATTTACCGGGATGGTATTTGCTAAAAATTACATGTCCGCTAATAGGGTAACGAGTTACATGAACATTTATTGGAGACATAAATACACTAACTTGTAAGCGTTTTTCTTTAAAATATTCTTTTTCAAATACTTCTTCAATAACCACAACTTTACCATCAACTGGAGAAACTACATGTTTGTCGTTTAAAATAGTATGGCGTTTTGGGTTTCTAAAAAACTGAAGGATAATTATTAAGAAAGCAAACAAAGCAATCATAACAAATATTTGTAACCATTTAATTGAGATATAAGTATCTGCTAATAAAAATGAAGCAGCTACTAAAATAAATGTTATAGTTATAATTTTATATCCTTCTTTATGAAACATAGTGTAAAATTCTTAAAAATAAATATATAAATGGTGCGGCAAAAATAATACTATCTAAGCGGTCTAACAAACCGCCATGACCAGGCATAATAGTGCCACTATCTTTTACTTTAGCTTGTCTTTTAAATTTTGATTCTATTAAATCTCCTAATGTTCCAAATACACTAATAATAATACTTAGTATAAGCCAATTTGTGAAATTTAATGTCAGTGTAAAGGTAGCAATAAAATAACTTGCAATGCATGAAAAAAGTAAGCCTCCAAGAAAACCTTCTACAGTTTTTTTGGGAGATATTTTTTCAAAAAGCTTTTGCTTGCCAAAATTTTTACCTACTAAATAGGCAAAAGAATCATTAACCCAAACTAAAATAAAAGCTCCTAATAAAATATTAGGATTGTATGTATCATAATAATTTGCTATTAAAATTAAAAATACAAATGCTGTAGATAAATAGAAGGTTGTAAGTACAAAGCGTTTAGAACTAAAAAGTGGTGTGCTTTTTTCTGAAAACAAATCTTTAATTAAAAAGAGTTCTACAAATATGCTAAACACCATAAGTATTTGAGTAATTTCATCTAAGCCTTTATCTGTTTTTAGAATCAATTGCCAATACCCAAAAACAGCAAATAAAATTATATAAATGATATAAGGAATATAGCTTTTTAGTTGAATTAATTTTAGAAACTCATTAATACTTATTAAACCAAAAACAAAAAAGAGTGCAATTAATGCATATTTATTTTGCAAACAGAGAATTAATAATACAACATAAAGTAAACCAGAAAGGGATCGAATAAGAGTTTCTTTCATCTTATAGGTCTTCTAAAAGTAATAGGTATAGGTTTTTAGCACTGCTACCATAACTTAGAAAATCTTTATCATCACCAGATTTAAAGTGCTTAATGGTAGTGATGTTTGTTGGTATTTTTTCTCTATTATTAGATTTAATAGCTCGCAAACCTTCACCTATAGTTTCAGTAATTTGACTAGTAGTTGCAAATACAATAAAATTTACAGGAAGTTCTGGAAGCTTTTTCTCAAAGATTTGTTTTGAGGAGATAAGTAAAGAACCATCATTAGCAATTAAGTTTTCGCAGGTTGTTAAGAAAAAAGTAGCCTCACTTATTTTTCTAGTAGTATTTAAATCTGATTTTTTAAATCTACTTTGAAGATTTTCATCTAACAATAACACCTTTTTTTCTTCCCAATTGTTTTCTACAATGATATTTTCTAAATTTTGAAATATCTCATTTAAATTATCACAATAGAGGAACTTACCTCCATTAGATTTAAAGTTTATGGTAAACCTTTCGTCTATTGGTAGTTTTATTTCTGGCATATATTTGCCTCTATCTTCTGATTTTAGTTCTTCATCAAATCGATCAGATTTAGAACCAAATATTTTTCTAAAAAGATTCATTTAGTTACCTGCTATTAACTGAATTCTCTATGAATTTATCAAATATAAAAAATCTTAAATTAACGATGCTGTTAATTTAAGATTTTTACTAAAAGCTTAACAAAATTAATATTTTGTTTTGTGTGTTTTACTCTTCTTCGTCTGTATTTTCTATTTTAGATGAACTCTTTTTAAATGGAGAAACTCCTAGTAGTTCTTCTAAGTCGTCTTTGAATATAACTTCTCTTTCTATTAATCTATTAGCTAGTTTATCTAATAAATCTTTTTTAGAGGATAATAATTCTACAGCTCTTTGATATTGTGTTTCAATGATGCTTTTAATTTCTGTGTCAATAAGCTCCGCTGTTTTTTCACTATACGGTTTTACAAAACCATTTTCTCCAGCAGGATCATAATAGGTAATGTTTCCAACTTTTTCGCTTAATCCGTAAATCATTACCATAGCTTTCGCTTTTTTAGTAACGCTTTCTAAATCGCCTAATGCACCGGTAGATATTTCGTTAAAAATAATTTGTTCTGAAGCTCTACCACCCATGGTTACACATATTTCATCTAGAAACTTGTCTTTTCTTGTAATATATGCTTCTTGCGGTAAGTACCAAGCAGCTCCTAATGATCTTCCACGAGGAACAATAGTTACTTTTACTAAAGGATCGGCATGTTTTAAGAACCAACTTACTACAGCGTGACCTGCTTCGTGGTATGCAATTGTTTTTTTCTCTTCAACAGAAAATAAATTACTTCGTTTTTCTAAACCTCCAACTATTCTATCTACAGCATCTAAGAAGTCTTGTTTTTCAACAGATTTTTTATTTGTTCTTGCAGCTATTAAAGCAGCTTCATTACATAAATTGGCAATATCTGCACCCGAAAAACCAGGCGTTTGTTTAGATAAGAAATCAACATCTAGTCCTTTTGCTTTTTTAAGCGGTCTAAGGTGTACTTCAAAAATAGCTTTACGTTCTGTTAAGTTAGGTAAGTCAACAAAAATTTGTCTATCAAAACGACCTGCACGCATTAAAGCTTTATCTAAAATATCCGCTCTATTGGTGGCAGCAATTACAATAACATTTGTATTTGTGCCAAACCCATCCATTTCAGTTAATAATTGATTAAGCGTGTTTTCGCGTTCATCATTACTTCCAGACATGGCATTTTTTCCTCTAGCACGACCAATGGCATCAATTTCATCTATAAAAATAATAGAAGGTGATTTTTCTTTAGCTTGTTTAAATAAATCTCTAACACGAGAAGCTCCTACACCAACAAACATTTCAACAAAATCAGATCCTGATAATGAAAAGAAAGGCACTTTAGCCTCACCAGCAACGGCTTTAGCTAATAATGTTTTACCAGTTCCTGGAGGGCCTACAAGTAGCGCTCCTTTTGGTATTTTTCCACCAAGTGTTGTATATTTTTCTGGGAATTTTAAGAAATCTACAACTTCTTGTACTTCTTCTTTAGCACCTTCTAAACCAGCTACATCTTTAAAAGTTGTTTTTACTTCTGTGTTTTGGTCAAAAAGTTTTGCTTTAGATTTTCCAATATTAAATATCTGGCCACCAGCACCACCTCCGCCTGCACCACCAGACATACGACGCATAATAAAAATCCAAACACCAATAAGTAAAATAAAAGGTAGAATACCCATTAATAGATTACCCAAAGTATCGGTTTCTGTTTCTAAACTATAGATATCATATTTACCAATAGCTTTTAAATCATTTTCAAAATTTTGGAGGTCACCTACTTCAAATTTGTAATTAGGCAATGGTTTAGTACTCGGTAAATAACTTTTGGGTTTAGTACCCTTGTGTATTTCCTTTTCTTCAGCTTCTTTTGTTAAATAAACATAGGCAGTATGCTTATTAATAACTTGTACTTCTTTTACATCATTATCTTCTGCATACTTAAAAAAGTCAGAAGGAGTTATATCATTTTCTTCTTGATAGGTAGCTCCACTGAATAATTCATACCCTAAGAAAAGCGCTATTAGAATACCGTAAATCCAGTATGGGCTAAATTTAGGTTTGTTATCCTTTATATTTTTTTTGTCTTTTGCCATGTGTCTTTTTTAGTAGCTCGTTTCTATAACTGTTGTTTTTGCATCACCCCAAAGGCTTTCAATATCGTAATATTCTCTAATATGTTTTTGAAAAACGTGTACTACAACATTAACATAGTCAATTAATACCCATTCAGAATTATCTAAGCCTTCTGTATGCCAAGGATTGTCTTTAAGTTCTTTACTAACTTTTTTCTGTATTGAATTTACTATGGCGTTTACTTGTGTATTTGAAGTTCCTTCGCAAACAATAAAATAATCACAAACTGTGTTTTCAATGTCCCTTAAATCTAAAATATTTATTTCTTTTCCTTTAACATCTTCTATACCACTAATTATAACTGATATGAGTTGATCTGCGTTTATTTCTTGTTTCGCCATTAATTTTATTTAATTTGTGCAAAGTTATTATTTTTTTAGTTCTTTATACTTTAAAATAATCATAAGATTTTATAGTATCTAAATAACCTTGTACATGCCTATAATCAAACTTAATGCCATCGACTCTACAAATAACTATTTGAGGAAACTTATTAATGAGACAGAAGTTGCCGATTATACAGTTGTTATGACTGAAAAGCAAACGCAAGGTAGAGGGCAAATGGGTACGGTTTGGGACTCTGATACAGGGAAGAACCTTATGTTTAGTGTGTTTAAGGATTTAAATATGTATGATGTTGAATTTCCTTTCTATATTAGTATGGCTATTTCTTTAGCTATTTTAAAAACTTTTAAAACGTTAAATATTCCAGATTTACATATAAAATGGCCTAACGACATTTTGTCAGCAGACAAAAAGATTTGTGGTATTTTGATTGAAAATGTCATAAAAAATAAATTAAACTCTACAATTATTGGTATTGGAATTAATGCAAACCAGACGGAATTTAAAAATCTTCCAAAGGCTTCTTCTTTAAAAAAGATTACGGGAGTACATTATAATTTAGATGAAATTTTACAACTTGTACTTAAGTATACAAAAGAATATTCTTCTCTTTTAGAACAAGGAAAATATGATTTTGTAAAAAATGAATATGAAACCAATTTGTTTAGAAAAAACAAACCTTCAACATTTAAAAATGCTGAAGGTGTTTTATTTTCTGGTTTTATAAAAGGTGTTACCAAATATGGTAAGCTTCAAGTGATTTTAGAAGATGAAATTGTTGAAAAATTTGATCTTAAAGAAATAACACTACTTTATTAAATAGCCTTAGGAATACTTGTAGCAAGGGTTTCAATAAATTTAGTGATAGGCCCTTTTATCATCATTGCCATCATTGGGTTAAAGTCGCCACTAAATTCTAATTGAACTTCGCTAGAGGTGTCATTAATTTCAATAATGTTTCCAACTAGTGAAAAATCTATTTTTCCTCCAGCGGCACCTAAAACAATTTTATTAGGAGGAGTAACCTCTTTCTTTTTAAGAATAATTTCGGGCATACCTTTTAATGCAAATAAAAATTTATCGTCATCTAAGACTTCAAATTTGCTAATGTTTTCAGGCAGTAAAGATTCGAAATTTTTAATATCAGCTAAAAAATCAAAGACTTCTTGAGGTGATTTACCAACGTTTATTTTTGGAGATTCTAAATTCATAATTTTTTTTATATTACTATATCAAATAGCATTCCATTCACTTGGGTTAGAATTCCATTCAGATAAAGTTTCTAATTCTTTTTCAGAAATATAATTAGTATCTAAAGCTTGTTCTAATAAATTTTCATAGTTGCTTAAGGTGTTTAATGTAACGCCTTCGTTTTTAAAGTTTTCACTAGCTACATCAAAGCCATAAGTAAAAATAGCAACCATGCCTTTTACTTTTATATTAGCTTCTTTTAAAGCTCTTACAGCATTTAAACTACTTTTTCCAGTGCTAATTAAATCTTCTACAACTACAACATTTTGTCCGCTTTCAATAAAACCTTCAATTTGGTTTTTGCGTCCATGTCCTTTAGCGTCTGGTCTTACGTAAATAAATGGTAATCCTAAATATTCTGCAACTAGCATACCAATGCCTATAGCTCCAGTAGCTACACCTGCAATAACATCTGGTTTGCCATATTGAGCTTCAATATGTTTAGCCATGGTTTCACGGACATAATTACGAATTGGAGGATAGGATAATATAATACGATTATCGCAATAAATTGGAGAGTTCCATCCAGAAGCCCATGTAAAAGGAGCTTTTGGGCTGAGTTTTATCGCATTTACTTGTAATAAAACTTCAGCAGTTTTTTTGGCAGTTTCTTTGTTAAAAATCATAGGTACAAAATTACACAATAAATTAGTTTTATATAACAGTTGGTAATTAATAAAAATATTTTTTTCAACATTTACTCGTTTGTCAGTAAAAATGATATTT
The DNA here is from genome assembly GCF_044385915.1 of Thalassobellus citreus. NCBI lineage: Bacteria > Pseudomonadati > Bacteroidota > Flavobacteriia > Flavobacteriales > Flavobacteriaceae > Thalassobellus > Thalassobellus citreus. The sequence goes on along the minus strand of NZ_JBISCC010000122.1, from coordinate 104,777 downwards.
TTACCAAAACAAAATTGTTAAATACACATTATGTATAAAGTTTTTGTTGGAGATAAACCGATAGTATTAACAACCATGGTTGAACAAGAAACTAATTTTAAAAATTATTTGCTTGATACCGTTAATATTGGAAAAGTTATAAAAGAACTGAATAATACGTCGTTAGAAGAAGTTAGACTTATTCATAAAAATGAAGACAAGTTATTGAAAAAGTTTTTAAAGAAACTACCTAATGTGATAGCAGGAGGTGGTAAAGCTTTTAATGATGATAAAGAGATTTTGTTTATTTATAGAAATGATAAGTGGGATTTACCAAAAGGAAAAGCAGAAGGTAATGAAACTATTGAACAAACAGCCATTCGTGAAGTTACCGAAGAAACTGGTGTTTCAGGATTAGAAATAGTAAAACCATTAAACACGACCTATCATATTTTTAAGCGTAATGGAAGGCATAAAATAAAAGTAACCTATTGGTTTGAAATGAAAACCAGTTTTAAAGGTTATTTATATCCACAAGAAGAAGAAGGGATTACTAAAGTTGAATGGCTTAATAATGAACAAGCTAAAGAAGCTCTTAATAATTCGTATGCTAATATTAAGCTGTTAGTTTAATATTCTACAAATAAAATAAAAACGCATCGAGAAAATTAAGCGTACCTTTGCAGCTTAATAAAATAGAGGTGGTTTGTTTACTTAATAAATTGTCATCTCATTGGCCTAAAAAGGCTTTACCAAACAGTTTATATGTCATTCAAATCTTTAGGCTTATCCGAAGCCTTGCTAAAAGCTATTAGCAAAAAAGGATACACAACTCCAAGTCCAATTCAAGAAAAAGCGATTCCTCCAGTTTTAGAAGGAAAAGATGTTTTAGCATCAGCGCAAACAGGAACAGGGAAAACGGCAGGTTTTACATTGCCACTTTTACATTTACTTTCTGAAAATCCGAAAGCAAAATACAGACCTATTCGAGCCTTAATTTTAACACCAACTCGTGAGTTAGCAGCGCAAGTATATGCTAATGTTAGAGAGTATAGCGAGTTTTTAAATTTGCGAAGTGCCGTTATTTTTGGTGGAGTTAACCAGAAGCCACAAGCAGCAACTATTCGTCAAGGTATTGATGTTTTGGTAGCAACGCCTGGGCGTTTATTAGATTTACAAAGTCAAGGATTGTTGTCGCTTAAACGTGTAGAGATTTTTGTGTTAGATGAAGCCGATAGAATGTTAGATATGGGTTTTTTACGAGATATAGAGCGCGTTATAAAATCGATGCCAGAGAAACGTCAAAATTTAATGTTTTCGGCAACCTTTTCTAAAGATATTAAGAAATTAGCACATGGTATTTTAAATCACCCTGTGCAAGTTGAAGCAACTCCAGAGAATACAACAGTTGAAGCGATAACTCAAAAAGTATATAGAGTCGCAAAAGGTTTAAAAACAGGATTAATTATTAAATTAATTTCTGAAGGTAACTGGAAACAGGTTTTAGTATTTACACGTACCAAACATGGAGCTAATAAGCTTTGTGAAAAAATGGATAAGTCCGGTATTACCGCTGCTGCCATACACGGAAATAAAAGTCAAGGAGCTAGAACCAAAGCATTAGCAGGTTTTAAAAGTGGACGTGTTCGTGTGTTAGTAGCAACCGATATTGCTGCTCGTGGACTAGATATTCCTTTATTGCCACATGTTGTGAATTTTGAATTACCAAATATTTCTGAAGATTATGTGCATAGAATAGGAAGAACAGGAAGAGCAGGAGCCAGTGGAGAGGCTTTATCTTTAGTAAGTGCAGATGAAACTACTTTTTTAAGAGATATTGAAAAGCTAATTGAAATGAAATTGCCTGTTGAAATAGTTGAAGGTTTTGAGCCCGATCCTAATGCTTCTACAGCACCAATAAAACAGGGCCAAGGGCGTCAAAATAGAAACTCTAACCGTTCTCGTAGTTCTAATAATAATTCTAACAAGAAGAATACTTCGAGACGTCCAAAGCGTAATACAGATAGACGTAATTAAGATTATGCAAAAGGTTTTAAAAGATAAAATTATAGAAGTTTGCGATAAAAAAATAGCACAAAAAGGAGCAAACGTAGGTTTGTCCTTTTATGCTTTTTTTTGCAAATAAAAATGATAACCCAGAGTTACTTATGAAAGCTGCCACATGGTGGATAAAAACTCATAAGCTAGACCATTTTGAAAAAGCAGTAAAAATTAAAAATCTTGTAAATGGAATCTCAACCAAATAATCCGTTACACGGTATAAAACTAGAACAAATTATTAACGGTTTAGTAGCTCATTATGGTTGGGAGTATATGGGGTATAATATTAAGATTAAATGTTTTACAGATAATCCTTCTGTGAAATCTAGTTTGAAATTTCTACGTAGAATGCCTTGGGCACGTACTAAGGTTGAGAATATGTATTTAAATATGTTGAAGAATAAAAAGAAGTAGGTTATGTTAAGAACCAAACTACTCGGTAATATTTATTTCTATTATTAGAACAGTTCGATCAATTAGACTTTTAAAAGGTTAAAATATTACCCCATTTTAAAACAAACATTATTAGAATTGTAATTCCGGTACTAGTGTATATTGCTCCTTGCCAATAAAAAAGTCTCGTTCCCCATTTGTTCCACAATTTTTTACCATATTCTTTTTTGAAATGTCCACTAGTAAGCTTCCAGAAAAGAAAAGTGATTACTAAAAAAAGCAATATTGCTATTATCCAAGTTTTTTCCATTTGTGGAATTTTTAGTTTATTTATATTTAATTGTAGTCAAGTATAAAGAGAATAAATCATTTCAATACTGAAATATATTCCGTTTGATTACTTATATAGTTTAGATTTTCAATAAGCTAAAATACTTACTGTGTTTACTGTCTAATTTTATTGACTTTTCATAAAACGTCTTATTGCTACCCATTCTTTAAGCATGTCTTTAGCATCTTGAGCAGGATATCCTAAAACTGTTTTTCCAGCAGGAATATCTTTCATAACCCCAGAGCCTGCTCCAACTGTTGCTCCAGAATGAATAGTAGTATGGTCTTTAATAGAGGCGCTTCCTCCAATAATAACACCATCGCCAAGGGTAACCGATCCTGCAAGTCCACTATGTCCTGCCATAATACAAGAACGTCCCATAATACTGTTATGAGCTATTTGAACTAGGTTATCAATTTTACAACCATCGCCAATAATAGTAGAACTGAATTTAGCTCTATCTACACAAGAGTTTGCTCCAATTTCTACATAATGTCCAATAATAACATTTCCTATTTGAGGTATTTTAACTAAACCTCTACCATCGTCACTAGGTCTATATCCAAAACCATCGGCACCAATACTTACATTTGTATGAAAGATACAATGGCTACCAATAATACAGCGTTCTCTAATTACGGTACCAGACCAAACAACGGTATGATCTCCAATACTAGTTTCATCAAAAACGCACACATTAGGGTATAAAACAACGCCGTTTCCTAATTCTACATCTTTACCAATATAACAATTAGCACCAATTTTACAACCGTTACCAATAGTTGCTGTTTCATGAATAACAGCTGTTGGATGAATATCGGTGTTAAACACCGGAGCAGGAGGATTGAATAATTCTAATATTTTAGCCATTGCTAAATCGGCATTTTTCACTTTAATGATAGCACGATTATTATCAGCTTCAATTTTTAAATTGTCGTTTACTATAGCAGCACAAGCTTTTGAGTCTGCCCAATGCTTTACATATTTAGCACTTCCTATAAAAGTAATCTGGTTGCTGTTAGCGTTTAGTAATTGTTCCGGACCTTCAATTTTCTGATTAGTGTTGCCTATTAATTCTCCTTTTAAAATATCGTTAATTTCACTAATTGTGTAAGATGTCATCTGTTATTTTTAGTTGTTGGTTAGCGTTTTTGTAAATCTAACAGAAAAAAAACAGAAAACATATTTTTTAGTCTTCAATTCTGTTTTCATCAAAAGCAGATGGTAGTAATTTGGGTATAAATTTAACAACTAACGGTAGTAATAATGCACCACCAGGTAATAAGAAGATGGCGAGACTAGGAATAGATTTAAATATATCTAAAAGTTGTTCTTGTACTTTTTTTTGTTCTTCAGCATTTAAATCTCTTATAGTAGATTGCGATATTAGTACCATGAGCTCTTTGCTATCTTTTAATTCTTGGTATAGGCGTTTGCTATTTCTGGTAATTAATTTAGTTACCATTCTACTAGAATTATTATAAAAACTTTGTACAATGTTTTTGGAACTTAATAGCGCAATATTGTCTTTGTTAACTGTATAAAAATCGTTAATTGTTTTTATTGATTTGTTTATTTGACTGGTGTTTAAATTTAAGTCTGAGCCTAGTTTTAATAAAAAATGTTTTTCGTTTTCATCTATAATTCTATCGCTCCAAGACGCCATACAAGCAATGTCTAAAATATAGTGAGCCTCTTGCATGTTTTTAACCAATGTTATGGCTTTCTTATAATTGGTGTTATTATTGTTTTGATATCTTAGTGATGCTTCAAATAGTTTAATTAAACTGTCGTCATATTGGTTTTTAGTTTTCTTTGAATTTAAAACTTCTAATGAAATTGATGAAATAGCCGCTTCTAGGTTTTTTATATAATCACTAGTAATATTACCCTTTTTTAAATATTCATTATAAGCCAATATGTCAACATATAACAAAGCGTTTATTACAAAGTAGTTGAAGTTTTTGGTTAAAAAATTATCGTCAATTTGAACACGCTTATGTAATATTTTTTCAAGTTGTTCTTCCGATTTTTTGCCTCCTATTAATCCGTGAAAAAAGGACAATTTAAGTTCGTTAATAGCAGTGTAAAATGCTATGATGCTATCAGTAAACTTTGTTTTGTTATCAGAACGATGATGTGCGTGTAGAAAAGCAAGTAATAAATTGGTTTTACAAAGTTCTTCTTCAGTAAGATCATTTTTAGCTATTATGTTGCCAATAACACCTAAGTTGCTACCATAAATAAAACCGCATGATCTTAAATCATCATAAAAAGATGCTTCATTGTAATTTAATAATGAATCATTTTTACTGACTTCTTTAAGTAATTTTTTTATCCAACCTGGTGCTGATGGATTCATACATTTGGTTTATTAGTTTTATAAAAATAAAAAAGCTGCTCGTTAAAGCAGCTTAATTTTGGTGTAAATTTTTATTATTATTTACAATAATTAATTTTTTCGTAAAAAAGTATTCACTTCTATAGCGACATCTTCCCATGTTTTACTAACGCCATCTGCTCCTTTATGTAAATCAAAACAAACTTTGTTTAAAGATTCTAGAGCACCTAATGCATCCCAGTCTTTAAGGTTCATTGTACCTGTCATAGATACACGTCTTCCTTCTGTAATTTTAACTTCTAAAGGTAAATCGTGAGTAACACCATTCATAGTAATACTTGCTGAATAACTGTTGTTAGTTACTTTAATAGTACCTTTTAAAATATCGGTGTCTAACATAGCCCCAAAGAAAGACGTTTTAATTTTTGCGTCTCTTGTATTTGTAGCATCATTTGTAAACACGCCACTAATAGGAATAGAAAAGCTTAAATTGTTTAAAGCTTCCTGAGGAGTTTCACCCGATTTGTTTTCAAACTTTAAAATTTTAAATTCTCCACCAACAGGCTTCTTCTCTGTGGTTTTATAAGCGGTCCATTTTACAGAGGTCGCTTCGGGTTTAACAACAAAAGCTTCTTTCGGAGCTATTTCTTCAGGTTTTTGCTCATTCTTTTTTTCGTTTTTACATGCTACCAAACTAATAGCTAAAACAATAACTAGAAAACTTAATTTTTTCATTTTTAGAAAATTTTTATTTACTGTAAAGTTATGTAATAATGAACGGATAGCAAATACTCGATATGATATATATCATATTTTTAACATTAGCAATCCTATAATTTTGATTCTAAATGTTAGGTATGTTAAGTTCATTAGTTAGTAAGTATAATATAGCAGGGCCACGTTATACGAGTTATCCAACGGTTCCGTATTGGAATCAAGAGACTTTTTCTTTGAGTAATTGGAGGCAGTCATTAATAAAGTCGGTTAGGGAGAGTAATACAAAAGAAGGTATTAGTTTATACATTCATTTACCATATTGCGAAAGTTTATGTACGTTTTGTGGTTGTAATAAGCGTATAACTAAACAACATAATGTAGAAAGTCCGTATATAAATGCTGTTTTAAAAGAGTGGCAATTATATTTAGAATTATTTGACGAAAAACCAGTTATTAAAGAGTTGCATTTAGGTGGTGGTACGCCTACTTTTTTTAGTCCAGAAAATTTAGAAAAATTAATTAAAGGGTTATTAAAAGATTCTGAATTAGCTGATACATATGAGTTTAGTTTTGAAGGGCATCCTAATAATACAACGCGCAAACATTTAGAAGCACTTTATAATGTTGGGTTTAGACGTGTTAGTTATGGTGTACAAGATTATAATAAAACGGTGCAAAAAGCCATTCATAGAATACAACCTTTTGAAAATGTAAAGCGAGCTACAGAATTAGCAAGAGAGATTGGTTATACATCGGTTGGTCATGATATTATTTTCGGACTTCCATTTCAAACATTAGAACATGTTGAAGAAACCATTTTAAAAACAAAAGCTTTGCTTCCAGATAGATTAGCGTTTTACAGTTATGCGCATGTACCATGGATAAAGGGAAATGGGCAACGTGGTTTTAATGATGATGATTTACCAACACCAGAGCTTAAAAGAAAGCAATATGAAATAGGTAAAAAATTATTGGCTGAAGTTGGGTATACCGAAGTAGGAATGGATCATTTTGCATTAAAAACAGATAGTTTATATCAATCTATGGAAAAGGGAAATTTACATAGAAACTTTATGGGTTATACTGCTTCAAAAACACAAGCTATGATTGGTTTAGGAGTGTCTGCAATAAGTGATAGTTGGTATGGTTTTGCTCAAAATGAAAAAAGTATAGAAGATTATTATCAGTTGTTAAGTGAAAATACATTGCCTGTTTATAGAGGTCATATTTTAAATGAAGAAGATTTAATTATAAGAAAGCATATTCTTAATTTAATGTGTCAGTTTAAAACGAGTTGGTCTAATGATTCTCTTTACTTTAAAGAACTTCCAGAAGCACTTATAAGGTTGAAAGAAATGGAAAGTGACGGATTACTTATTGTAAACTCTAAAACTATTGAAGTTACAAAAAAAGGCCAGCCATTTGTTAGGAATATATGTATGGCTTTCGATTTGTTATTGCAACGCAAGAAACCCGATACACAGTTGTTTTCAATGACGGTTTAATATATTATTTAATAATTTCATTCTCATTAATGTGGGAAACTAAAATCAAATATTATGCAAAAAATTATTGTACCCATCGATTTTTCTGAATATTCAGAATATGCTTTAGAAACAGCAGCTAAATTAGCTAAAAAGTATGATGCAGAGATTTTAGCGCTTCACATGTTAGAAATGTCTGATTTAGTATATACAGCTTCTGAAGGGCTTCAAAATGAAAAGGTCGCTTTTTTTATAACCTTATCTGAGCAAAAATTCGAGAAATTTCTTGAAAAGGAATATTTAAAAGATATTAAAGTAATACCTATTATTAAACATTTTAAAGTTTTTAGTGAGGTTAATGATGTTGCTAAAAAACATGGAGCAGATCTTATTATAATGGGGTCTCATGGATCAAATGGGGTTAAAGATATTTTTGTAGGTTCTAACACAGAACGTGTAGTAAGAAATGCAGAGATTCCTGTTTTAGTTATTAAGAATAAAGTGAATCAAATTAATTTTGAAGTAGTTACGTTTGCTTGCGATTTTTCAGAAGAATGTATTAAGCCATATATTAATGCTGTTAATATGTTTAGTAAAATAGGTTCTAAAATGTACTTTGTATACGTCAACCTTCCTAATGATAGATTTAAAAGTTCTTTAGAAATTGAAAGACGTGTTGTTAACTTTTTTACAAAAGCCGAAGGTAATTTAGAACGTATGCAAGATGTGCATTATGTATCTGATTATACTGTTGAAGACGGTATTTTGAGTTTTTCAAATAAAATAGGAGCAGATATTATTGCAATACCTACTCATGGTAAAAAAGGATTGGCACATTTTTTTGAAGGCAGTGTGGGTGAAGATGTGGCTAATCATGCAACACTACCGGTTATAACCTTTAAGATTTAATATTTGTAGTCGACATACTAATTTTAAAAAAGGAGCTTGTTCTTAATTAAGCTTCTTTTTTTATAGTATAGATACAGCTAGTACATTAAATAAGTTAGCCTTTGTTTTAAAGAAGTCATTTTCAAGAGAAATGGCTTTAAGCTTAGCGTCAATAAGTTTTGATTCTCTTGAGTTTACTAAAAACAAAGAGCTTTCTCCTAAGAAAAACTTGCGTTCTTCTGCTGTTAGCATTTTTTTATAATCATTAACAATAACAGAGGTATAGTTGTTTTGTAAAGAAAAAGATGCTAGTTCTTGATTTATTGCACTGATTTTATTTTTCAAAGTTACTTTTGTCGATTGAATTTCAAATTTAGTATTCTGTAGTTTTAATTTAGCTAATTTTAAATCGGCGCGTTCTTTTCTTAAAAACAAAGGAAAGCTAATGTTGACGCCACTTTTATAAGCCGATGTACTGAACGATCTAGCAATTTCTGGCGTTTGTGATAAAAAATTATATTGTAAATCTATTTTAGGTAAAAGATTATTCAGTTTTAAACGTTTTTCAATATTTAAACTTTGAAATTTATAATCTAACGATTTTAATTTCGGATGATTATCTAAGTCAGTACTTTCGATATCTATAATCGATGTGTTTAAAACAGCATCAATAGTTTCAAATGTATTTATATCTGGAGTTATACCTTCTTTAATTTCAATAGGTGTATTTTCATTTAACCACAAATAATTTGATAATTCTAAAGATGATTTTATAAATTTAATATTCGATTTCTCTAAATTTAGTTTTCTGTTGTTAAGAGCTATACGTGCTTCTAAAGTGTCAATAGCAGGTTTGTCTCCAGTTTCATAACTTCGTTTTATGCCATTAAATCGCATTTCAGCATTGGTTAAAAAATCTTCATATACACGTTTTTCATTATAGGTTTTTAACCAATTAAAATAAGTAAGTGTGGCATTGTATAAAATGTTATTTACCAGTAGTTGTCTGTCTGCTTTCGCTTGATTTACAAACATTTTAGCTTGTTTAAGCATAGCCATACGTTTGTTTATAAGTAAACCTTTTGCGACAGAAACAGAAACCCCAACGCTATAAAGACCATCTTCAGGAAGCGTAGCTTCTGGATTTAAATAATAACCCGAGTTTTCTTCAAAATTTCCTTTTAATTCCACGCCATACCAAGTAGGTATTTTAAATGATGCGTTTAATTTGTCGTAATACTCGGTATTTTTAAACTTTTTTCTGCCATAATCAACTTCTAGTTTAGGATCAAAAGCGCCACGAGCTTTCATACGCTTCGCTTCGCTTTCACTTATAATTAAGTTAGCTTGTTTTACAATAGGGTGAAAAGATTTTACATACCCTAAGTATTCTGACAGACTAATAACAGATAAGCTGTCTTGAGCAGAAAGTAAACTACTTATAAACAAAAATAGGCTTGCTATATAGTTTTTCATTTTTTATCTTTTTTTGAGGCTTTTTTACTGTTGTTTTTTGGTTGGTAGTAATTAGGAGGAAAGCTATTAATTTGCCTCCATAACTCAAACCAAATAGGCACGTCTTCAAGTAGTGCAATGGTTTTTGCACCAGAACCAATACGAATAGCTTCTGGCCATTCATGGTCTGTTTCATCTGGAGCTAATAATACTCGGTATTTTCCGTTGTCGCTAATAAATCGTTCAATAGCGACTACTTTGGCGCCGTAGGTTCCGTACGAAACATTAGGCCATCCGCTAAATACTATTGCTGGCCAACCATCAAACTGAACACGAACTTGTTCGCCTTTGTGTAAAAGAGGTAAATCTATTGGTTTTACATAGGTTTCAACCGCTAAATCATATTGAGCAGGCATAATGCCAACAAGAGCTTCTCCTTCTTTAAAGGTAACCCCAATACCACCTGTTAATACTTTATTTATATAACCATTTTGTGGTGCCGTTACATATAGTAAATTGTTTCGCATTTTGTAATTTGTATAAGCATTTTCAAGTTTAGTAACTTGTGCTTGGGCGTCAAAGCCACTAGATTGTGCTGTATACATATCGCTTTGTGCTTTCGATATTTTATCGGCATATTGAGCTGTAATTCTAGATAACTCTATTTGTGCATTTAGAATCTCATTTTTACTAGCTAAATATTTGTTTTCTTGCGAAATAAGTTTTGCCTGAGTAGCTTGAAGTTTTAAGCGTTTTTCTTCTACATCTTTTACAGCTTTTAAGCCTTCTTTTTGTAGGGTTTGAATACGATTAAATTGACGTTCGGCAATGCTAATATTGGTTTTAGCAGCTTCTAAATCGATGCTATCACTTTTTACTTTTAAACGCGATTGTAATAGTTTGTTTTGCGTTTGTTGCATCTTTAGTTTTTGCTCGCTTTGTAAAGCAGAAACTTGCCTTTTTAAAGCTTGTACTTTGCCTTCATAAGCTCCAACTGATGATGATTTTGCTTCTATTTGTGTATTTGTTCTTTCAACTAATTTATCATCAAAATAATCACTTTTTATTTCTGAAATTCTTAAGATGGTATCACCTTTATTTACGTAATCACCTTCTTGAACATACCAAGTTTCAATGCGTCCAGGAATTTGAGATTGTAATGTCTGTGGTCGTTGATTTGGTTTTAACGTAGTTACTAAACCTTGACCAGTAATATTTTGAGTCCACGGTAAAAAAAGTACAATGAAACCAATAATAGCTAGAACTAATAAAAACTGATTAAAACGTTTGTAATAGTTTTTATTAAATATGTTTTTGGCAGATTTAAAGCTTTTTAAATCGACTTTGTTATTTAATGTATTGTGAGATATATTAAGCATGGTTTACGTTTTTTATAGAACCTTTATCTAATTCAATAATTTGGTTGCATTTTGTTTTCCAACGACTACTCCCACTAACAACTATTAATGCCCATGGTCTATCTTTATGTGTTAAATAGTTGGTTATGGCATTTGTTTCTTTTGGGTTAAAGCGATCTAATGCATCTTCTAAAATTAAAACACTTGGTTTTTTTAAAATAGCTCTAGCAAGTATTAGTTTTTTAGAAACCGTATGTGACATTTGTTTACCATCTGGATATAAAATAGTGTGTAAGCCTTTTGGCTGTTCTTTTATAAATTCCATTAACCCAATTTTTTCCATGACATCAAAAATTTCATCATCTGTTATGGTTTGGTTTCCAAAGGTTAAGTTTTCTTTAATAGAGCCTTCAAAAGGCGTTTCTTCTGTTAAAGATAAACCCATTTGCGATCTGTAATGGTTTAAAGTAATACTACCTATAGGTAAGTTGTTAATATAAATGTTACCTGTTGTTGGTTCGTTTATACCTGCTATAAGTCTTAATAATGATGATTTTCCAGAACCACTTTCCCCCAGAATTAAAATTCTACTTTTTGAAGAAATATTTAAAGAAACATTGTTAACTATTTTTAAATCTCTGTTTGGTACTCTATAAGAAACGTTGTTTAGTTCAATGTTTACATTGTCATTAAAAGTTGGGTTTTCTCCGTCTTGTGTTTCTAGTTCTTTATCTGCTACTTGTCCTAATTTTTCAATAGATGTTAATACGTCATAAAACGATTCTAAACCTAAAATTAATTTCTCAACAGAGGCAATTACTAATAAAATAATGATTTCGGCAGCTACAAACTGACCAATATTCATTTCTTGATTTAGTACAAGCGCTCCTCCAATTAGTAGTAAACTAGCAGTTACAATAACTTTAAAACTAATCATTTGAATAAATTGAATGATTAATATTTTAAAATGACTTTCTCTTGCTTTTAAGTAATCGTTTACTAAAACATCGTTTTTATTTACACCTAAATTGGTGCTTCCAGAAAGTTTGAAGCTAATAACAGTTCTTGCAATTTCTTGAATCCAATGGGCTACTTTATACTTGTTTTTAGATTCTTTTAAGCTGGTTTCTAAGCCTTTTTTTGCAGTAAACTTAAATACTATAAATATTAAAACTAATAGTAAAACACCAAACAGAATAAAAAATGGATGGTAAAAAGATAACAAAATAAGAGCAAATAATATTTGCAAAATAGCTGTTGGGACATCAATCAATATTTTTGATAATCCTTTTTGAATAGTTAAAGTATCGAAAAAGCGATTTGCTAATTCTGGCGGGTAGTAATTACGCAATTCAGACATTTTAATTTTAGGGAAGCGGTAGCTTAATTCAAATGATGAACGCATAAAAATACGTTGCTGTATGGTTTCAATAATGCGTAACTGCATTAGTTGTAAAGCACCAGAAAAAGCAACACCTAAGGTTACTAAAACAACTAAAACAATCCATGATGTTGATATTTGAGCGCCTTGAATTAAATTTATTATGGCTTGTATACCTAGAGGAAGCGATAAAGCTACTATTCCAGAAAATATAGCGTAATAAAAAACTTGAAAAATATCTTTTTTTTCTAATTGTAATAAGCCAATTAAGCGTTGCCAAGGAGACATTATTTGTTTTTCCATAGAAGTTATTTTAGGGCGTTTAATACTAAATGAATATAAAAATCTGTAGGTGTTATGTTGTCTTTACAATCTGTAATTGATATAAAATGATCTTTTAAAAAGTGTTGGTGTAAACTACCTTCTATAATTGTACTAGCTAAACTTGAAGCAAATTTATATTTAGGATTTACTTCAGTAATCATATCACGTAAGCGATAAATAATGCGTTTATAGGCTAAAAAATAACCTTCTTTATTTTCGTTGTCTACTTCTTTTGTTAAAAAAGATTTAGAGTTTTCATTAATTATAATTCTATTTAATACAATTTCATTTATATGCGAGTAGTTGCTATCTTCTTTAATCGTTCTAGATACAATTTCTATGGCGCGTTTTAGTTTTTCTGTTTTATCAGAAGTGTTATGAGTTTCAAAAACAAGTTGATATTCAATCCAACTCCAATACCAAGATGTTAAATATACTAGTAATTTATGTTTGCTTTCAAAATATCGATAAATAGAACTTTCGTTAGATTTAATTAAAACACCTAGTTTTTTAAAAGTAAAGCTATCAAAACCAATATCATCAATTAAGATAATACTTTGTTCTATGATGCGCTTACCTAAAGCAGAAGATTCCGGATCTTTAATGTATATTTTTTCAGGTACTGTAATTTTTAAATTAGATAGTAATGTATTCATATTTAAAACATATTTACGCAAATATAATAGTAATACTATTAATATTGAAAATAAAAATATGTTTTTATGAAATAATTAATATTTCTTAAAAAAAATAATGATGTAATTATGTTGAAAAAGGGTGTTTCTTTCTAGTGGCAATTAATGCTACTAGTAACAGTGTCATTTGTTAGAGCAGGGGATATGTAAGGAATACCAAGACCTAAGCCACGAAGAATAAATAATGCCCCAATTAGTATTACAAAAACAGGAATGGCCTTTTGTATTTTTTGTCTAACACTGCCTTTTAAAAAATTACTTAAATAAATAGCTGAGGTCATTAAAGGTATGGTGCCTAAACCAAAAACAGTCATGTATAAACTTCCATTTATAGCATTACCTCCAGCAATTGCAGCAAAAACAGCCATGTAAACTAATCCACAGGGCAGAAAACCATTAAGAAATCCAATGGTTAGAAATGTGTCTGCTGTTTTTCTTTTTAAAGCTTGTCCTAAAGCCGATTTTACTTTGCTTATAAGTTTGTAAATAGGTTTAGAGAAATTATATTTATTGAAGGTTTGTTGAGGTAGTAAAACAACAAGTATCATTAAAACACCAATGGCTATAGATAGTTGTTGTTGGAATCCAAAGATATTAAGACTCTTTCCAATAAGTCCAAAAATTAAACCAATAATACTGTAAGCCAGTAGTCTACCAATATGGTAAATAGTTATTTGAGATATCTTTTTGTAAGCATTTGTTCTATCAACAGGTAACATAAAGGCAATAGGGCCACACATGCCAATGCAGTGAAAGCTTCCTAATAGCCCTAAAACAAATGCTGAAATTAGCATGTTAATAATTTATTGTTTCTTTGAATAAATAAGATTGGTTGTTTAATTGCCAGTCTATTTTAATGTTCCATCGACCATCTACCAAACGATTGTCAGGTATGAGCAAATAAGGTTTAGATAATGAAATAGCAGTATCAAAATCTAACTGTTTGTTAGATGGTCTATATAGGAACACTTTTCCTTTAATTTTTTTATAGTCTATGTCGTTGGGGAAATTAATAATCAGTCCTTCGTCAGATCTTTTGTAAGTGATTTTTTGGTTTAAATTATTCGCATTTGTAAGCTTGTTAATGTCGTTTTGATAAGCTAGCTCATCGGCGTAATAATTTTCACTTACTAAATCATGATTGTATTTTTTATCCATATTCATGGGAATGATAAAATACAAGATAAAGCTTATAAACACTACAAATGCAATTACAATTCCAGTACCCCAATTAATTTTCATAGTTTCTATTTTTTTAGCATTTCCCATCGGGCTTTATTCGTGGTTAATTATTTTAAATTAATGAACTCATGAATATAAATATTTCGGCAGTCGCTCTCTGCAAGGAGCTTCAACAATGCCTCAATCCCTAATGTACCTATTTGTTATCTTATGTTTTAACCGTAGCAATATATTTATCTGTAACTTCTAGGTCCTAAAAAATTAGCCGTAGTAGTTTCAATAAGTTTATCGTTCTGGTAAACACCAATTTTAATTTTATTTCTATCGCCAGATAATGCCGAATTATTTATTTCTATAAATAAAGTCCCTTTGGCAATACCTTGACTTGGTACTACAAACTCATCGCTAGTAGAAACCAATTTTAATGTACCTTTATGAGATAGTAGTTTTAAACTAACATGATCTATCTCTTTAGTTGTTTTATTAACTAGTTTGTAGGTAAACACATTACTAATAATGTTATTGTCTTTATGCTCGTATAACTGACCTGGTAACCTTAAAACATTGGCTTCAACATCATTTCTTAAAAATAACATACCAATTAATATACCAATTAAAATAGCAAGTACAGCAATGTAACCTTTTAGCCTAGGGGTTAATTTAAAGGTGGATTTTTTCTCAATATTGTCTTCGCTAGCATATCTAATTAAACCTTTTGGTAAATTAACGCTTTCCATAATGCTGTCGCATTCATCAATACAAGCGGTACAGTTTACACATTCTAATTGTGTGCCATTTCTAATATCAATACCTGTAGGACAAACACTTACACATTGAGCACAATCAATACAGTCTCCATGTCCTAAAGTTTCTCTATCTTCATTTTTCTTGATTTTTTTTCTGCCATTTTCACCTTCTCCTCGTTTATGGTCGTAAGCAACAATAATAGATTTGTTGTCTAATAACACGCCTTGTAAACGTCCGTAAGGACAAGCAATAACACAAACTTGTTCTCTAAACCAAGCAAAAACAAAATAAAAAATAGCCGTAAAAATAAGTAAGGAAATAAGGTTGCTTACATGGCTAAAAGGACCATCTGTAATGTATTGAATGAGTTTATCGCTTCCAATTAAGTAAGCCAAAAATATATTAGCAATAATGAATGAAATAATAAGAAAGATAACAAGTTTTAATCCTTTCTTTCTAATTTTTTCTGCATTCCATGGTTGTTTAGATAGTCTAATTTGTTTCCCTCTGTCTCCTTCAATCCAATACTCAATACGTCTAAAAACCATTTCCATAAAAATGGTTTGAGGACAAATCCATCCGCAAAAAATTCTACCAAAAGCAACAGTAAAAAGGGTAATGAAAACCACCCCAATTATCATTGAAATGACAAACAAATGAAAATCTTGTGGCCAAAACGGAAATCCAAAAATATTAAAACGACGCTCTAAAACGTTGAACATTAAAAACTGATTGCCATTTATTTTTATAAATGGCGATAAGAATAAAAATGCTAATAAACCATAGCTAACCCATTTCCTATACTTGTAGAATTTTCCACTTGGTTTTTTTGGAAAAACCCAAGCACGTTTACCATCTTCTGTTATGGTTCCAATGGAGTCTCTAAATGTTTCGTTTTCTGGTGTTTTCATTTTGTTTGGGTAAAAAAAGAACCAAGAATTAACTTTAAGTATTTGCTATTAATCGTGTTAATTCTTGATTCTAAACACTAGTGTTGTTAGTTGGTAACAGTTAACGAATCTGATTCTGTGGTGCTTATTTCTGCAGAATTTGTTTCTGCATTTTCATCAACCCAAAGATCGCCTTGTGGCTCTTTAGGATTTGCTGGTGTAGTACCTTGAAATGTTAAAACATAACTTGCTACTTGTGCCATTTCTAGCGGTTTTAGTTGTTGTTTCCAGGCAATCATACCTTTTCCTGAACGACCTCCTTCAGAAATCGTTTTGAAAATATGCTTAATGTCTCCGCCTAAAATCCAGTGCTTATCGGTTAAATTTGGACCAATACCACCACCACCGTCTGCCATATGACAAGCAACACAGTTGGTTTCAAAAGTCTTTTTCCCTGCACTTAGGTCTGAAGCTTCAGTTAGTACGGTAACAGTATTAACATCTACTAAGTTTTTGGCTGTTTTTTTGTATTCATCAATAGCTATTCTTGCATCAGCTAATTCCGTCTCTAATTCATCAAATTGATTTTCGCCTTCAAATACATGGAATCGTAATAAGTATACTGCTGCAAAAATAATTGAAATATAGAAAGAATAGATCCACCATGGAGGTAAGTTGTTGTCTAACTCTTTAATGCCGTCATAGTTATGGTCTAAAATAATTTCGTGTTCTTCTTCTATTGGTTTATCAACACCTGCAAGCTTTTTGTAGATATTTGATAACCATGTAAATTTAAACGACTTATTTTTTTCTGCTAAAAATCGTGCTTTAGCTTCTTCATCTAATTTATGAAGCATTACATTTTCTAATGCACCAATTATGGCTTCAATAGCAATTAATATAAGTAATACTAAAAATAAAAATAGTAATACTACAGGGTATTCAATAAAGGCAGGTTTTTCTCCAGAATCTATAAAGAATTCTACGGCTCCGAAAATAACAAAAAATGCTACAGGAACACGAATCCAAGATGGGATTAAATTTCTCATAATATATCGTCGTTTTGGTTGTCTAAAGGAATGTTACTTACAGTTTTTATATAGTCTTTTTTTGCAGTAGATACCCATAAAAAGAGTACTACAAAAAATGTGAAAAAGATGAGAAGAGAAATTATTGGGTAAATTTCTATACCCGTAATACTCTCCATATAGTTTTTTGCAAATTTTAACATAGTTATAATTTTATGGTTAGTTTTGTGATATGTCTACTTTAATATCGGTACCTAAACGTTGTAAATAGGCAATAACTGCTACTATTTCTCTGTTTTTCATTTCAACAAAAGATTCCCCACTTTCGGCAGCATATTTTTTATCTTCTTCATAGGTTTTTACAAAGTCTGGATCAGTATATAGGTTTTCTTCAATTTTTGTTCCTTGAGCTAACATATCAGCTTGTGCATTAGCAATCTCTTCTTCAGAATAAGGAACACCTAAACTTACCATTGTTTTCATTTTTGCTTCAATTTGCGACTTGTCTAATTCATTTTTAATTAACCAAGGGTAACGAGGCATGATTGAACCAGATGAAGTACTTTGTGGATCGTACATATGGTTAAAGTGCCAGTTGTCTGAATATTTAGATCCTATTCTATGTAAGTCTGGACCAGTACGTTTACTTCCCCATAGGAATGGATGATCGTAAACATATTCGCCAGCTTTAGAGTATTCGCCATAGCGTTCTACCTCACTTCTAAAAGGACGAATCATTTGTGAATGACAGCCTACACAGCCTTCACGTATGTAGATATCGCGACCTTCTAACTCTAAAGGTGTATATGGTTTTACACTGGCTATAGTTGGTATGTTAGATTTTACCATAATGGTTGGTATAATTTGTACAATACCTCCAATTAAAATAGCTACAGTTGCTAAAATTGTTAATTGTATTGGTCTACGTTCTAACCAAGTGTGCCAACCTTCGCTTGAAGTACGCTTTTTAGTTACACGCTCAAGAGCAGGTGCTTCGGCTAATTCATCTTCTACTTTGCTACCGTTTCTAACAGTTGCTATAACATTAACCACTAATATTAGCATACCTATAATGTATAATGAGCCACCAATAGCACGCATCCAATACATAGGGATAATTTCAGTAACAGTTTCTAAAAAGTTACCATATGTTAATGATCCATCTGGATTAAATTGTTTCCACATACTTGCTTGTGTAAACCCAGCAACATACATTGGTAACGCATACATTATAATACCTAAAGTACCTAGCCAAAAGTGTAAATTGGCTAATCCTAAAGAATATAATTTTGTTTTAAATAATTTAGGGATTAGGTAGTAAATAATACCAAATGCCATAAAACCATTCCATGCTAAGGCTCCTACGTGAACGTGAGCAATAATCCAGTCGGTAAAGTGAGCAATCGCATTAACATTTTTAAGCGATAATGTTGGTCCTTCAAAAGTTGCCATACCGTAACCGGTAATAGCTACAACCATGAATTTTAAAACAGGATCTGTTCTAACTTTATCCCAAGCACCACGAAGTGTTAATAATCCGTTTATCATACCACCCCAAGAAGGCATTAAAAGCATCACAGAAAATGCAACTCCTAAATTTTGAGCCCATTCTGGTAAAGCTGTGTATAATAAGTGATGAGGTCCAGCCCAAATGTATAGAAAGATTAACGACCAAAAGTGAACAATAGATAATCTATATGAATATACAGGTCTGTTAGCTGCTTTAGGAACAAAGTAATACATTAAACCTAAAAACGGTGTTGTTAAAAAGAATGCTACGGCATTGTGTCCGTACCACCATTGTACTAAGGCATCTTGTACACCGGCATACACAGAGTAACTTTTTAATGCGCTAACAGGTAATTCTAAACTGTTAAAAATATGAAGTACAGCAACAGTTACAAATGTGGCAATGTAAAACCAAATTGCAACATATAAGTGGCGTTGTCTACGTTTTAAAATAGTCCATATCATATTTATACCAAAAACAACCCAAATAAGTGCAATGGCAATATCAATTGGCCATTCTAATTCGGCATATTCTTTTGAAGTTGTAATACCTAATGGAAGCGTAATAGCTGCCGATACAATAATAAGTTGCCAACCCCAGAAATTAATGTTACTTAATAGGTCGCTAGCCATACGTGTTTTTAATAAACGCTGAAGCGAATAGTAAACTCCAGCAAACATAGCGTTTCCAACAAAAGCAAAAATAACGGCATTGGTATGAAGTGGTCTTAAACGGCCAAAACTTAACCACGAAATACCGTCGGTTAAATTTGGAAATAGGAACATAAAAGCTAATAGTAAACCTACAGCCATTCCTACTACACCAAAAATTATTGTGGCGTAAAGAAACTTGGTAACGATTTTATTATCGTAATGAAACTGTTGCAAATCCATAATTATAGTTGTTAATCT
This sequence comes from Thalassobellus citreus, assembly GCF_044385915.1. NCBI lineage: Bacteria > Pseudomonadati > Bacteroidota > Flavobacteriia > Flavobacteriales > Flavobacteriaceae > Thalassobellus > Thalassobellus citreus. Next base: position 85,102 of record NZ_JBISCC010000122.1, on the reverse strand, counting down.
TTTTTGGTTAGTATTGATTTTTTGTTTTTTTCTTTTACGAGTTCATCTTCAAAAAGCATACGAACTGATGGTGTATAGCTATCGTCATACTGACCGCTTTTTACAGCTAGAATAAACGCTATAAAAAATCCGACAGCAACAATAACACTTATTGTTAGTAATACATAAATAACACCCATACCTACTTGAAGTTATGGTTCAAAAGTACTTTCATAGTAATTTTTAAAATATGACATTTGTCATGTTTTTTGTTTTTACTTTAATCTCCTGCCTAAAATATTTGTAGCAATAGTTGTAAAAGCAACAATACTTATTGAGCTCAAAGGCATTAAGATAGCAGCGACAACAGGAGCTAATTGTCCTGTGATTGCAAAATAAAGTCCGATACTGTTATAGATAAATGATAGAAAAAAACTCCATTTAATTATTTTTATAGCCGACTTTGAAATTTTTATATAATTGTATAACTGATTAAATTTTGAAGCATCTAAAATGGCATCACAAGCAGGGGAGAAAACATTCACGTTTTCTGAAATAGCAATACCTACATTACTTTGTGCAAGTGCGCCTGCATCATTTAAACCATCGCCAATCATTAATACATTGGCACCTTCGCTTTGATGGTATTTTATGTATTCAAGTTTATCTTCTGGTTTTTGATTAAAAAGCAGTTTTGTTTTTGTAGGTAGTAATTTTGTTAAATTATTTTTTTCACCTGAATTATCACCTGAGAGAATCACCAAATCAAATTCTTTTTTAAGAATATTAAATAATTGAGATAATCCTTTTCTATAGGTGTTATAAAAGGTAAACTTACCTTTGTAAGAGTTGTTTGTACTTACATGCACTGATGTGTCTAAGGTTGCTGTATGTGCTGAATGGCCTATAAAAGAAGCTGACCCTATTTTAATATTTGCATTTTTATAAGAAGCTGTAATACCTTCACCTAGATGTTCTTCATAAGTGTCTAATGTTACAATGTCATGTTGGTTTAAAAGTTGGTAAAGTGATCTGCTTAGAGGATGGTTAGAGCCTCGTAATGTGCTTTTTAATAAGGATTCTTCATCTTCAGATAATTCGAACCCTTCATATTTGATGGTTGTTTCCTTATTGGCTGTTATTGTTCCTGTTTTGTCAAAAATAATGGTGTTTATTTTTGATAATTGTTCAATAACACTGGCATTTTTAAGGTAGAACTTTTTCTTTCCTAATATGCGTAAAATATTTCCTAAAGTAAATGGAGCAGCTAAGGCAATAGCACAAGGGCATGCAATAATTAAAACAGATGTAAATACGTTTAATGCTTTGCTAGAATCGAAAAACAACCAGAATGCAGTTGCTACCAGAGCTATTGATAAAAGAACTAAAGTAAAGCGTTTACTAATATTGTTGGTAATGTTTGTAAACGATAGCTCTTTATCTTTTTTAAAGACATCGTTACTCCAAAGTTGGGTTAAGTAACTTTGTTCTACCGATTTTAAAACATCAACTTCAATACTTCCGTAAAGTTGTTTTCCGCCAGCAAATAGTTTGTCGCCAGATTGTTTTGAAACCGTTTTTGATTCTCCTGTAACAAAACTATAATCTATACGTGCGCTTCCTTTAATTAAAATACAGTCAACAGGAATTAATTCTTCATTTCTAATTAAAAGCCGGTCGCCTTTTTCAATGTCATAAACCTGTATAGATTCTTCTTTATTATCATCTGTTATTTTGGTGATTCCGATAGGGAAATACGATTTGTAATCACGTTCAAAAGATAAAAACGTGTAGGTTTTTTGCTGGAAAAATTTTCCTAGTAATAAAAAGAAAACAAGACCTGTTAGACTGTCAAAAAAACCAGAGCCCGTGTTTAAAATAATTTCGACTGTACTTCTTATAAAAAGTACAGAGACACCTATAACTATGGGTACATCAATATTTAAAATATTTGTACGTAAGCCTTTGTATGCTGAAATAAAATAGTCTTGAGCCGAATAAAAAACAACAGGAACAGAAAAAGCAAACATAAGCCATCTAAATAGTGGTTTAAACTGTTCTAACCAAAATTCGTTGACTTGAAAATATTCAGGAAACGATAAAAACATCACGTTCCCAAAAGCAAATCCAGCCACACCTAATTTATAAATTAGTGTTCGGTTTACGTGTTTTTTTCCAACGCTATAATCATCTAAACTAATAAAAGGTTCGTAGCCAATACTACTTAAAAGTATAACGAGTTCTTTTAATGATAATAACTCTATGTTGAAATTTATTCGAACCGTCTTTTTACCAAAATTGACTATCGATGAACTAATGTCAGGATGTAATTTGTTTAAATTTTCTAAAATCCAAATGCAAGAACTACAATGAATATGCGGAATATAAAGTGTTACTATTTGAGTAGTAGCATTATTAAATTCGAGTAATTGCTCTATTATTTTTGTGTTCTCTAAAAAATTGTATTTACCTTCTATATCTTTGGGAGTTGCTCCAGGCGCAGCTTGTAAATCGTAATAGCAACTTAAATCGTTTTCAGAAAAAATCTGATAAACGGTTTTGCAACCATTACAGCAGAACGCTTTATCGTCATATGTGATTTTAGCAGAAGTTGCCTCTAAACCACAGTGAAAACATGTGTCTTTACTCATTATTATTTGCTCATTTATACCTGAGCCAAAATTGAAAAAAGATGTGCTTTTTAAATATGATATTTATCATGTTTTACTTAAATTTACCAAACAAGAATATTTAACATGAGATACTGTAAACGATTTGTTAATCAGTATTTTAGTTTATTTGTCTTTGTAATTAAAGTAAGTAATCATTTTCATTTTAACACTGTTTGTAAGGCAGTAATACTGTAGTAATTAATGTTTCGAAGCGAGGATAATGTTTTTAATGTACTTTTTGAGGCTGTTTCTGAAGGCGTTATTGTAGTAGATAAAAATCAGAAAATTGTAGCAACAAACAAGTCTTCTGAGGCTATGTTTGGCTATACAAAAGACGAATTATATAATCAACATCTCAATGTTTTAATTCCTAAAACCTATCATTCAAATCATGGGGCTCATTTTGATGGTTTTATGGCTAAAAAGGAAAGCCGAAAAATGGGGCGTGGTAGAGATTTGTATGGTGCACGTAAAGATGGTGCTGTTTTTCCTGTTGAAGCAGGTTTAAATCCGTTAGAAATTAATGGAGATACTTTTATAATGACTTTAGTTATAGATATTTCAATACGTAAGCAGCAAGAACTAGAATTATTAGAATTAAATACACAGTTAGAGAAAAAAGTTAGAGAGCGTACTAATGAATTAACCAATACGGTTGAAAAATTAAAAATAGTAAATGTAGAGCGTGATGCAGAAATTAAGAAACGTATTGAAGCTCAAGATAAAATAAGTGATGCGCTTAAAAGAGAAAAAGAGCTTAATGAATTAAAAACTAAGTTTTTATCGCTAGTTTCTCATGAGTTTAAAACACCTTTAAGTGGTATTTTAACCTCTTCTATGTTGTTGAGTAAGTATAAGTTAAGTGAGCAGCAAGAGAGAAGAGATAAGCATATAAAAACAATTTCAGATAAAGTACATTACCTTAATAATATATTAAATGATTTCTTGTCTATTGAAAAATTAGAAACAGGAAAAATGAATTATAAGCTATCCACTTTTAAACTAAGTAAAGTGGTGAACGAAGTGGTTTATAATGCTAATATGCTTCTAAAAGATGGTCAAGTAATTAATTATCCAGAGAATATAGACGATATGTCTTTGCATCAAGATGAAAAAATTATAGAATTGGCATTATCAAATTTGGTAAATAATGCTATAAAGTATTCTTCAGAAAATACGATCGTAGATATTGATGTAAAACAAGATGAAACATATACAACGTTTAATATAAAAGACAATGGTATAGGAATTCCTCTTAAAGATCAAAAAAGCATATTCAATCGTTACTTTAGAGCCGAAAACGCTCTGCTTGCCCAAGGAACAGGTATTGGGTTAAATATTGTTAAAAGCCATTTAGAAAATTTAGGAGGTACTATAAGTTTTATAAGTGAAGAAAATAAAGGAAGTACATTTACAATTATAATACAAAATAAAGCAGAATAATGAAGAAAGTATTGTTGATAGAAGACGATGTTGTTTTAAGAGAAAACACAGCAGAATTGTTAGAGCTATCTAATTATGAAGTTGTAACAGCGCCTAATGGGAGATTAGGGGTTGAGACTGCAATAAAGTATTTACCTAATATTGTTGTTTGCGATATTATGATGCCAGAACTTGATGGTTATGGTGTTTTAGAAGCATTAGCAAAGAATGAAAGTACTAAACACATTCCTTTTATCTTTTTATCAGCAAAAACCGAGCGTAAAGATGTTAGAAAAGGTATGGATCTTGGTGCCGATGATTATATAACAAAACCTTTTGAAGAAGAAGAGCTTATTAGCGCTATAGAAAGTAGATTGGCGAAGGCGGCTATTTTAAGAGATGTTGATGAAGAAAATGGAGAAAATGAATCTGGCGAAGATGACATTAGAACGCTTAACGACCTAAAGAACTTTTTTGATGATAATGGTAAAGTTGTTGAATATGCTCATGGTGATGTTGTTTATGAAGAAGGACAAAATTCAAATTATATTTATTTAATATCTAAAGGATTAGTTAAGTCTCATAAGTTTGATGAGCAAGGAAAAGATCTTACAACTGCCTTATATAAGGAAGATGATTTATTTGGTTACACATCGTTTACTCAAAATACAGTATACCAAGAAACTACAACAGCTATAAAAGATACCATATTAATAGGTATTTCTAAAAGTGAACTTAAAGACGTACTTGAAAATAATCATAAAGTAACTTTAGAGCTTATTCAATTATTAGCAGAAGATCTTACTGGTGTTAAAGATCATTTATTACAAATGGCATATAGCTCGGTTAAAAAGAGAACCGCAAATACCATATTAAAGTTTGCCGAAAAGCTTAATAGAAAAACTCCAGATGATATTATTAGAATTTCACGTAATGATTTAGCAAGTGTTGCAGGAATTGCTACAGAAAGCTTAATTAGAACGCTTTCTAGTTTTAAAGATAATGGTATTATTGAAATAGAAGGAAGAAATATCAAAATTTTAGATCTAAAAAAACTACAACAAGTAACCTAGATTTATTTCAATAATAGGAGAAATATGATATTGGTCATATTTCGTTAAACATCATGCGTTTATTTTTGTTTTTAGAACTAAATAAACACATGAAGAATATTTTAATACCCACTGATTTTTCTGAGAACGCATGGAATGCTATTGAGTACGCGCTTTCATTTTTCAGTAAATCAACATGTAATTTTTATATATTACATGTTAATACTTCAAATGTTTTAGCATACAATGAAAATGTTCCTGTTTTTGATGATGCCAATGTTTCTAGTGTTTTAAAGCATTCTTCAAAAAAACTTTTACAACAAACTGTAAAGCGAATACATAAAAGGTCGCTTTCAAACCCAAATCATAAGTACTATCCTATAATGGATAATAATTATATTATTAATTCTATTCGAAGGCAGGTTACTGAGAAAAAGATTGATTATATAGTCATGGGGACTCGTGGTGCATCTGGTATTGGTAAGTTTGCTATAGGAACTAATACGGGTAATGTTATTACAAAAGTAAAATGTACAACATTGGTGGTGCCAGAAAATGCTAAGTATGTAGACTTGAAAGAGATTGCGTTTCCAACAGACTTTTCATTCTTTTATCCAACAGAAACTATACAGCCTCTGGCAGATGTTGTAGAGTCATGTCAAGCTGCTGTAAGAGTTTTAAATATAAAGAGAGATGGTATTGATTTAAATGAAGATCAACAAAAAAACAAAGAATTTCTAGGTGATTATTTTAATAATAATGAACATAGTTTTCATTTTCTAACCAATAATCATATTGAAGATGCTTTACAGAAATTTGTAGAAAATAGAAACATAAATTTAATAGCAATGTTGGCTAAAAATTTAAACTATTTTCAAAAAATATTATTTCATCCTACCACTCCAAAAATAAGTTATTATACCGATGTTCCTTTTTTAGTTTTACATTAAATGAATATTTTAAACAGTACATTTTGTTAGTTTTAAAAACATCAAATTGATTATGGGAAAGTGTGAACAATGCATAATTAAACAATTTAATTCGCTTAAATCTTTAAATAAAGAAGAGTTAATACGTATCTCTGGATGTAAAACATCTAGGGTTATTAAAAAGGGTGAAATTATTTTTGAAGAAGGCGAAATTATAAATGGTGTTTATTGTATTAGAAATGGTATTTGTAAACTATCAAAATTAAGCGAAAACGGAAAAGATCAGATTGTAAAAATGGTAGTAAAAGGGCAGTTGTTAGGACAGCGATCGCTTATTACAGAAGAGCCTTCAAATTTACAAGCCATGGCTTTAAATGATATGGAAGTTTGTTTCATTCCTAAAAGTGAAATGATTAGTGATTTGAAAAGGAATTCTAAATTTTCGTTTGGAGTGTTAAAAGATATGGCGCATGATTTAAAAGAAGCCGATAATATTATAGTTAACATGGCTCAAAAAACGGTGCGTCAACGTTTGGCTGAAACCTTAGTTTATATTCACGATAGTTTTGGTATCAATCCAGATAAAACATTAAGCATTTTATTATCTCGTGAAGATTTTGCAAATATTGTTGGTACAGCAACCGAGTCTGCTATTCGTGTATTATCTCAATTTAAAAAAGAAGGTCTTATTTCAACAATAGGCAAGCAAATAAAAATTGAAAGCTTAGATGGGTTAAAGCGTGTAGAGTAGCTTTTACTTAATTTATTTTTTAATATTAAAAACCTAATTAAACGCATAATTGAATAAAATCGATTATGCGTTTTTGTTTTATAAAGGCAATTTACTCATGTTTTTGTAATTCACATATTCATTTTTTAAGCGGCTTATTTTTTTAAATACTCATTTTAAAGTATGTGATATTTTTATTTTACTAAAAATAATTAATGAGCCTTAGAAGCCTGTTTTTAAAGGGGTTTGTTCGTTGTTTTTTCTGTATCTTAAGCAAAACAAACAGTTTTTTTAGACGATTTCATTCCCGAAATCAGTCAACAAAACACTATACCTTTTTCTTAAATTATGGATATAAACCTTATGCAAAAGAGTCCTATCAAAATTTTATCTTTTGATATTGATAACACACTAATCGATTTTCACACTTTAAAAAGTAACTTCCCTAAAACTTGGAATAAATACAAAGCAAAAACAGATGTTTTACTTGCGTATAATACAGGACGATTAATAGACGATGTGCTTGGTCTTATAAAAAAAGGAATTTTGCCAAAACCAGATTATATAATAGCTGGTGTAGGAACTCTTATTTATGATTTTAATAGTAAATCTATTGTTAAAGAATTTAATGATGTTTTAGATGATGGTTGGGACTTAACAAGGGTTGAACAAGTTATACAAAGCATCAATCATCCAATAAGTGAGCAACCGGCTAAATTTCAACATTCATATAAAAGGAGTTACTATTTTCATGATGCTACCGAGGCATTAATATCTAGTATCGAACAAGATTTTTCAAATGCAGACATGCACATAAACGTGGTGTATTCTGGAGAAAAATTTTTAGATATTCTTCCTAAATGGGCTAATAAAGGAAATGCGCTACAATGGTTGCTTAAAAAATTAGATTTAAAGGCCGATAATGTTGTGGTTGCAGGAGATAGCGGAAATGATTCGGCTATGTTCGATATGGATGATGTTAGAGGTATTGTAGTTGCCAATGCCCATGAAGAACTATATAGGTTTACAAAGCACAGAGAGATTTACCATGCCGAGGGAGATCATGGTGATGGTGTTATTGAAGGACTTATATATTATGGCATATTACCTGAGGAAGCAAAAATAATTAATGAAGAAGATCATATCGATGATTATATCATTCAACAAGAGTTAAATAATATAGCAGATGAAGACGATAAAGAAAAATTAGAATTAATACGAGAAGGTTATGATAAAGCTGTTGAAGCATTAAAAAAGAATATTACACCTTTAGGGTTTTCGGCATGTTCTATAAAAGATAATGTGCCAAATGGAACCGATGAAAATTATCATAGCGTTTGGGCTCGTGATGGAGCTATTACAGTTATAGGATCGTTATCGCTTATACATGATGAAGAAATTCATAAATGCCAACGTCAAACATTAATAACTCTGTTTGAACACATTTCTCGTAACGGACAAATACCTTCTAACGTTCGTATAAAAGACAATGTAGCCGATTATTCTGGAGTAGGAGGTATCTGTTCTATTGATAGTGGTATTTGGGTAGTAATTGCGTTTTATGAATATGTTAATGTAACAAAAGATATAAAGTTTCTTCGAAAATATATTTCAGATATTAAAGAAACCATGCGTTGGTTAGGAGCGCACGATAGTAACAATGATGCCTTATTAGAAATTCCTGAAGCTGGAGATTGGACCGATTTGTTTGGAGGAAGTTATAACATTCTTTATGATGAAATTCTTTGGTATCGAGCAAATGTATGTTTTGGGCGTATGCTGGAAATGTTAGGAGATTATGAAGAAGCTGGAGAACATATAAGATGGTCTCAAGTTATTAAAAAAGAAATATTACAAAATTTTTGGCCTTCAACACAGCAAAAATTATTTCAATCGGTGTCCTTTGCCGAACGTCAATTTACACTAGGAGATACGCCTTATTTAATAGCGCAAACAACACCTTTCGATTTTAGTTGGCGTTGTGATGTGTTTGGAAACGTGTTAGCCTTTTTACATGGCGCTGTCGATGCAGAAAAAGCCCATCAAACCTTCAAGTTTATGCTAGGTGTTGGTGTTAATGATCCGTTTCCTGTATCTAATGTGTATCCTGTTGTAACACCTGGTGATCCTGATTGGAAACCATACTATACCGTTAATTTATTAAACCTTCCAAATCACTATCATAATGGTGGTATTTGGCCTTTTGTAGGCGGTTTTTGGGTGAAGTTTATTAATAAGTTAGGGCTTAGAGATGTTGCTATTTCAGAGTTGTACAAATTAGCTCTAATAAATAAAGAAGGATTAACAGAAGAATGGGAATTTACCGAATGGGCACATGGTACTACAGGAAAAGCTATGGGTAAAGCGTATCAGGCTTGGTCTGCGGCCCAATATATATCAGCTTGCAATGACTTACGAATAATTAAATAATTAACTAAAATTTAAACATATGAAATCAATATTGATGATCTCTTTACATGGCTATGTAGGAGCCAATGCAGAATTAGGAAAACCAGATACTGGTGGACAAGTAGTTTATGTTTTAGAACTTGCTGAGCGTTTTAGTAGACTAGGAAAAAAAGTAGATTTAGTAACACGTCAATTTGAAGATCAACCAGAGTACGATCATGTAGATGAAAATTACAGTGTATGGCGAATTCCTTTTGGAGGAAAAAAGTTTATCCGAAAAGAAGATATGCACGATCATTTAAAAAAGTTTGTTACCAATTGCTTAGCAGCTATTAAAAAAGAAGGCAAAAAGTATGATGTTGTTTATTCTCATTATTGGGATGCAGGTTGGGCAGGACAAAAAATAGCCGAAGAATTAGGCGTTTCGCATGTGCATACACCACACTCTGTTGGTTGGTGGAAACAGCATACTATGGGAAGTGATATGGATGAAAAGGTGATGGAGAAAAATTATCGTTTTAAAGAACGTATTAGAAAAGAATATTTTGTGTATCAAATGTGTAATCACGTAATTGCTACAACATTGCCTCAAGTAGATTTGTTGACAAAACAATACGATGTTTTGGCTAAAAATTGTACTATGATTCCTCCTGGAATTGACGAAAATCGATTTTTTCCAGTACCTTCAAAAGAAAATGACAAAATTCGTGTTAAGTACGATATTCATCCTACAGATATTTTAACTTTAGGAAGAATGGCACATAATAAAGGTTATGATCTTTTAATAAGAGCATTACCAACGGTTTTCGAACTTTGCCCTGAAGCTAGATTAGTAGCGGCTATTGGTAGCGATCAATCTGATCAAGATGATGAAGGTGTTGCAACACTTAAGAAGTTGGCAACCGAACTTGGTATTATGGATAAAATAAAATGGAAAAATTATATAGCCGATGAAGATTTAGCAAACGTTTATAGATCGGCTAATATTTTTGTTATGCCTTCTAGATATGAGCCTTTTGGAATGGTTGCTATTGAGGCTATGGCTTGTGGTACACCAAGTATTATTACTGTGCATGGTGGTTTGTATGATTTAATTGATTTTGGTAATCAAGCTTTATTTGCAGATCCTCACAGGCCTGTTGAGTTTGGTGCTATGATGGCTATGCCGCTTTTATATCCTAAAATGCGAAATGAATTGTCTGTTGAAGGCGCTCGTTTTGCACGTCGTAATTTTGGTTGGACAGGAATCGCTAAGCGAATGATTGAAGTTTTTAAAAGCTCCATTAATCAACAAACTATGGAGTCTAATCTTTTTTACTAAGTAAGAATGATTAAATTATTAAAATAAAATTTATGGCTAACATTGTCTGTTTTGGAGAAGTACTATGGGATGTTTTTCCAACTTATAAAAAAATTGGTGGCGCACCATTAAATGTGGCACTTCGGTCTGCTTCTTTTAATAATGAAGTTATTATGATTAGTGCTGTTGGAAATGATGTTGCTGGTAATAAATTAATGCATTATTTTTTAGAGAATGATTTAAATATAAGTTGCATTCAAGTTATTGATACATTTGAAACAGGCGAGGTTAAGGTCATATTAAATGATAAAGGATCTGCATCGTATGATATTGTATATCCAAGTGCTTGGGATAAAATAAGTTTAACAGAAGCTTCTATAGATGCTGTAAAAGCATCTGATGCTTTTGTTTTTGGGAGTTTAATAACTAGAGACAATATATCTAGAGATACGCTTTATAAACTTATAGATTTAGCACATTATAAAGTATTTGATCTTAATTTACGACCACCTCATTATTCAAAAGAAGTACTTCTATATCTTATGAATACATCTGATTTTATTAAGTTTAACGATGATGAACTTTATGAAGTAAGTAAGAGTATGGGTTCTGTATATAACTCCTTAGAACAAAATTTGAATTATATAGCAGAAAAGACAAATACCAAGCATGTTTGTGTTACCAAAGGAGCGCATGGAGCCGTTTTACTTTATAATGGAAAGCTTTATTATAATAGTGGCTATCAAATAAAAGTTAAGAATACAGTTGGTGCTGGCGATTCCTTTTTAGGATCGCTAATTAGTCAATTGTTAAATAATGTTAGTCCACAAGAGGCCATAAATTTTGCTTGTGCTGTTGGTGCACTAGTAGCGCAAGAGGATGGTGCAAATCCTAAAATAAGCAATGCGCAAATTGGTGCTTTTATAAACCCTTAATTTTGTTTACCAGTTGTCTCTTGACTTAATATTTGCTTCACAGAGTTTGATGATTTCAGAAATACGCTTTTGTTTTGTCGCTTCTCTTTTGGCTTGTTTTAACCAATATAAATAGCTTTTTCTATATGAAGGGGCAAAGTTTTGGTAATTATCAAAAGCCGTTGGGTGTTTATCAAATTCTAGTTGTAAGGCTTCTGGTATAATGCCATTTTCAACATCATCTAAGGCAGTCCAACTACCATTTTGTTTTCCAATTTCAATCTTTTTTAATCCACTTTCATGCATTAAATTATCAGCAATAAGTGAATCAATATATTTCTTGTTTAAAGCACTCCAAACACTTTTGTCGTTTCTTGGTGAAAAATATTGTCGGCGTTTTCCGTTTCCTAAGCTTTTTACTGTAGAATCAATCCATCCATAGCAAATAGCTACTTTTACCGCTTCTTCCCATCGCATAGATGGTTCTTTGTTTTCAACTTTATAAAAGATTAAATAAATGCCTTTATAGGAATTATAATTACTGTGTAACCATGTTCGCCATTCAATATCTGTTTTAAAATATAATTCAGGTATTTCCAAAGGAATTATAGCTTTTTAACTTCTACATAAAAATCAGGATCCACTTTTAATGTAGCGTTTTTAGAATCTAATGATAATGTTTGCCATTCAGCTTTAGGATAAATCCAACTGTCATCATCTCCAATTTGTACTTGAATAGGCATATCAAATCCGTCAACAATATTGGTCCATCTATATTTTAATTCTTTTTTATGAATGGAATATTCTAGCGTTGGTATTCTGATATCTCTTAAATATTGATTGAAAAATTCGGTTAAATCAATGCCGGTTTCTTTGCATAAATAATTTTCAATTTGTTGCGTACTTACCGTTTGATGATAAAATGTTGTGTTTAATCCACGTAAAATTTGACGCCATTTTTCATCATCTTTAACCAGTTGTCTTAAGGTATGAAGCATGTTTCCGCCTTTAGGATACATATCTCCAGAACCTTCTTTGTTTACGTTATAATATCCAATAATGGGTCTGTCATTTTTAATGCCTTTTCTAGTACCAATTACATATTCAGCACCAGCTTCTTTACCATAATAATATTCTACAAATAAGCTTTCAGAATAGTTTGTGAAACTTTCATGAATCCACATATCTGCAATGTCAATATAAGTTATGTTATTAGCAAACCACTCATGTCCAGATTCGTGTATAATAATAAAATCGAATTTTAATCCCCAACCAGTACCCGATAAATCTCTACCTAAATAGCCTTGCATAAATTTATTACCATAAGTAACCGAACTTTGATGTTCCATTCCTAAATAAGGTACTTCAACAAGCTTGTATCCGTCTTTGTAAAATGGGTATTGACCAAACCAATGCTCAAAAGCTTTCATCATTCTTGGAGCATCTTTAAATTGTTTCTTTGCTTTTTCTAGATGATCTTTTAGTACATAATAGTCCATATCTAAATTACCTCCTTGACCATCAAAAACTTCAGAAAAATGTGTGTAATCTCCAATGTTTACATTCACACCATAATTGTTAATAGGATTGCTAACAAACCAATGGTAGGTTTTTGTATCTGTAAATTCTTCAATTTTACGAAGTCTTCCGTTTGAAACATCCATTAAACCTCTTGGTACATTCACACTAATTAGCATACTGTCAACTTCTTCATACATGTGGTCTTTATTTGGCCACCAAACACTAGCACCTAAGCCTTGACAAGATGTTGCAACAAAATCATTTCCATTTTCATCTTTCTTCCATGAAAACCCTCCATCCCAAGGCGCTTTAATGGCTTCTTTTGGATTGCCTTCATAATACACATCAAGAGATTGAATACTTCCTACATCTTGTTTGCTTATTAGTTGGATTAAATGCGCATTGCCATCGTGTTTTACTTCTAAAGAATCACCATTTTGAATGACTTTCGTTATTTTTAAAGGAGGCTGCAAATCAATTTGCATTATAGAATTATTTTCTAATACTTTATATTGAATAGTATTTTTGCCCGAAATATATTTTTTAGCTGGTTCTACTTTAATATCTAAATGATAATAGGTTACATCCCACCAAGCGCGTTCTGGAGTTATAGTGCCTCTTAGGGTGTCTTGATGTGTAAAACTATTTTTTTCTGACAGTAATTCTTGTGCTTTTACAGAGGTATATGAAAATACTAATACAGTGATAAGTGCTAAAAAATTATATTTCATTTATTTGTTTTTATTTGATGATAAAATAATAGAAAAACATTTTAAAAGGCTATTAAATGTTTGTTAATGTTAGTTATTTGGTATAATTAAACTTAACGGTTTCAATAGTGCCATCTTCTTGATGTATGTCAACATAAACGTTCATTTCATTTTCATTTACCTTTTCAAAAACCATGCCTTCAAAAACAACATTATGTTTTGTTATTTTTTTTAGAGGAAAATCAATCGTTTCGTCTTTAGTTTCCCAACCTTTCAAATCATTATTAAAATGCTTTAGTTGAAGGATTAAAGTGTTTTCTACTTCTCTAATAATTCCAATTTCATAAAATGACACTTTATTGTCAATAATTAATTTAAATGTAGCCATCATGGAATCTCCTGAAGGTTGGCTCCAGTTTTCTTCTGTAAAGCCTCCAAAAGCTTCACCTTTCCAATTACCAGATATCCAAGAAATATTTTCTAATTTAGGTTCAATAGTGCTATTATTTTGAGAAAAGACTAATGATGATGCAAGTAGTAAGGTTAGAAAATATAATGTTTTCATAGTTATAAAGTTTTTACTAAAATAGATAAAATAAAAAAAGCGCATCAAAAAATAGTTTTTGATGCGCTTTTTAGAATTGAATTAGTCACTTTTTTTTTCTAAAAACAGTATTTGTTTTCTTTAATTACTTTGTTAGCAATAATATTTCTTAATTCTATAATGTTGGGCATGTTTACATATTTTATATAACGTTTTAAGCCCATAAGCATCATGCGCTGCTCGTCTCCTGAAGAGAATGAAATAATAGAGTGTTTCCCTGCTGTTTCAATAACATCAATAGCATGAAATAAGTTTAATTTTGCCATAGCTATCTGTTCTGAAACCTTATCTTCTCCTTCTTTTTTAGCCATTTTTTCTGCTCGTAGAATAGCAGATTCTGCAATGTATATTTGAATTAAAATATCGGAAGCAGCTAGCATAAGCTGTTGATGTTGTTCAATTTTCTCTCCATATTTTTGTAAAGCAGCACCAGATACCATTAAAAATAATTTTTTAAGATTTTTGATTATACTTTTTTCTTCTGAAAATAATTCTGAAAAATCTGGTGTTTCAAAAGACGGAATACTAGTAAGCTCATTAGCAACTGCAGTTGCTGGCCCTAGTAAATCTACATGACCTTTCATAGCTTTTTTAATAAGCATACCAATACTTAGCATTCTGTTTATTTCATTAGTACCTTCATAAATCCTAGCAATACGAGCATCTCTCCAAGCAGATTCAATAGGTGTGTCTTCAGAAAAGCCCATACCTCCAAAAATTTGGATACCTTCATCAGTACATCGTTGTGTATATTCAGAAACGGCAACTTTTAAAATAGAACATTCAATAGCATATTCTTCAACACCTTTTAATTCGGCTTCTTGGTGTGTGTCTTTGCCGTTATTTTGACGTAATTCTATACGATCTTCAATGTTTTTTGCAGCTCTATAACTAGCTGATTCTCCTACCCAACAGTTGGTAGCCATTTCTGCTATTTTTTGACGAATAGCTCCAAAACTAGAAATAGGTGTTTTAAATTGAATACGCTCATTAGCATATTTTACCGATTCACTTATTGTACGGCGTTGTGCATCTAAACATGCAGCGGCTAACTTTATTCTACCAACATTTAAAGCATTCATGGCAATTTTGAATCCGTTACCTCTTGTTGAAAGCATATTTTCAACAGGCACTACGGTATCATTAAAGAATACCTGACGCGTAGATGACGCTCTAATTCCTAACTTATGTTCTTCTTCGCCCATGGTAATTCCATTCGGGTTATTTGGGTCGTATTCAACAATAAAACCAGTAATGTTTTTATCGTTTTCAATACGCGCAAAAACAATCATTACGCTACAAAAACCAGCATTAGAAATCCACATTTTCTGACCAGTAATACTGTATGTTTTTCCATCGGCAGATAAAACCGCTTTCGTTTTTCCAGAGTTGGCATCACTACCAGCACTAGGTTCTGTTAAGCAATACGATCCAAACCATTCGCCGCTAGCTAGTTTCGGAACATATTTTTGTTTCTGTTCTTCGGTACCATATAAGGTAATAGGCATGGTGCCAATACCTGTATGCGCTCCAAAGGCCGTACTAAACGATCCGGTTGCACCCGAAATATAATCGCAAACGAGCATGGTGTCAACAAATCCCATTCCCATTCCACCGTAAGCTTCAGGAACAGAAACTCCTAAGAAACCCATTTCTCCTGCTTTTTGCATACAAGATTCTGTTAGGGCATAATCTTTAGCTTCAAAGCGTGCTTTATTTGACCAAAGTTCTCTGTCTACAAATTCTGTGACAGCTTCCTTCATCATATTTTGCTCTTCCGAAAAATCTTCTGGTGTAAAAATGTCTTCGCAGTTTGTTTCTTTAACTAAGAATTGACCGCCTCTTAATAAATCTTGTGCCATAATATGCCCCTCTAACTCCCCCAAAGGGGAAGAACTGTTACGGGTGTGTTTTTAGTTATACTTTATTTAAAACTCTTTTTATTTTATAAATTATCTTTTTTTTGGTTGCCTAGTTGAGGTCTTAATTTAAAAATTCAAAAATCCCACATGCGCCTTGTCCTGTGCCAACACACATAGTTACTGCGCCGTATTTTCCTTGCATATTGCGTTTTCTCATTTCATCAAATAATTGAACAGATAATTTAGCTCCTGTACAACCTAGTGGATGTCCTAATGCTATAGCGCCACCATTTACATTAACAATGTCTGGATTTAAATCTAGCTCTCTAATGACTGCTAAAGATTGTGAAGCAAAAGCTTCATTTAATTCAATAAGATCTAAATCGCTTTGTTTTAAACCAGCTTGTTTTAATGCTTTTGGAATGGCTTTTACAGGGCCAATTCCCATGATACGAGGTTCTACGCCTGCTGCTGCATAATTAACTAATCGAGCAATAGGTTCTAGATTTAATTCTTTAACCATGTCTTCACTCATAACCATTACAAATGCTGCACCATCGCTCATTTGAGATGAATTACCTGCAGTAACACTTCCGCCAGCAGCAAATACAGCTCGTAATTTTGCTAAAGCCTCTAAGCTAGTACCTGCACGAGGCCCTTCGTCTTTAGTTACAATATAAGATTTGGTTGCTTTTTTGCCGTTTTCATTAATATAAGTTTGTTCCACATTGATAGGAACTATTTGATCTTGAAACCTGTTTTCAGCTTGTGCTTTTAAAGCTTTCATATGTGAATTGTAGGCAAATGCATCTTGATCTTCACGTGATACTTTAAATTGATTTGCTACTGCCTCAGCAGTATTTCCCATACCCCAATAATAATCTTCATGACCAGCTTTTACAGTATCATAATTTAATTCAGGTTTAAAACCCGTCATAGGTACTGAGCTCATACTTTCTGAACCTCCAGCAATAATACAATCGGCCATTCCTGCTTGTATTTTTGCAGTTGCAATACCAATAGTTTCTATTCCTGACGAACAAAAACGGTTTACAGTTACTCCAGGAATATCAACAGAGTTTAATCCTATTAGCGAAATAAATCGAGCCATGTTTAAACCTTGTGCACCTTCTGGCATCGCATTACCAACAATAACGTCGTCAATTCTTGAGACATCTAGGTTAGGTAATTCTTTCATCATGTGCTGAATGGTTTCAGCACCTAATTCATCGGCACGTTTAAAACGAAATACACCTCTAGGCGCTTTTCCAACGGCTGTTCTGTATGCTTTTACTATATATGCTTGTTTCATATTAGCCCCCTAGCCCCCAAAGGGGGAATTCCTATTAGGGGTAAATAGGATTTTATTCGTTATTTTTATTTCTATTTCTTTTCAAGATTACAAATTTAAACTTACCAGTTCCCCTTTGGGGATAGGGGCCTTTAATTACGTAATGGTTTTCCTGTTTTTAGCATATGCTGAATACGTTCTAATGTTTTGCGTTCTGTACATAAACTTAAGAATGCTTCTCGTTCTAAATCTAGTAAGTATTGTTCGCTTACTAATGTAGGTTCCGATAAATCGCCACCAGCCATCACGTAGGCTAACTTGTTGGCAATTTTATGATCGTGTTCGCTAATAAATCTAGAGGCTTCCATGGCATCTGTTCCTACTAAAAACATTCCTAAAGCTTGTTTACCAAGTACTTTTACATCCTTACGTTTTACTGGTTGCGTATAACCTGTTTCAGCCATTAATTTAGCATAGGCTTTCGCTGTTGCTATTTGTCGGTCTTTATTAACAACTACAACATCTTTTCCTTTTTGTAAGATACCCATATCAAAGGCTTCATAAGCTGAAGTGGCAACTTTTGCCATACCAATAGTTAAGAAATATTCTTGGAGCGTGTTAAGTTCTACATCACCTTTAGTAAATGTATCTGATGCTCTTAAAGCCATTTCTTTAGAACCACCACCACCAGGAATCACACCAACTCCAAATTCAACTAAACCAATATAAGTTTCGGCAGCTGCTACTACTTTATCGGCATGCATTGATAGTTCACATCCACCACCTAGTGTCATACCATGTGGAGCAGAAATGGTAGGGATTGCAGAATAACGCATGCGCATCATAGTATCTTGAAAATATTTAATAGCAGCATTTAATTCGTCATATTCTTGCTCGACTGCCATCATGAAAATCATACCAATATTAGCACCTACCGAGAAGTTCGCACCTTGATTACCAATAATTAATCCTTGATAATCTTTTTCAGCTAAATCTATGGCTTTATTTAATCCTGCAAGAACATCGCCTCCAATAGTATTCATTTTAGATTGGAACTCGCAGTTTAAAATGCCATCGCCTAAATCTTCAATAACAACGCCTGAATTTTTAAAGACTTCGTTAGATTTTCTAATGTTATCTAATATAATGAAGGCATCTTGACCTGGAACTTTTTCTTGTATTTTCTTCGGAATATCATAGGTGTAAGTAGCGCCATCTTTTATGGTATAAAAAGAATCGCTTCCAGACGCTAACATATCGTTTACCCAAGCAGCAGGTTTTAAACCTTCAGCTTTCATTATTTCTATACCTTTTTCAACGCCAATGGCATCCCAAATTTGAAAAGGACCATGTTCCCATCCAAAACCTGCTTTCATGGCATCATCAATTTTGTATAATTCGTCCGTTATTTCAGGGATTCTATTTGAAACATAAGCAAACAAAGCAGCAAAACTTTTTCTGTAAAAATCGCCTGCTTTATCTTTTCCTGAAACTAAAACTTTAAATCTGTCAACGACTTTGTCAATAGATTTAGTTAACTCTAAGGTTGCAAATTTTGCTCTTTGTTTCGATCTGTATTCTAAAGTATTTAAATCTAATGAAAGAATTTCTTTTTTGCCATCAGCAGAAACCTGCTTTTTGTAAAACCCTTGTCCTGTTTTACTTCCTAACCATTTTTTTTCCATCATGGTGTTGATGAAATTTGGTAGTTTAAACAGTTCTAATTGTTCATCATCTTTACAGTTTTCGGCAATACCATTAGCGACATGTACTAAAGTATCTAAACCTACAACATCAACCGTACGGAAAGTTGCCGATTTTGGTCTACCAATAACAGGACCTGTTAATTTATCAACTTCTTCAATAGTTAAATTCATGTCTTTAATAGCATGAAATAAACTCATGATGCTAAAAATACCAATACGATTTCCTATGAAGGCAGGAGTATCTTTTGCAATTACTGATGTTTTTCCAAGAAATTGTTCGCCATAACCATTTAAAAAGTCTAATACCGAAGCATCTGTTTTTGGTCCTGGTATGATTTCGAATAATTTTAAATATCGAGCTGGATTAAAAAAGTGTGTACCACAGAAATGTTTTTGAAAATCTTCACTTCTTCCTTCACTCATAAAATGAATCGGGATTCCAGAAGTGTTGGATGTTATTAAAGTTCCTGGTGTTCTGTATTTTTCAAGATTTTCAAAAACCTGCTTTTTTATGTCAAGTCGTTCTATAACTACTTCCATAATCCAATCTGCATCTGCAACTTTAGAAATATCGTCTTCAAGATTTCCAGTGGTAATCCTATTGGCGAATTTTTTATGATAAATAGGAGCAGGCTTAGATTTTAAGGACGCTGCTAAAGCATCGTTTACTAAACGATTTCTAACAACCTTGTCTTCTAAAGTTAGACCTTTTGCTTTTTCTTTAGCATTAAGTTCTCTTGGAATAATGTCTAGTAATAATACATCAACTCCAATATTAGCAAAATGACAAGCGATTCCGCTTCCCATGATTCCAGAACCAATAATGGCTACTTTTTTAATTATTCGTTTGCTCATCTTATTAAAAACTTACTAATCTTTTTGATTGTATATCTTTTTATTTGAAACCATATCGTTTATAACTTCGGCTACTTCATAAAAGTGGTTTAGTTGTTTTTCTGATACATTTTTTCTAATAGCATCGTTGAAAATTAAAACTTTATCTCTTGAAAAATCTCTTTTTTCTCGACCAAATTCTGTTAAGCGTATAATTACACCTCTACCGTCTTTAGGGTTTGGATGACGTTCTATTAATTTCTTTTTTTCCATGGTTTTAAGTATACGGGTTAAGCTAGTTGCTTCCATACCCATTTTAGGACCTAATGCTGTTGAAGGTGTTCCTTTTTCTGGATCTATACTTAATAGGGTAAACCCTGTTGCCATGGTACTATCTATTGTTGCTGCTTCTTCATTATACATTTTCTGGACGGATAACCATGTAGTCCGGAGCACGTAATCTATTGTTTTATCTTTCATGTTGAGAGGGTTGGTGTGCTCAAATATATGAAAATTTATTATGCACGCATAATAAATTAAATAAAATTTAATAGATTTTTAAATAAGAATAGTTAGTTGAAACTAGCAACCTTTAGCGTTATGTTCTGTATATTTTTTCAATAAGATTACCGTACATAGTTTTAATAACTTTACGTTTCATTTTCATTGTAGGGGTTAAATGGCCTGCATCAATAGACCAAACATCAGGAGTTATTTCAAACTTTTTAATTTGTTCCCACTTACCAAAAGTAGCATTGGCAAAATCAATTTCTGCTTGTATACGTTCTATTAATTGCGGATTGCAAATAATATTAGTGTCTGATATATAATCTATATTATGGCGTCTTGCCCATTCTTTTACAAACTCATAATTTATTTGAATTAAAGCAGCTGGCATTTTTTCGCCTTCACCAATAACCATAATTTGATCTATAAATCGTGATTGTTTAAATTTGTTTTCAAGTAATGAAGGAGCTACATATTTTCCGCCAGAGGTTTTAAACATTTCCTTTTTACGGTCTGTAATTTTTAAAAAGCCTCCTGCATCTATTTCGCCTATATCTCCCGTATGGAAATAGTCTCCAGACATAACTTCAGCTGTTTTTTCTGGATCTTTATAATAGCCCATCATAACATTAGGGCCTTTGCATAAAATTTCGCCGTCTTCAGCAATTTTAATTTCAACGTTGTCTATTATTTTTCCAACAGTTCCAATTTTAAAACCACCATTACGCATATCGTTAACTGAAATTACTGGAGATGTTTCTGTAAGTCCGTAACCTTCCATAATAGGTAGTTGCGCAGCAGCAAAAACGCGTGTTAATCGTGTTTGTAATGCAGCACTACCAGAAACCATAATGTCTAAATTACCACCTAAACCTTCTTGCCATTTACTAAAAATGAGTTTTCTAGCAAGTTTTAGTTGCAGTTCATAGCACCAACCATTTTTACCGTATGGTTCATAGCGTAAACCTAAATTAACAGCCCAAAAGAAAAGCATCTTTTTTATACCAGATAAGTCGGCTCCTTTGGCAATTATTTTGTCGTAAACTTTTTCATAAAGGCGAGGAACCGCTGTCATAACGTTAGGTTTTACTTCCTTTAAATTGTCACTCATTTTTTCAATAGACTCTGCAAAATAAATTTCTACACCACAATATATATATAGGTATAAAATCATACGTTCAAAAACATGACAAATAGGAAGAAAACTTAAAGCTTTAGATTTTCCGTTTTCAAAGGGTACTCGTTTTTCGCTATCTAAAACATTAGTAACTAAATTATTATGACTAATCATGACCCCTTTTGGTTTTCCAGTGGTGCCAGATGTATAAATTAGTGTTGCTAAATCATTAGGTTTTACTAATTCTTTTCTTGTTTCTACTTCATTTTGATTACTATCATCTTTACCTAATTCTAAAATATCAGTCCAGTTTTTTTCATCCTTAATAGTATCAAAAGTATAAACGTTTTTAAGTTTTGTATTAGCTTTTATGGTATTAAGTTTTTCTAGTACCTCAATATCAGAAACAAAACAATAAATAGCTTCAGAATGATTTAAGATATATTCGTAATCTTCAGCGCAAATAGTAGGGTAAATAGGAACGTTTTGTGCACCTATTTGTAATACACCAATGTCTAAAATATTCCATTCGGTTCTATTTGTAGAAGAAATAACAGCAATTTTATCATTAGGTTTTACTCCTAAACGTAGTAATCCTCTACTAACAGCATTTGCTTGGTTAATAAATTCTTGTGTAGAAGTAGATTTCCATTCACCATTATATTTTGTAGAAAGTGCCTTTTTTAAGTCGTAGCTTTCTAATTGATGATAAAGAAAATCAAATATCCGTGTAATATCTGCCATTATTATTTATTAAGTTTCTAGTTATGCAAAGTATGAAAATAATTGAGATTTTCAAATTGATAAATTTTGGAGGCTTTTTTTGTTAATTCTTTAATTATAAAGAAAGTATATAATATGTTTAATTGATGAGGAATATTTTATTTTCAAGTGTATTTGTTATTGCTGCTTTTTTAATGTTATGTTAGTAATAAGGTGAATTATGTATTAAATGTGTAATTTGGAAGCTTTTTTTGTTTAAAAAAAAATGAAAATCGCATTTTACGTGTATTCTTATTTATCTCAAAACTATGCTATATTAACCCAGGTAAAAATAAATTGACATAAATGAAATTTTTTTGATTTTTTGATTACCATGTTTCAAACGTTTTCGTAAAGTATTCCTTGTATATGAAGGTATTTCGGGAAATTAAAGCTGATATATATCAGTTTTAAGATTAAAGGTTAGCTCTATTTTTGATGCAGTAAGAATAAATTAATATTCGTAATTGATAATTAAGGTAAAAATGGAAGTTAAAAAATTTAAGAGCGAACTTTGGAAAAAACAAGTTGATGTTAGAGATTTTGTATTAAATAATATTACTCCTTATCACGGAGATGACCAATTTTTAGTTGGTGCTAGTGAAAAGACAGAGAAATTATGGGATTTATGCAAAAACGCAACTCAAAAAGAGCAAAAAAATAATGGAGTACTATCTGTTGATACTGAAACAATTTCTACTATAAATGCCTTTAGTGCAGGTTATATTGATAAAGAAAATGAAGTCATTGTTGGTTTACAAACAGATGAGTTACTAAAAAGAACTATGAAACCTTTTGGAGGTTTTAAAGTGGTTCAAAAAGCATTGTCTGAACACGGTGTAAAGCCTAATGATGCATTAACAGATTTGTTTACAAAATTTGTTAAAACTCATAATGATGGTGTTTTTGATGCTTATACTACAGAAATAAAAAAATTCAGATCATTAGGGTTTTTAACTGGTTTACCAGATAATTATGCTAGAGGTAGAATTATTGGAGATTACCGTCGTATAGCACTTTATGGAATCAATTTCTTAATTGAAGCAAAAAAAGCAGATTTAGAAAATTTGGGTGGACCAATGACTGAAGAAGTTATTCGTTTACGTGAAGAAGTTGCAGAACAAATAAAATCATTAAAAGAAATTAGTGAGTTAGGTGCTAAATATGATTTAGATTTAGGACGACCAGCTGAAAATGCTCAAGAAGCTGTACAATGGACCTATATGGGGTATTTAGCTGCGGTTAAAGAACAAGATGGTGCAGCTATGTCTTTAGGAAATGTGTCAACATTTTTAGATATATATATTCAGAAAGATTTAGAAGAAGGTGTAATTACAGAGGTTGAAGCTCAAGAATATATCGATCAATTCGTAATGAAATTACGTATGGTTCGTCATTTAAGAATGGAAGCTTATAATGAGATTTTTGCAGGAGATCCAACATGGGTAACAGAAGCTATAGGTGGTATGTTCTCTGATGGAAGAACGAAAGTAACTAAAACGTCATTCAGATTCTTAAATACATTATACAATCTAGGGCCGTCACCAGAACCAAATATTACAATTCTTTGGTCGGAAGCTTTACCACAAAATTTTAAAGACTATTGTGCTAAAGTTTCTATTGATACGTCTTCAATTCAATTTGAAAATGATGAATTAATGAGAACCAACCGTGGTTCTGATGATTACGGAATTGCTTGTTGTGTTTCTTACCAAGCATTAGGGAAATCTATTCAGTTTTTCGGAGCAAGAACGAACTTAGCTAAAACTTTATTATTAGCTATTAATGCTGGTCGATGTGAAAAAACAGGAACTTTAATGGTTGAAGGTATTCCAGAATATACTGATGAATATTTAGACTTCGATAAAGTAATGGCTAACTTTAAAGTAGCTATGAAAGATGTTGCTCGTATTTATAATGATTCTATGAACATTATTCATTACATGCATGATAAGTATTATTATGAAAAAGCTCAAATGGCTTTAATTGATACGAATCCAAGTATAAATATTGCTTATGGTATCGCAGGATTATCAATTGTTGCCGATTCGCTTTCAGCTATTAAATATGCTAAAGTAAAACCAATTAGAAATGAAGAAGGTTTAGCGATAGATTTTGAAATTGAAGGAGAGTTTCCTAAATACGGAAATGATGTTGACGGTGTAGATGAATTAGCTGTAAACGCTGTAGCAGATTTTAATAATGAATTAAAGAAATTACCAGTTTATAAGAATGCAGAACCAACAATGTCTGTATTAACTATTACATCTAATGTAGCATATGGTAAGAAAACAGGAGCAACACCAGATGGAAGAGCTAGTGGTGTACCTTTTGCACCAGGAGCAAATCCAATGCACGGTCGTGATACACAAGGGGCAATTGCTTCTTTAAACTCTGTTTCTAAAATTCAATATAGCGATTCTCAGGATGGAATTTCTAATACATTCTCAATGGTACCAAAATCTTTAGGTGCTAACCAAGAAGAACGTATAGAAAATTTAGGAACCATTCTAGATGGTTATTTTTCTAAAAATGCACAGCACTTAAATGTGAATGTATTAAATAAAGAAACCTTATTAGATGCTATGGAGCGTCCAGAAGAGTATCCTCAATTAACTATTAGAGTATCAGGATATGCGGTAAACTTTATTCGATTAACTAGAGAGCAACAGTTAGACGTTATAAACCGTTCGTTCCACAAATCAATGTAATTAATTATTTAAATAATTTTAAGCATCTGATAGATGAAGTTTTTTAGCTTTTCTATCAGATGTTAATTTTTAAAACACTGCCTTATCGAAACTCAAGCAAATTTTTTAAGAGTACATTCTATTGAAAGCTTCGGAACACATGATGGTCCCGGTATTAGAATGGTTATATTCTTGCAAGGATGTAAGTTAAAATGCTTGTATTGTCATAACCCAGATTCTATTGATACCCATGGCGGGAGCGATTATCCTATAGAAGAATTAGTTGAAATGGCCCTTAAAACAAAACCTTATTTTGGAAAAAAAGGAGGTGTAACCGTTTCTGGAGGAGAGCCATTATTACAGGCAAAAGCTTTAATACCTTTTTTTAAAAGATTAAAAGAAGAAGGTATTCATACTAATATTGATACTAACGGTCGCATATTAAATCATTTTTCACAGGAGTTGTTAGATGATTATGCCGATTTAATCATGCTAGATATTAAGCATATGACTGAAGAAGGCTATCAATATATAACTGGTAATCCTAATAAAGATACAGGTCTCAACTTTGCTAAATATAGAGAAGATTCTGGTAAAAAAATGTGGTTACGATATGTGTTAATTCCAGGAATCACAGATAAACCAGAATTATTACATGCGTTAGGAAATCATTTTAAAGATTTTAAAACCATAGAAAAAATTGAAATTCAGCCATATCATAAATTAGGAATTCATAAATGGGAAGCCTTAGGTTGGAAATATGAGCTTGAAGATGTTCGCGAAAATACAGAAGAAGAAATTGTTACTGCTTCAAAAATTTTAAGTCAATACTTTAAAGAAGTAAAACACAACTAATACGCTGTTTTTAGCATTATAAATTCAAAAAAAATTAAAACAACAAATACCTTAATTGGTTTTATATGGGGTTTATTATCGCCATGTATCTCCAATTAAAAATAGTAACAAACTAATTTCTCGTCCGAAAAAATAATACATGAAAACTTATAAAGAACAGCATAAACCGGCTTCAGATTTTGAGAGTCGATCAGATTACCTAGAGCATGAATTGCAAATAATGAAACCTAAAAGATTCAAATTAAATCTTCCAGGAAGAGATTTTAGGTTTGAATGGGAAGATTTAGTGCCAGCACTTGCAGGAACTCTTGGTATTATTGCTATGTATTCATCAGTAATGATGGCTTGGGCTAACGGTTTAACCGAAGCTTGGGATCACATTACACTAGGGAAGGAATTTGCTATTGAGGTATCTAGAGTAGAGATGATAATTCCTGCCTTTTTGTTTGTTATTTTGGCTTCTGGTTTTTTTAATCCTAGAGCAAATTTAGCAGGTAATCATGGACCTATGATTCCGCTTATTGCAACAATAGCTTTAGCAGGAGCACACCCTTTAGCTTTAGCAATCTTAATTGGTGTATTTGGACTCTTACTTAGTTATTTTAAAGGGGGATCTCGCTTAGTAAATTTAACAAGTAAAGGCGTTGCTGGTGGATTATTAACCTTTTTAGGTTTTATGGGAGCAATGAGTCAAATTAAAACCATTCAAAATTGGGGCATGGGACTTGAATCAACAGCTGTTGAAGCAGGATCTATGGGTTATTTAGCCTTAATTATTTTAAGTTTTACTGTAATTTTATACAGTTTTCTTGCTCGAATAGATAAGCGTTGGTTAGCTATTCCTGCTTGTGCAATTTTAGCTTTAGCTATTGCTTTAATTGGAGGTGCTGGTTTTGATCTTCAAATTACAACAGAAATTGGGTTGCCAAATCTTAATCCAGCATATTGGTGGGGAAGTACAGATGAAGGTTGGATGTTAGGTTTACCTAAAATGGAGCATTTTATTGCGTCTTTACCTTTCGCTATTTTAGCGGTAGCAATGTGGTCGCCAGATTTCTTAGGACATCGTATTTTTCAAGAAATGAATTACCCAAAGAAATCAGAGAAAGTCTTAATGGATGTTGATGATACTATGACCATGTGTTCTATAAGACAAATGGTAGGAACAGCTGTTGGTGGTGGTAATATTACGTCTTCTTGGGGTACTTATTTAATTCCGGCTGCAATAGCAAAAAGACCTATTCCTGCAGGAGCTATTCTTCTAGGTTTAATGGTTATGGCAGTTGCTATTTTAGGAAGCCCGATGGACGTAGCTGTATGGCCACCAGTAAGATGTATTGCGTTACTTGTTGGTGTGTTTTTACCTATGATTGAAGCTGGTATTCAAATGATTAAAAAGAGTTCATGTGCACAAGCTGCCGGAGTTTGTATTTTTATGGCTATGGTAACAAATCCAGTATTGGCTTGGGCTTTAGCTATGTTTTTAGATAATAATGGTTTAATAGGCGATAAAGATAGAGCTAAGAAGTTATCTGTTATAGATAGATTAGTTATTCCGTTAACTATACTCATTATTTGCGTTGCAGCAGTTCTTGTAGTAGGAATGCTTAGAGGAAGTTATGGTATTGAATCTTTCTTGTAAAAAAAATACAGTATTTAGAGTTTGTATAAAAAAATTGAATGCTATTATGATAAACATATCTGAAGCTTCATAAATTGGTTAACTATAAATCCTAAAAACCCCGATTTCATTTATTTGAAATTGGGGTTTTTGTTTTATATAAATAATAAAAACGACATATTATATGATTTATGTCATTGAATATCATTTAGTTGTAATATAGATTTATAGGTGGTCTAAAAATAAAATCATACATTTTTATTTGAGTTTTTATTAAAGAAGGTAAAACCTATTAACTATAATTATTATGGAACTACTAGAAGAAGCAAAAACAAGAGTTTACAGATTTGGAAATAAATCGGCTGACGGAAATAGTGAAATGAAAAATTTACTAGGAGGTAAAGGTGCTAATTTAGCTGAAATGAGTGCCATTGGTATTCCTGTTCCACCAGGATTTACTATTACTACAGAAGTTTGTACAGATTATAACCTACTTGGAGAAGTGGCTGTTTTAGAAATGATAAAGGATGAGGTAGAAAAGTCTATTGCAAATATTGAAAGGTTTATGGGAACTAAATTTGGAGACAAACAAAACCCATTATTAGTATCGGTGCGTTCGGGAGCTAGAGTTTCTATGCCAGGAATGATGGATACAGTTTTAAATCTTGGTATAAATGATGAAGTTGTTTTAGGATTAGCAAAGAAAACTAAGAACGAACATTTTGCATGGGATTCGTACAGACGTTTTATTCAAATGTATGGCGGTGTTGTTTTAGGTATGAAGCCTGCTTCAAAAGAAGATATTGACCCGTTTGAAGAAATTATGGAGCATCTTAAAGAAAAACGAGGGATTCATTTAGATAATGAATTTTCTATTCAAGATCTAAAAGATTTGGTTTACGATTTTAAAGATGCTGTTAAAAAACAAACAGGACATGATTTTCCAACAAACCCTTGGGATCAACTCTGGGGAGCTATTATCGCTGTTTTTAATAGTTGGAATGGTAATCGTGCTATTTATTACAGAAACATGCATGGTTATCCAGAAGATTGGGGAACGGCTGTAAATGTACAAGCTATGGTGTATGGTAATATGGGCGGTAATTCGGGTACAGGTGTTTGTTTTACACGGGATGCAGGAACAGGAGAAAATGTTTTTAATGGAGAATATTTAATAAATGCTCAAGGTGAAGATGTGGTTGCAGGCGTACGAACACCACAGCAGATTACAAAATTAGGGTCGCAGCGTTGGGCTGTATTAGCAAATATTGAAGAGGAAGATAGATTAAAAAACTATCCGTCATTAGAAGAATTAATGCCTTCAATTTATAAAGAATTGAATACCTACCAACAAAAATTAGAAACACATTACCGCGATATGCAAGATATGGAGTTTACGATTCAAGATGGTAAACTTTGGATTTTACAAACCAGAAATGGTAAACGAACTGGAGCTGCTATGGTTAAAATTGCCATGGACCTTTTAGAAGAAAAAGAGATAACCGAAGTAGAAGCTTTATTAAGAATAGAACCTAATAAATTAGATGAGTTGTTGCATCCTATTTTTGATCCCGATGCTTTAAAAATGGCTCATGTAATTGCACAAGGCTTGCCAGCATCTCCGGGGGCGGCTACTGGAAAAATTGTTTTTTTTGCAGATGAGGCTAATAAATTTAAGAATAGTATTTTAGTTAGAATTGAAACATCGCCTGAAGATTTAGAGGGTATGAATATTGCTAAAGGTATTTTAACTGCTCGTGGAGGTATGACATCGCATGCTGCGGTTGTTGCTAGAGGTATGGGTAAATGTTGTATATCTGGAGCCGGAGCTTTAAAAATAAATTATAAAAAACGAATACTTACCGTTGATGGTCATGAATATCATGAAGGCGATTGGGTTTCATTAAATGGCTCTACAGGTAATATAATAGAAGGTAAAGTTAATACCATAGAACCAGAGTTAACAGGCGAGTTTGCCGAAATTATGAAATTGTCTGACAAGTATGGTGTTATGGAGGTGCGAACCAATGCTGATACACCAAAAGATGCCAGAGTTGCACGTAGTTTTGGAGCTCAAGGTATTGGGTTAACTCGAACGGAGCATATGTTTTTTGAAGTAGACAGAATTAAAGCTATGCGTGAAATGATTTTGGCCGATACAGTAAAAGGTAGAAAGCAAGCTTTAGAAGAATTATTACCCATGCAACGTGAAGATTTTGAAGGTATTTTTGAAGCTATGGCAGGTTTACCAGTAACCATTCGGTTACTAGATCCACCTTTACATGAATTCGTGCCACATCAATTAGAAACCCAACGAAGTTTAGCCGAAGATATGCACATTTCATTAGAAGCTGTGAAATTAAAAGTAGCAGAATTAGAGGAGTTTAATCCTATGTTGGGACATAGAGGTTGCAGGCTAGGTATTACCTATCCTGAAATTACAGAAATGCAAACTCGAGCTATTATTGAAGCGGCATTAAATGTAAAGGCAAAAGATAAAATTGTTATTCCAGAAATCATGGTGCCTTTGGTAGGAACCGTTAAAGAGTATGAAGCACAAGAAGCTATTATAAGAAACACAGCTCGTACTGTTTTTAAAGAAAGAAATGATCGTATCGATTATTTAGTAGGAACCATGATTGAAATTCCTAGAGCTGCTTTATTGGCCGATAAAATTGCTAAACACGCTGATTTCTTTTCGTTTGGTACAAATGATTTAACTCAAATGACCTTTGGCTATTCGCGAGATGATGCTAGTAAATTCTTGCCTATTTATATTGAGAAAGGTGTTTTAAAATCCGACCCGTTTGAAGTATTAGATCAAGAAGGCGTAGGGCAGTTAGTTGAAATGGGAACAGAACGAGGTAGAAGTGTAAAACCAAATTTAAAAGTTGGAATTTGTGGCGAGCATGGAGGCGAACCTCGTTCGGTAGAATTTTGCTATAAAACAGGTATGAATTATGTAAGTTGTTCGCCTTATAGAGTCCCTATTGCAAGGTTAGTTTCTGCTCAAGCCGTAATAAAAGCTACCAGTATTTAAATACTAAAGTTTATAATGTTTTTATTTTTTAATAACTAAAAGCCAGAAGCGTAATTACACTTCTGGCTTCGTTTTAAATTTTTATTAAACAGATTGTTTATTTCTCAATCCAAAGTCTAGCATTCACAAAGACTTTTGGTTTAGGAGGTACTTTGTTTTAAATGGCCTTTTTTTTGACAAATTTCATGGTATACTCGAGTCCTTTACTTTTTATTTTTAATGTGTAAAAGTCTGGCTGTAATCCAAAAAGACGAATGCTTTTTTCTTCAGAAATACCATGTTTAACAACTATGTTGTCTGAGTTAAATATTTCAAATTCAAAATTCGAGTCGTTTATATTTTTTATTTTAATTAAATCCGTTGCAGGATTTGGACTTACATATGGTCTTTTATTTAATCCTAATGTTTTTGAACTTATTGAATCATTTTTACACCAAGATGAGGTGTGTTTAGATAGATCGTTTCTATCATGAATTTTTTCATAGCCTAATTTTTTTGCTATTAAAAGTTCGGTACATGCTTCATTGTTTTTTCCTAATTCAGAATATATAAAACCAAGTGTTCTATGTGCAAACGAATTTTGAGGGTCTTGGTAAATAGCTTCTTTTAAATCTAGAATTCCATTTTCTGAAAAGCCCAGTTTATGTTGTAAAAACCCTCTTTTAGTTAATAAATTATTATCTGTATTGTCTAAGCCATATTTTATTAAGTTTGTTTCATCTCGAAATGCTATGTAGAGGTGATACATAGCGTTTTCATATGCTTCGAAATCTATATATAAGCTTGCTAAAATATTATGAGCTGCTGCATGCTCGGGTGATTTTTGAATAACTTTCTTTAAATATTTAAGGGCAGATTTATAATTCTTGCTAGTGTATTTAAAAGCTCCTAATTTATATTGAAAATATGAGTTGTTTGGTTCTTCTTTTAATGCTTTAGATTTATATATGTTTGCTAATCTGTACATTTCAAAACTTTCATAAACATTACCTAGGGCGTCATAATAAGAACTTAATTTGTATTTTTTTTGATCTTCTTCTGGTAAGCTTTCAATAGAATTTACCACATTCATTAAATCAGATAAAGCTAATATTCTATTACCTAATTCTAAGCGTTTATGTGAAAGTTGAAGAATTAAATTGGTGTTTACAGTGCCGTTTTTAGTGTTTTTAATTAATTTGTTTAATTCAACTAATTCATCATGAATTAATTGAATTCTTGTTTTATTTTTTTTATTAAACTTAATAAAATGATCTGTTCTACTTATTAATTTATCATTGTTAAAAATCCAAGTCACTATTTTTTCTCCAGTTTTGTTGAATTTATATGACTCTCCGTTAAGACTAGATTTGTTAAAGTAAAAGAGTTCATCAAGCTCACCAGTTTTGTAGTAGGTTTTGATACTATCTAGTTTTTTATTGTTGGAAAACTGCTCCATTGCTATAATACTATCTTGGTAGTAAAATCTTGCGACAGATAAGTTTTGGGATTCAGCATAAAAAACTGAAATAAAAATAGAAATTAAAGAGATGTTTTTTAGCATGATTTTATTTGTCCTTAATAAGTATAAAGTTTTCAGATTCTTCACCACTTATAACTTTAATAGTATAAAAACCTTTTGGTAAATAAGATATATTAATTGATGAATGGATAGAGGTCTTTTTTTTCATTACCACTCTTTCTTTATAGTCATAGATGGTGTATTGAAAATTTTCAAAAGGAAGGTTTTTAATATTGATAACGTTATGAGAAGGATTAGGATGTAAATATGGTAATGTGTTTATTTCAGATGTTTTTATTGGTTTTTCTATGTTTTCTCTATTAGATTTTTCTTTACAAGAATAATCTAAATAATCTTGTATGTCATCTCTGTTATATGTTTTTTCATATCCTAATTTTTGAGCTTTTTTTAAGCACTCACAAGCTTTTTCGTATTTTTCAGTGTCATAGTAAACAATTCCAAGATTTCTATAGACGTAAGCATTGGAGGTGTTTAAATTAATGGCTTTTTTTAAATCAGTAATTCCTTTTTTAGTGTCACCCAATTTATGATAAATAAAGCCTCTTAAAGTTCTTATATCTTTACCTGTAACTCCTTTACTGTTTTTTAGAAGATCTTCTTCTCTTTCAAAAGCAATATTTATGTGATGTAAGGCTTTCTTGTAATCTTCGAAATCAATGTATAAGCTTGCAAGTAAGCGATTTGTAAAGGAATGGTTTGGCCATTTTTCGGAAGCCGTTTTTAATAAATTTTCTGAAAGTTTATAAGATTTAATTGTGTATAAATGTGATGCAAAATTGTAAGCTAATTTTGTGCTTTCAGGATTTGCTAAGGTAGCTTGTAACTTATAATATATGGCTTGGTTTTTCTTCTCTAAGGAAGCGTAAAGACTTCCTGTAAGGTTATATATTTCTCCTATTAGTTTTTTTGGAGGCACTGTGTCATTCTTTTTTGCATAATCAAACATGTTTTTTGTTAGTTGCTTAAAATCAATTAGTGCCAAATAACGGTTTTCTAGGTAATATCTTATTCTAGCTCTTCGGTAACGAAGCTCAGTGTTTTTGGGGTTCGCTTTTATAAGTTCGTTTACACGTTTAATGCTTTCGTATGCATTTTTTATATTGTCTTTATTTTTTTTGTTGAATTTTATAATATGATCTGTACGTTCAATAAGGGTGTTGTTCTTAAAGTTCCAAGTAGTTATAATGTCTCCTTTTTTGTTAAACTGGTAAGATTTACCATTTAAGTAATTGTTTTTGTAATGAAAGCTTTCATATAATTCTTTAGTTTTAAAGTAAGTTTTAACACTGTCTAATTCTTTGTTTTTATTGTACCATTTTTCTATAGAAACGATGCTGTCATTATAGTAATCTCGTTTTACTAGTTTTTGGTCGTTTTGACTAAAAGTTTGAGAAGTAAAAATCAATCCTAAAATTATAGTAATGATTTTAAAAATGTGTTTTTTCATGTCTTGAAAATACGTAAAAATTATGCATAAAAAAAAGCTTTTTCTTACGAAAAAGCTTTTGGTTTTATATAAAGAATTGTTTCTTATTTCTCAATCCAAAGTCTAGCATTCACAAAGGCCTCTAACCATGGCGTTGCTTCATCTTTACGTCCTTCAGGGTAGTTTGCCCAGTTCCATTGGAAAGTAGAACGCTCAATATGTGGCATGGTTACTAAATGACGACCTGTTTTATCACACATCATAGCGGTGTTAAAATCAGAACCATTCGGATTATGAGGATACCCTTCATAACCATATTTAGCAACTATTTGATATTTATCTTCACCGTAAGGTAAATTAAATTTTCCTTCACCATGAGAAATCCAAACACCTAATGTGCTTCCTGCAAGTGTAGAAAGCATCACTGAATTATTCTCTTGAATCTTCACCGAAGTAAATGAACTTTCATGTTTATGAGAATCATTATGAACCATTTTACCATGAATCTCATGATCTGGATTAATTTCTTCTAATTCCATGAATAACTGACATCCATTACAAATACCAACCGACAACGTATCTTCTCTGTTAAAGAAATCTTGTATCGCTTTATTTGCTTTCTCGTTGTACTTAATAGCACCTGCCCAACCTTTAGCAGATCCTAAAACATCGGAGTTAGAGAAACCACCAACGGCTCCTAAAAACTGAATGTCCTCTAAGGTCTCACGACCTGAAATTAAATCGGTCATGTGTACATCCTTCACATCAAACCCCGCTAAATACATAGCGTTTGCCATTTCACGTTCAGAATTAGATCCTTTTTCACGTAGAATGGCAGCTTTTGGTCTTTTTCCGTTTAGTTCAGGTAATTTTCCTGTAAACTGTTTTGGGAAAGTGTATTGCAGTGGTTGATTTTTATAATTATCAAAACGGTCTTGTGCTAAACCATTAGCCGTTTGTTTTTGGTCTAATAAGAACGATGTTTTATACCAAACATCTCTCATTTTAGAAACATCAAAAGAGAATGTATCTTCGTTGTTCTTAATATTTAAAGTAGCTGAGTTATTTACAGTTCCTATTTTAAAGAATTCAATATTGTTTTCAGCTAAAACAGATTCAATAGAAGCATCGCCTTGAAAAACAATACCTGAATTTTCAGAGAATAATACTTTTATAGAATCTTCTTCATTTAAGGCAGAGATATCAAAATCGGCACCTAAATTAACATCAGCAAAACATAGTTCAAGTAACGTAGTAATTAATCCACCAGAAGCCACATCGTGACCAGCAGAAATTTTATCTGCTTTAATCAAATCTTGAATGGTGTTAAACGTGTCTTTTACAAACGCTGAACTTTTTACATCAGGTGCATCGTTTCCAATTGTATTTAAAACTTGGTTAAAAGAACTACCACCTAATTTAAATTCGTCTTGAGACATATTAATATAATAGATGCTTTCGCCGTTTTGTTTTAAAACAGGCTCTACAACTTTAGAAATTTCATTACAATTTCCAGCAGCCGAAATAATAACCGTACCTGGAGAAATTACTTCTTCGTTAGGGTATTTTTGTTTCATGGAAAGCGAATCCTTTCCTGTTGGCACATTAATTCCTAAATCTATAGAAAATTCAGAAACTGCTTTAACTGCTTTATATAAACGAGCATCTTCACCTTCATTTTTACAAGGCCACATCCAGTTTGCCGACAGTGAAATAGACGCTAAATTATCTTTTAAAGGCGCCCAAATAATGTTGGTAAGCGATTCTGTGATTGAATTTCTACTACCCGCTTCAGGATTAATTAATCCTGAAATAGGCGAGTGACCAATAGAAGTCGCAATACCCTCTTTTCCGTTATAATCTAGTGCCATAACACCCACATTATTTAACGGAATTTGTAAAGGTCCCACACATTGTTGTTTGGCAACCTTACCACCAACACAACGGTCTACTTTATTTGTTAACCAATCTTTACAAGCTACAGCTTCCAGTTGCAACACTTGCTCTAAGTAGATTTGTAAGTTTTTGGTTTTATATCTTGAGTTTTTATAATTTCTAGTAACCGTTTTATCTGTTAAAACCGTTTTAGGAGAACTACCAAACATATCTTCTAAAGCTAAATCCATAGGTTTATCGCCTTTGGTTTCAGATTCAAAAGTAAAACGGTTATCAGCTGTCACATCACCTACAGTATACATTGGCGAACGCTCACGTTCCGCTATTTTGTTAAGTGTCTTTATATGTTCATCGGCAATCACAAGTCCCATACGTTCTTGCGATTCGTTACCTATAATTTCTTTAGCCGATAGGGTAGGATCTCCAACAGGTAAGTTATCTAAATTAATTTTTCCACCAGTATCTTCAACAAGTTCCGATAAACAATTTAAATGTCCACCAGCACCATGATCGTGAATAGAAACAATAAAGTTTTCATCACTTTCTACCATACCACGAACCGCATTGGCAGCACGTTTTTGCATTTCTGGGTTAGAACGTTGTACTGCGTTAAGTTCGATGCCAGAAGCAAACTCTCCTGTATCTGCCGATGATACCGCAGCACCACCCATACCAATTCGGTAATTTTCACCACCAAGAATCACTATTTTATCACCTTTTTTAGGCGTATCTTTTAAAGCCTGATCTGCTTTTCCGTATCCAATACCACCCGCTTGCATAATCACTTTGTCGAAACCAAGCTTCCTTGCTGCCGATGCGCTTGCAGCCGCATTTTCTTCGTGTTCAAACGTTAATACCGAACCACAGATTAATGGTTGACCAAATTTATTACCAAAATCAGAAGCTCCATTAGATGCTTTAATTAAAATATCCATTGGAGTTTGGTATAACCACTCTCTAGCTTCAAATTTTTGCTCCCAAGGTCTGTTTGCTTCCAAACGCGAATACGATGTCATGTAAACCGCCGTTCCTGCTAACGGAAGCGATCCTTTTCCTCCAGCCAGTCTATCTCTAATTTCTCCACCAGCACCCGTTGCAGCACCATTAAAAGGTTCAACCGTTGTTGGGAAATTATGCGTTTCCGCTTTTAGCGAAATAACCGATTCAAATTCTTGAGTCGTATAATAATCAGGAATATCGGCACGTTTAGGTGCAAATTGTTCCACTTTAGGGCCTTTTACAAAAGCCACATTATCTTTATATGCCGAAACAATATCATTAGGATGTGCTTCAGATGTTTGTCTAATCATTTTGAAAAGCGACACCGGCATTTCTTCATCATCAATAACAAACGTACCGTTAAATATTTTATGACGACAATGCTCTGAGTTTACTTGCGAAAAGCCAAATACTTCAGAATCCGTTAACGGTCTGCCAATCTTTTTAGCAACTCCTTCTAAGTAGGCCACCTCTTCATCGCTTAACGATAAACCTTCTTGATCATTGTAAGCCGCAATGTCTTCAATATTAAGAATAGGCTCTGGCTGAATATCAATAGTAAATGAGTCTTGATTTAGGCCTTTAAAAATTTCCGAAATCATCGGGTCAAAATCTTTAAAATCGTCGGCAACCGCTTCAAATTCTTCAATTCTAATAATATCAACAATACCCATATTCTGGGTAATCTCAACAGCATTGGTACTCCAAGGTGTTATCATAGCCGCACGAGGGCCAACAAAAAAAGCATCTAGTGATGCTTGTTCTATTTTAGGTTGGTCGCCAAATAACCAAACTAATTTTGAGATGCTCTCGGTTGATAATTCTTTTGTTGTTTGAACAGCAAATACCTTACTGGTTACGTTTCCAAAGAAATGAATCATTATATCTTAATTTGTTTGTTTAAAGAAAGTGCAAATTTACTTCTTTTTAGTTGATTTTCATGCAAAAAATTTCATACTAAACAGAGAGTTATTAAGGGGTTTTAAACAGATGTTTTTTAGTTTGGGCGTTACCCCGAAAAGGGGTCGCGCTTGCGGCAGTCGCTTCCCGATAAAAAAATCGGGAGAGCTTCAACAAATGTCTTAATCGCTAACGCGGGTTTGCGTTTTTAAAAATAAGCTTTGGGGTTTGTTCAAATGTTTTTAGTAAACATTTATGAAGTTGAGGTTATTGCTGGGATTTTGAGTTTTTTATTGGTTTTATTCGATTGTTAGCAAATGTTATTTTATCAAATATGTCCATAGGATTATGTTCACTATAAATTCTCAGGAATGAATTGTCAGGATAAATTAAAAGAACTCCACCACATTTGTATTGATATTCTAAATTCCAATGGATGTATTTGAAAAAGTTATTTTTTATTAAATCAGAGCTGTCTACAATTTGATTTTTAGCATTATTGTCATAATTGTCTATGACAAGAAACAAAGCTAAATCTTCATTTTCTTCAATAGTTTTGATATAACGATTGAAATTAATATTATTTATTACATTGCAGCGATGGTCAATTGCATAATCTATAATTATTTTATCTGTATTATCTATTTTAAAGTTGGAATTTGATTCTAAAAAGTTTATAATTTTTAATTTTAGAGAGTCTGATATATGTCCATTGTATTCGATTGGAATAATTCCTTTTTTAGAATGATTATTGTTTTTATGCCTAACAACAACTCCACCATCTCTTCTTATTTTTTTGAATTCGATTTTTGTAAGAGGAGTTCCAAAATCATTTATATATTCTTTATTTTGAGAATAAGCTGTTTTACTTAATATAATAATTAATATTATCGTTATTTTTTTCATAATTTTTGCTAACTTTTTATATAGTATCTTTTAGTTATCACATCCCATAAATAAGTCGATATAAAGTGAGTTTTTAACTACTGTTAAACTGTAAATATAATTAATTTTTCCTACATATAAACAAGGTGAGTTATATGGTTTTCTATTGAAATTTGTTTTAAAGTTCTTATTATATAATTAATAAAACTCAAAAAACCGAAGCTAATAGACTTCGGTTTTTAATATATTAAGGTGTAATGTTTTAAAAAAAATAGCCTACAGAAAGTTGAAACACACTATTATTTTTTGTTATGTCATGTTCAACAGTAATATTGGTTAAACCCCAATTATAACGTGCATTAAAATTAAGACCGTTATCTAGTTTGTATACAATGCCAAAATTTACTCCAAAATCTATATCTTGTGCGTTAACGGTTGCGAATCCCAATATAGCGATTGCTGTTACTAGTAATAGTTTTTTCATTGTTTTAAATTTTAAAATTATTTAAAACAAATCAAGTGTTTTTTATAAGTGTAAGAATTTTTTTAAAAAAGCTTTAACGTTTTTAACTATTATTAAGTTAAGTGTTTCTTATTTTAACATAAGAGTTTATTAAATTAAACAAGTATTAAGCTTTACGTTCCAACAACGCCATATAAAACCCATCAAAACCAGATTTATGCGACAATACTTTTTTGTCTTTTACAAGCGTGAAATTTTCACCTGCTTCAGATTTTAAAAAGTTTTCAACTTGTTCTTGGTTTTCAGATGGTAATACCGAACAGGTAGCATATACTAGTTGTCCACCAGCTTTTACCATTTTAGAATATTGTTGTAAAATGTCTTGTTGGGTTTTCTTTATTTTATTAATAAAGTCGGGTTGTAGTTTCCATTTAGCATCCGGATTTCTACGTAATACACCTAAACCAGAACAAGGGGCATCAATTAAAACACGATCTGCTTTATTGTATAATTTTTTAATGACTTTAGTCGATTCGATAGCACGGTTTTCAATATTATGAGCACCGTTTCGTTTTGCACGACGTTTTAATTCATTCAATTTATTGCCATAAATATCCATAGCAATAATTTGACCTTTGTTTTCCATTAAAGCGGCTAAATGCAATGTTTTTCCTCCTGCACCTGCACAAGCATCAACAACACGCATTCCTGGTTTTACATATAAATACTCAGCTACTAATTGCGATGAAGCATCTTGAACTTCAAAATGACCATTTTTAAAAGCTTCAGTAGAAAATACATTAGCACGCTCTCTTAATTTTAGTGCACTTGGATAGTTATCAATAAAATCTGTTTCAATATCTAAATCGAATAATTCCGTTTGTAATTTTTCTTTGGTTGTTTTAAGCGTGTTTACTCTTAAAATAACGTCGGCTTGTTCGTTTAAAGCAGCAATTTCTTTACCCCAAACAGCATCTCCTAATTCTTTCCGACCAATTTCATCCATCCAATCTGGAATAGATTCTTTGAATCGTCTGGTTTTTGAGAGTTCATCATAACGCCCTTTAATTTTTCGTAAAGGCGTGCCTTCAAAATATTTCCAATCTGGTAATTTTATTCCTTTTAAGGTTGCCCAAACAGCAAACATACGCCACAGGTTCTCTCTGTCAAACGGTTCTTTTACTTCAGCAATTTCCGCATATAAACGCTTCCATCGTACCATGTCGTAGGTGGTTTCGGCAACAAAACCTCTGTCGCGAGCTCCCCAACGTTTATCACGTTTTAGTAGTTGTTGTATTACCTTATCGGCATACTTTCCTTCGTTAAATATTAGGGTTAAACCATCAATAACCGCAAAGCATAAATTTCTGTGTAATCGCATTGTATATAAATAAGGGTGCAAAGTTACGTTTAAAATGTCGATTTGCTAAATCGTTTATCTGTTTATTCATTTTGCTTTTCTACTTTTATAGAAATTTGAAATTTATGAATCGTATTTTATTTGTATTGGTTACTATCGTTTTATTTTCATGTGGGGGAAAGAAAGACGAAAATATTAGAAGTTTTAGTAACGTAGATGTTGAAACCATTTTACAAGACTCCTTATTAAGTATTCGTGCAATAGATATATTGAATGATAAAAGTTTAGCTTTTGCGGCGAATAATGGTGCTTTTGGGTTATATAATCCTAAAACAAAATTATGGCAAACTTCTATTCAAAAATACGATACTTTAAACTTGCATTTTCGAGCAGTTGCGCATACAAGTACAGATTTCTTTATGCTAAGTATTGAAAGTCCAGCTTTATTGTTTAAAACTGGTGATACAGGAAACATGGAATTGGTTTATAAAGAAGAAGGAGGAGAAGGCGTTTTTTATGATGCGATGACCTTTTGGAATGACACCGAAGGTATTGCTGTTGGTGATAGTATGAATGGCTGTTTGTCTATTATTATAACAAGAGATGGTGGGCAAACATGGCAAAAAACAGCATGCAATAATTTGCCAAAAGCGGAAGCGGGCGAAGGTGCTTTTGCTGCAAGTAATACTAATATTAAAGTCCTTAAAAATAAAACATGGATAGCTACTACAAGTGGGAATATATATTATTCTGAAGATAAAGGCACTTCATGGGAAGTTGTAAATACGCCTATAATTCAAGAGAAAGTTACTGAAGGCATTTATTCCATCGATTTTTATGATGAAAATAACGGATTTGCTATTGGAGGCGATTATAGCAACCCAAGTGTAAATACTGCCAATAAAATAAAAACGACTGACGGCGGAAAAACATGGGTTTTAGTAGCAGAGAATGAAAACCCAAATTATAAGAGTTGTGTCCAATATATTCCAAATA
Source organism: Thalassobellus citreus (assembly GCF_044385915.1). Taxonomy (NCBI): domain Bacteria; kingdom Pseudomonadati; phylum Bacteroidota; class Flavobacteriia; order Flavobacteriales; family Flavobacteriaceae; genus Thalassobellus; species Thalassobellus citreus. The sequence goes on along the minus strand of NZ_JBISCC010000122.1, from coordinate 44,128 downwards.
AAGGAGGAAAGGATTTAGTTTCTGTTGGTTTTACAGGAATCGATTTTAGTAATGATTCTGGTGAGTTGTGGAATCATATAACAGATGAAAGCTTTTATACTATTCGGTTTTTAAATGATAGTACAGCGTATGCAGCTGGACAAGGAAAGATATCTAAATTAACTTTTAGGTAATAAAAAAGGAGCTTATTGCTCCATATTTTATTATTCAGGTTTTTTATGATTTTGTCGCATTTGTTTAAACCGTTCAAATAGTTTTCTTTTAAAATCTTCTTCTGCTATTCTTAGTGAAATTATTTTTTTAGGAGACAACACTTTTCTTAGTTTGCTGATAAGTTTAACATCTTCATCATGTAATTGTTTTTCATAACCCGATAGTTGGCTTAAAAGTTCATTGGCTCTTTCATTAGATATAGTAGTGAAATTTTGTTTTATTTCACGTCTAATTTTTTTTATATCAGTATATTTTATTTTTGTTGTTACTTCATCATAAGCATTATAAATAGGCCAGAATTGTTGTGCTTCTTGTGCTGTTAAATCTAGTTTTTCTGTAATAAAAGAGACTTTAAGTGCTTTTATTTTTTCTCTGCCTTTATGTTGGGCAAATGTGCTTAATGATAATAGTAGCACGAATAGTGGGAGTATAATTTTTTTCATTTGTTTATAATATTTGTTTTATTCAACATATAAATCTTCTATATCTAGATGATCTATTAAGTAGGTTTCAATATTGTTTTCGTTAAAATTAGTTTCTATAAAATTAGCATCAGAGAGTTCTTCTGTTGTTAGTAATGATGCAATTTCATATGAGTCTAATAAGCCTCCGTTTATCATATAATCTTCTACCGTTTCAGTATCTAATGATGCCCAAGTGGTTGTGTTGTTAAAAATAGATAAATTAAAAAGTAATAATACAGCTGCAGCAACACCAGATAGGTAAAGTAGGTTTCTTCTATTAAATAATGAAATTACTTTTGGAGTTTCTTTAGTTGATGTTTTTTCAATAATATGATCTTCTAAAGTATCAAAATAATCTTTGGGTGTTATAAAACCAGACTCATGAGATAGCTCTTTAAGTTTTATGTCACTTAATATAGCATCTTCAAGGTTCTCAAAGTAATCTTTAGGTACTTTAAAACCGGTTTCGTTAATATTATGTAAGTTATTTTTTTTCATCTTATTAATAAGACTGTTTTGTTTGTTAAAGGTTTAATCTTTAGTTAAATAAGTTTCTATTTTTTTTACTGCAATATGGTATGATGCTTTTAATGCTCCTTCGCTAGTTTCTAAAATATCAGCCATATCCTTATATTTTATGTCTTCAAAATATTTCATGTTAAAAACCAATTGTTGCTTTTCGGGTAATGTTGCAATAGCTTTCTGTAATTTTAATTGAATATCATTCCCTTCAAAATACACATCGGAAGTTAAATTGTTTAGTGCTAATTGCTGAACTTCTTCATTTGTTGTTTGTAAGCGTTTTGCGTTTTTATTTATAAATGTTATGGACTCGTTAGTTGCAATACGGTACATCCAAGAAAATAGTTTGCTATCTCCTTTAAAGTTATGAATATTTTTATAAATTTTAATAAATGTGTTTTGAAGGACATCATCAGTATCGTCATGCGACTTTACAATATTACGTATGTGCCAATACAAACGTTCTTTATAAAGCGTTATTAGCTCCCTAAAGGCTTGCTCTTTATGGGTATTCGATTTAAGTTGTTCTATTAATTGTACTTCGTCAGTCACTAAACTAGTTTTGCTTTAGACTACTAAATATACTAAAAGTTTAAAGTCTAATTTATTTATATATTTCCGTAAAAAATTAAGCGATTGTAAATCAGTATCTTAAAGTCTTTTTAATCGATTAAGTGTAAATAAATGCGATTAAATACATTTTTTTCTTGTCAATTATGTTTATTTAATATAAATTTGTATCAGAAACCTACTTATGTTGTTAGTCGTCCCCAAGTCTAACAAGAAGAAAAAAGGATAGAAACCCAAATCTCTATCCTTTTTTATATTTTATACCTTTTTTTACGTGTTTATCTAAAGCGTTTCATCTCTAATCATTTTTGTAAACACTTTTTTGTCAAGATGCTTAAGGTATTCTCTTGTTTATTAAAAGTCTTATTGAAATCTGCAATTTTATCGACGAAATGCATTTAAAACCCGATTAAATACGTTTTTTCTTGTCAGGAATGTTTTTTTAATATAAATTTGTATCAGAAACTTACTTATGTTGTTAGTTGTCCCCAAATCTAACAAGAACAAAAAAAGGATAGAAACCCAAATCTCTATCCTTTTTTATATTTTATATGGTTTGTAATTGTTTATTCGAAGCTTTGCATGTCTACTAATTTTTGGTAAACACCTTTTTTGTCAATAAGCTCGTTATGTTTTCCTTGTTCTACAATTTCACCTTTATTAAGTACTACAATTTCATCTGCATTTTGAATAGTTGAAAGTCTGTGTGCAATAACAATAGAAGTTCTATTCTTCATCATATTTTCTAAAGCTACTTGAACGAGGCGTTCGCTTTCGGTATCTAAAGCTGAGGTAGCTTCGTCTAAAACCATAATAGGAGGACTTTTAAGAACTGCACGTGCAATACTTAAGCGTTGTTTTTGCCCGCCTGAAAGCTTATTTCCAGAGTCGCCAATATTTGTTTCTATACCGTCAGGTAAATCTTTTACAAATTCCCAAGCATTAGCAATTTTTAAAGCGTCAATAACGTCGTTTTCAGTAGCATTTTCATTTCCTAACTTTAGGTTGTTTTTAATACTATCGTTAAATAGAATGGCATCTTGAGTTACAATACCAAGTTGACTTCTTAAAGAACTTGTGGTTAAATCGCGAATATCAATTCCATCAATTAAAATACTACCTTTATTTACATCATAAAAGCGTGTAATAAGATTGGCTATGGTAGATTTTCCACTACCAGATTGTCCAACTAATGCCACTGTTTTTCCTTTTGGAATAGTTAAAGAGAAATCTTTTAAAACATACTCATCTTGATATTTAAAAGAAATGTTTTTGAATTCAATTTCAGAATCAAAACTATCTTTTGAAATGGCATTTTCTTTATCCTTTAGAGGGTTTGGTGTGTCAATAATTTCTTGAATACGCTCTGCAGCAGCACCTCCTTTTTTAATATTATACAGACCACGAGAAATTGCTTTTGCAGGAGTTAATATATTATAAGCTAACCCCATATATATTATAAAACTACTGCTGTCTAGAGCTAAATCAGGATCTGAATTTAAAACCAAATTACCACCATACCATAGTATTACAGCAATCATACAAATACCTAGAAATTCACTTGTTGGTGACGCTAAGTTTTGACGATTTAAAAGCTTGTTTGAAAAATGGTAAAAACGTGTTGTTGATTCTTGGAATTTATCATTAAAACTCTCTTCAGCATTAAATCCCTTTATAATTCTTAAGCCAGTAAGGGTTTCTTCTAAAGTAGATAAAAATGTTCCTTGTTCTTTTTGAACACGATCTGATTTTCGTTTTAAACTTTTACCAATTTTTGATATGATAAACCCCATAACAGGAATAAAAACAAACACAAATAAGGTGAGTTTGACACTTATAATCAGCATTGCGGTTATAGTAAAAATAATCGTTAAAGGTTCTCTAACAATAAGTTCTAAGACAGACAAAAATGAATATTGTAAGTCTAAAACATCACTAGTAACACGAGATAAAATATCGCCTTTTCGTTTTTCAGAAAAATATGAAAGTGGAAGTTCTACAGTTTGCTTGTAAACTTTGTTTCTTAGGTCTCTAATAACACCATTTCTTAAGAATACTAAAAAATAATTAGCTAAATACCCGGAAATGTTTTTTAATAAGAACATTACAATAATAAGCCCAACAACTAGTATAAGTGCTTTAGAATTATCGCCACCAGTAAACTGATTCATTTGGTATGCTAAATAGTCTTCAGCAAAATCTCCTAATTTTGAAAACTCAATGTTCCAAGAAAATATAGGCTTAACTGTTGGAGCTTCTTTTTCTTTTTTAAAAATAACATCGAGCATGGGTTTTAAAGCCACAAAAGATAGTGTGCCAAATAAAGCAAAAAACACATTAGAAATAATGTGTCCTATTGCAAACCTTTTGTATGGTTTAGCATACTTAAGTATGTTATAAAAATGATTCATTAAATGAGTTTCATGTCTTTTAAAATATCCTCAGCCTTAGTGTCTAACAAGGTTTCTGTTTGTTTGAAATTTTCAACAGCATCTAATTTTGTGTTTACACTTACGTAGAATTTTATTTTTGGTTCTGTTCCACTAGGTCTTAAAGCTATTTGGCTACCATCTTCAGTATAATAAATTAATACGTTAGATTTTGGAATATCGATAGTGCTTTCTTCTCCAGTTAACATGTTTTTAGAGATTGATAAATCGTAGTCTTCAAACTTAACTACTTTAGAACCATTAATTTCTTTTAAAGGCGTTTCTCTAGCATCAACCATCATTTGTTTAATTTCTTGAGCACCTTCAATACCTTTTTTAGTTAAAGAAACAAGTTTTTCTTTATAAAAACCGTGCTCTGTATAAAGGTTTAAAAGCTCATTGAAAAAAGAACTTCCTTGAGATTTTGTTATGGCTGCAATTTCACAAGCTAAAAGGGTAGAGGTAACGGCATCTTTATCGCGAACAAAATCGCCTACCATAAAACCAAAACTTTCTTCACCACCACCAACAAAGTCAAGCTCTGGGAAATCATGAATTAGTTTAGCAATCCATTTAAAACCTGTTAAAACTATTTTACTTTCTACCTTGTATGCTTCAGCTAATTTGCTAAGCATTGGTGTAGATACAATAGTTGAAGCAATAAACTCTTTACCTTTTATTTTGTTTTCTGTTTTCCATTGTTTTAATAAGAAATCAGTCATCATTAACATGGTTTGATTTCCGTTAAGCAATTGTAAATCACCATCTGCATTACGAACAGCTACACCTAATCTATCACAATCAGGATCGGTTCCAATAACAATATCAGCATTCACTTTTTCAGCTAGTTCTAAAGCCATTTTTAAAGCTGCAGGTTCTTCTGGGTTTGGCGATTTAACCGTTGGAAAATTGCCGTCTGGAACTTCTTGTTCTTTTACAATATGCACATTTTTATAGCCTGCACGTTTTAAGGTTTCAGGAACTGCTGTAATAGATGTACCGTGAAGCGACGTAAACACAATAGTTAAATCGTCTTTTGCAGCATCAGTAGCTCCTACACATCCGTTTTTAACAGAGGCATCAATAAAAATATTATCAACATCTTCTCCTATATATTTTATAAGACTATCATTGGCTTCAAATTTAATATCGGCATAATCTAAAGCATTAATCATATTAATAACAGCGCTATCATGCGGAGGGACTAGTTGCCCACCATCTTGCCAATAAACTTTGTAGCCGTTATATTCTGGAGGATTGTGAGATGCTGTTAAAACAATACCACAGTGGCAATTTAAATGTTTTACGGCGAATGATAATTCTGGAGTAGGGCGTAAATCTTCAAATAGATACACTTCAATACCATTTGCAGAAAAGACATCGGCAACAACTTTTGCTAATGTTTTACTGTTGTGTCTACAATCATAAGCAATAACAGCTTTAGGGGTTTCGTTAGGAAATTGATTGTGTAAATAATCACTTAAACCTTGTGTACTTTTTCCAAGTGTATATTTATTAATACGATTAGTGCCTACACCCATAATACCTCGCATACCACCAGTTCCAAATTCTAAATCTTTGTAGAAGCTTTCTTGAATGTCTTCTGGGTCATTAGCAATACTACTTTTTATTAAAGCTTGCGTATCTTCATCAAATGCAGGGGTTAACCAGCTATTAATTCTATCTAAAATTTTTGGTTCAATGTGTATCATAATGTCTTAAAAAATATACTTCAAAAGTAAGCAATTGTGAGATAATAATTAACAAAAATAGTTTAGGTATTGATAATTATTAAGTTGTTTTTTAATAATTAAATTAAATTTAGTTTGTCTTTAATTAAATATCGTTTTTTGTCCTGCTTGGTGCGTAATATAATTTCGCCTAAAAATCCAGCTACGAAAAACTGTGTCCCAATAATCATAGTAACTAGTGAAATATAGAATTGAGGACGTTGTGTTATAAGTCGTCCAGAAGGATTTAAAAATAATTTATCGATGCCTAGGTAGGTTGCAAAGCCAAAACCAATAGCAAACATAATAAAACCTAAAGCACCAAATAAATGCATAGGGCGTTTACCAAAACGGGATAAAAACCAAATGGTAATGAGATCCAAGAACCCATGAACAAACCGATCCATTCCAAATTTGGTTTCACCGTATTTCCTGGCTTGATGTTGCACTACTTTTTCGCCAATTTTTGTAAAACCAGCATTTTTAGACAGTACAGGGATATAACGATGCATTTCACCATTAACATCTATATGTTTAACAACTTCTAATTTATAAGCTTTTAATCCGCAATTAAAATCATTTAATTTAACGCCAGAGGTTTTTCTAGCGGCCCAATTAAATAATTTTGAAGGGAGGTTTTTTGAAATAACAGAATCATAACGCTTCTTTTTCCAGCCAGAAACTAAATCGAATCCATCTTTTACAATCATATTGTATAGTTCTGGGATTTCATCAGGATTGTCTTGTAAGTCGGCATCCATAGTAATAACCACATCGCCTTTAGCTTTTTCAAAACCTGCATGAAGAGCTTGTGATTTTCCAAAGTTTTTTAAAAACCGAATACCTTTAGAGTTTTCGTCTTTTACAGATAATTGTTTAATAATATTCCAAGAATCATCGGTACTTCCATCATCAATAAAAATGATTTCATATGAAAAATGATTGGATTGCATAACCTTTGCAATCCAATCATGTAATTCGGTTAAAGAGTCTTGTTCGTTAAGTAGTGGTATAACTACAGATATATTCATTTATATATTTTCAAAAATAATATTCAAAAATACTGAATTTATTCTGCGTCTGGGTTATTTTTTTTCATTGCAGCAGCAACTAACAACCCAATAATAGCAAAAAAGATGATACTTTGTGCTAAAGATTTAAGTTGCGTGCCAAAAGCAAAGGTGTCTTGTTTTTCAATTTGACTAACGCTTTCTGCAATGGCTTCTACTGGAGCATTCATACTTCTCATTAAATCTTCTGTGTTGCTAATTAAAATATTTTTTATTTCTATAGCTGCATCAGGATCAATAAAGTTAAAAATGATAATTGAAACCAATGTGCTAATAATTATTCCAGTGGCTACAGTTATAAAAAATGATGAAAAAGCTTCTTTAAAAGAAAGAAAACCATTGAAATGAGCTTTTATTTTTGCTGTAGCTACAATTCCTGAAATTATAACAGCTAATGGTAGTATTAAAAGCATAACCCAATAATTAACTAATAAGCTAAGGTTTATAGTGTATCCAATAAGGGTAAATAAAGATAATCCAACTCCTAAGTATAAGCCATAATTAATTGCAATTGATTTTAAAGATTTTTCCATAATATATATGATAATTTTGTTAGTTGATTAGTTAGTATTCAAAGATAATAAAACGTTACATTTGTAATGTAAATAAAAAATATTAAAAAGTGTTGTAGATTTATAAAATTTACTTAAATTTGCACTTCCAAAATTGAAAAGAATTAAAGCATTTAGCGATGAGAAAAGGTATACACCCAGAAAATTATAGAATTGTAGCATTTAAAGATATGTCTAATGACGATGTGTTTTTAACAAAATCTACTGCAAATACAAATGAAACTTTAGAGGTTGATGGTGTTGAGTACCCATTAGTAAAAATGGAGATTTCAAGAACATCTCATCCATTTTATACTGGTAAATCTAAATTAGTAGATACTGCTGGTCGTATTGATAAATTCAAAAACAAATACGCGAAATTTAAAAAATAATTTTGCATTATATTTTATATTAAAAGCCTTTCATTAATGAAAGGCTTTTTTGTTTTATGCAATTAAACTATTTTTGATTAAATTAAAGTTTAGGTTAATAGCAATAATTATAACTTATTAAATTTGAAAATGAATTACATCCTTTTTGACGGACCATCTCGTAATAACCTATTACCTTTTACATATACAAGACCCGTAGCCGATATTAGAGTGGGTATATTAACCATTAGGGAAAAGTGGGAAACTTTTTTAGGAACTACCACCACAACTATTACTGAAGATTATTTGTCTGATAAATATCCTATGGTAGAAATGGAAGAGAACATTATGATTAATGCGTCTTATCTTCCAAATTTAGAATTAGTAAGTATTATTAAAGATTTAAAGGAAAATCAAGCTGTTTTTGATGGCGACAATATTATAGCCTTTTTTGCTAAAGAGTCGCAAGAAGATATTGATTTTGATACATTTGATGCTATAGAATTTACAGGAGATAGTATTAAAATTGAAAATACGTGGGATATTTTTTCTAAAAACGGAGATGCTATTCAAGAAGATTTTAATTTAATAACAGAGGGTAGAGAATCGCAATCAATTCCTAAAAGTAATAATATTATTGCTCCAGAAAATATTTTTATTGAAGAAGGTGCTTCCATAGAATTTACTACACTAAATGCAACTAATGGTCCTATATATATAGGTAAAGATGCTTTAATTATGGAAGGAGCTCTTATTCGAGGACCTTTTGCTTTATGCGAAAGTGCGGTTGTAAAGTTAGGCGCTAAAATTTATGGACCTACCACGGTAGGACCTCAAAGTAAAGTAGGAGGAGAGATTAATAATGCTGTTATTTTTGCTAATTCAAATAAAGGACATGATGGTTTCTTAGGGAATTCTGTTTTAGGTGAATGGTGTAATTTAGGAGCAGATACTAATAACTCTAACTTGAAAAACAATTATGCCGAGGTTAGATTATGGGATTATCAAACTGAAGGTTTTGCAAAAACAGGTTTGCAGTTTTGTGGACTCATGATGGGAGATCATAGTAAATGTGGTATTAATACCATGTTTAATACAGGAACCGTTGTAGGTGTGAGTGCTAATATTTTTGGAAGTGGTTTTCCAAGAAACTTTGTGCCAAGTTTTAGTTGGGGAGGTAATAGTGGTTTTACAACCTATTTAACAAAAAAGGCTTTTGAAGTAGCAGAAGTTGTTATGTCTAGGCGTCAAATTGAATTTACACAGCAAGATAAAGATATTTTAGAACACGTTTTTGAAGAAACAAAGAAATATAGGCGTGAATAGATTTGTTTAATATATTGGTAGTTAATGTTTTAAATTGACAATTGATTTCAAAATATTATATTTGTTTGAATCAAGTCTTTCTCTTATGATCAATTGGCGTTGTGTTTTTATTTTTTTTATTGGAATAATATCCTATTCTCAAACAGAAAATTATACTGTAATAAATCATAAAATTAATACCGAATATCCTCATTTTGGAATGATGCGGGTTGGTGAAAAAATACTTTTTACATCTTATTTATTAGATAAAAAAGGAAGGTTAAAACGTTTTCAAGGGAGTCCTGTATTAACTGTTTTTGAAGGCGATGTAGCTAGTTCTGGTGATATTGAATCGGTAAAATTACTTGAAATAGATTCTAAACAAAATATACCTCAAATTACAAGTGCAACAAAATCTGCTGACGGTAAATTACTTTATATAACAACGCTTTATACTTTTAAAAACAGACCTAAAGGCGATTTTAAAGATACTAATTTCCATATAGCAGTTGGTGAGTATAAAGAAAGTGTCGGTTGGACAAATTTTAAAGTACTTCCTTTTTGTAAACCTAAATATTCGTATGCACATCCATCGTTAAGTAAAGATGGTAATGTGCTGTATTTTACAGCAAATCAACGAGGTGGAAAAGAGACTACTAAAGGAGGATCTGATATTTTTAAAGTAGATGTTTTAGGGGCTAATACTTTTAGCGAACCAAAAAATTTAGGTAGTAAAGTGAATTCGTATAGTAAAGAAATGTTTCCGATTATAGCTGATGATAATACCTTGTATTTTGCATCAAATAGACCAAACGGATTTGGAGGTTTCGATATTTATAAAAGTATCATGAATGCTGATGGTACTTTTGGTAAAGCAGAAAAATTACCTAAACCTATAAATAGTAATAAAGATGATTTTTCCTTTATTATGAATCAAGATAATGTGTCTGGATATTTTTCATCTAAGCGAGAAAAAGGTAAAGGTGATGATGATATCTATTATTTTGTAAAAAATAAATAAAATTTATGATCGGTTTAATATGTGCTTTTTTTATTGGTAAATATTTTTATAAACTAGCTAAAGATTATCAACAAAAAAAGTTGGTGTATTGTGTTTTAGGTGTCTTTGTTTTTTATTTTGGATCAATTGTATTAGGAAACTTAATTTTGTTTTATTTCACAGGGATTAGTAATTATAATTTTAAGCTTTTTTCATTTTTTGGAACAGGTTTTATAACGATGCCTTTTGGTATAGGGTTTGCCTGTTTAATCCACTATTTATTAGAAAACAGATGGAAAAAATCAGTGGTAATCGTTAAAGATGAAATTAATGATATTGGAAAAAATATTAATTAAGAGAACTAATCTTTTCTCACCCGTTTTAAATCAATCATATTAATAGGGTTTATTCCTAAACCTTTTACGTTTTTTCTTGTAAAACGCACTACTTCATCATAAAATAAAGGTACCATAAGCGCTTTATCCATAGCCAAAGAATCTATTTTTGTGTATAAGAATTTGCGTTCTTCAATATTCGTTATAGTAAAAGCTTTGTTGTATAAGCTATCAACTTGTTTACTCTTATAGTGGAAGTAATTTGATCCGTTTGGAGCAAAGTTTTTACTGTAGAATATCGATAAATAGTTTTCGGCATCTAAATAATCGGCAATCCAAGAGCTTCTAAACATATCTACTTTTCCGTTAGATCGAGCACTTCTTAAAGTGGCTTCTGGCATAACATCTACATGAATATTGAGTCCGGTTTTTTCAAGTTCACGCTGTATAAATTCACAAAAACTGAGATAATTACTTGTAGTTGTTAAGTTAATTTCAGGATTAGTTATGCCGCTTTCTTTTTTAAATTGCTCAACAAGTTGTTTTGCTTTTTCCGGTTGGTAAGTAAAACCAATAGATTTATCATGACCAGCAAGACCAATGGGAATAAAACCACCATTGGCTGGATTACCAATGCCGTTTCGTAAATAAATCATCATTTTTTTTCTATCAAAACCATAGTTAATGGCTTTTCTTATGAGTTCAGATTGTATTTCGGGGGTTTCAGAATCTAGATAAAACCCTAAATATTCAGTATTTAAATAAGGACCTCTAATCATATCTACTGTAGATTTGTATGTGTCTCGAAGTCTTCCGTCGGCTGTTAATAATTCGTCTTTGTATGAAGCATCCAATCCAGATAAATAATCAATATTTCCTTGTATAAATTGTAGAAACTCACTTTGTTTATCAGGTAAAAAGGTTAATGCTACGGCTTCTAAATAGGGTAATTGTTTGCCGTTTTTATCTTTTTCAAAATAGAGTTCGTTTTTTCTAAAAACAAGTTTTATGTTTTCTTCCCAGCGTTTAAATTTAAAAGGCCCTGTGCCTATAGGCTGTGATCTAAATTCGGTACCATAATATTCAACTATTTCTTTTGGAACTACCGAGCAATATTTCATGGTAAGTAAACCTATAAAAGCAGGGAACGGTTGCTTTAAAGTAATTTGAAAAAGGCTGTCGTTAATAGCTTTAAAATCGTCTACTTTATTTAAAACCCAACTACCTGGAGCTGCGAGTTTTTTATCTCTTAATCTGTTTAAACTAAATTCAAAATCGTTGGCTATAACAGTTCTTGTTGAGTCTTTTCCGAAAAGAACATGTTTGTGAAAATAAACATCGTTTCTTAGTGAAAACTGATAGGTTTTTCCATCATCAGATATCGTCCATTCTTTAGCTATACATGGTAAAATATTTAAGTCGCTATCTAATTGTACTAAACCGTTAAATAATTGATTGCAAACCGAATTATCTTGTAAAGTTCTAGAAAAAGCTGGGTCTAAGGTGTTAATGTTTGCATATTCGTTATAGCGAAAAACAAGTGCATCCATTTTTTTAGATTTTTCATTTGAACATGAAAGATTCAAAAAAAGGATAAATAGACTTAAATATTTTAATGTTTTTAAAAGGTTAGTGTGTTTTTCTATCACATGAATACGTGTTAATGTGTTTCAAAAATAGCGGTTTTATTATTTATTTCTAATAAATTTTTAAAAGTTAAAAATTAAATGTGACTTTTTAAAAAATGAGGTGTCTTAAAATTGACTATTATTGCTATTGTCAATAAAATAAAGTCTCTCAGGTTTACATAATTACTATGTTATGGTTTTATAAGGAGCGTTTCAATTTGAAACGCTCTTTTTTTCTTAAATTTGCACGTTTTTATATAAGAAATGAATTCTAGAAAAAAAGTCGCATTTTACACATTGGGTTGCAAACTCAACTTTTCAGAAACATCTACCATTGCTAGAGATTTTAGTAATGAAGGTTTCGATCGCGTAGATTTTTCAGAAAGAGCTAATATTTATGTTATAAATACTTGTTCTGTTACTGAAAATGCAGATAAGCGTTTTAAAACGATAGTGAAACAAGCTCAAAAAGCAAATGAAGAAGCTTTTGTAATTGCAATTGGGTGTTATGCGCAATTGAAACCTCAAGAATTAGCTGATGTTGATGGTGTTGATTTGGTTCTTGGAGCTACCGAGAAGTTTAAAATAACCGATTATCTTAATGACCTTTCTAAAAATGATTTAGGAGAAGTACATTCATGTGAAATTGAGGAAGCTGATTTTTATGTAGGTTCTTATTCTATAGGTGATAGAACACGTGCCTTTTTAAAAGTGCAAGATGGTTGTGATTATAAGTGTACCTATTGTACCATTCCTTTAGCACGCGGTATTTCAAGAAGTGATACCATGAGCAATGTTTTGAAAAATGCTCAAGAAATTTCGGAACAAAATATTAAAGAAATTGTTTTAACTGGTGTAAATATTGGTGATTATGGTAAAGGGGAATTCGGAAATAAAAAACACGAGCACACGTTTTTAGATTTAGTTACCGAGTTAGATAAAGTTAAAGGTATTGAGCGTTTACGAATTTCTTCAATAGAACCCAATTTATTAAAAAATGAAACCATTGATATAGTTTCAAAATCTAGAGCTTTTGTACCGCATTTTCATATTCCATTACAATCAGGAAATAATGAAATTCTTAAAAAAATGAAACGCCGTTACATGAAAGAATTGTATGTAGATCGCGTATCAAAAATAAAAGAAGTCATGCCGCATGCTTGTATTGGTGTTGATGTTATTGTTGGTTTTCCTGGAGAAAGCGATGATCATTTTTTAGAAACATATAATTTTTTAAATGAATTAGATATTTCTTATTTACATGTTTTTACGTATTCTGAACGCGACAATACGGAGGCAGCAGAAATGGATGATGTGGTTCCAAACAATGTAAGAAGCAAACGTAGTAAAATGTTACGTGGCTTGTCTGTTAAAAAACGACGTGCTTTTTATGAAAGTCAAATTGGGACTAATAGAACTGTTTTATTTGAAAGTGAAAATAAAGCAGGATATATACATGGTTTTACTGAAAATTATGTAAAAGTTAAGTCGCCTTGGAATCCTGAATTAGTAAACACCTTACATCAGGTAGTACTTAAAGAAATTGACGATGAGGGCTTAGTACGTTTTGATTTTTTTGAAGAATAATTCCTTAGTAAAGTAGTAGATTACTCCTTTGAAGTTGGTTTAATTGAGTTTAAACGATTTTTTTTGATGAAACTGCCATACAGCCTTAGTTTTGAGTAACCTATATTTTTAATATTACGCATACCCAAATCTATTAGTTATGAAAAAACACATACAGTTTTTAGCAACTCTTATTATTATATCTTTTTTTACATCTTGTTCTTCAGAAGATATTAATGACAGCACTAATTTATTAGGTGTTTGGGAGTCTAATGATTTAAGTGCAAATTCTACAGAAATACAAACCTTGGTCTTTGGCGATAATAATACAGGATTAAATATACAAAGAAGTGTAAATAGTCCTGATGAAATGGCATCAAGTGCAGTACCTTTTAAATGGGAAGCGAATAATGAAGTTATAACGCTAATGGATGATGAGTCTCAAAAAACGTTTATTCTAAATTCAGAAGGACAACTTGTTTTAAGTAACTCTCAAGATTTACGTTTAGAAAAAGTATCAGACGATTATTCAAAATATTATTAATATTAAGAATTATAAATATAAAAAAAGCCAAAACATCTAGTTTTGGCTTTTTTTATTGTCTTTTTTTAGAAAATTATATTCTCAATCCTACAGGTAGCATACGTTTGTACTTTCTGTTTCCTCTTACAAATTTTGCAATTTCAGGACTCGTAGGAACCACACTTAAATTTCTAGCTTCAATTTGTTCAAAAACAACAGCTAAAAATTCTTTGCTAAAATCTTCACTTTTAATTCCTTCTGGAATAATAAGTTTTGTTAAAAAAATTTTTCGTTCTTGGAGTGAATATTCAATTTTTGCTAATTGATTATCAATTTTTATTTCAAACTGACGTAAAAAGTCATTATCAATTAATTCAGCAGCATCAATCATGTTGTAAAATTTTTATTTCAATGGAATCTAATTTAGCGAATACTAATTTAGTAGCTTTGTTTTGCAAAAGTACATAAAAAAAACATTAAATTAAAGTAAAAATCAAGTTAATCGCTTATGCATCAAGAGATAATACATGTTTACCTAATGCCAGGAATGGCAGCTAGCCCTAAAATTTTCGAATATATTAAACTACCAGATTGTCAATTTGAAATTCATTATTTGGAATGGATTATGCCTTTAGATGATGAATTGCTCTCAGATTATGCGTTTAGAGTTTCTCAATTTATTAAACATGATAATTGTGTGTTGTTAGGAGTTTCTTTTGGAGGTGTATTGGTTCAGGAAATAAATAAACATATAAAAGTGAGTAAGTTAATAATTGTTTCTAGTGTAAAAACGATGGGTGAAATACCAAAACACATGTTGCTAGCAAAGGCTACTAAAGCATATAAATTAGTGCCTACTCAATTGGCTAGTAATATAGATGTATTTGCTAAATATGCTTTTGGAGAGGTTGTTACAAAACGATTGGAATTATATAAAAAGTATTTATCTGTTAACGATAGTAAATATTTAAGTTGGGCTATTAAGAATATGGTATGTTGGAATCAAGAAGATCATAACCCGAATATAATTCATATTCATGGCGATAATGATGCTGTATTTCCTATTAAAAACATATCTAATTGTATTTCAATAAAAAATGGGACACATATTATGATTATTAATAAACACAAATGGTTTAACGAAAATTTACCTCGCATTATTTTAAAAGACTAGAGAGTCAATCCAATTATTTTTTTTAACTTTAAAAAAAACTTATTGAAGATGAAGATAGTACAAAAAGCCTTGGCGTTTGTGGGGTTGTTAAGTTTGTGTGCCTTATTTATTTATGCCCTACAAGATGCTCCAACCGATGAAAATTTTGAAACAAAACTAATAAACGATTATAATGTTTATGCGCTTCAAGTTCCAGAAAATTTAGATTTTTCAGGAGAAGCCATGCCTCTTAAAAATCCAGATATTTTAGAGCGTATGGATCGTGAGTTATTGGTAAATACTTACTGGCAATCTAATGGTTTATTAATGTTTAAGCGTGCAAAAAAGTATTTTCCAATTATAGAACCTATTTTAGAAAAATATAATATCCCCCAAGATTTTAAATATTTAGCAGTTATAGAAAGTGGTTTAACAAATGCCGTTTCCCCAGCAGGAGCAAAGGGCTTTTGGCAAATAATGCCAGCAACGGCTAGAGAAAATGGTTTAGAGGTTAATAAGAATGTTGACGAGCGTTATAATTTAGAAAAGGCAACTGAGGTTGCTTGTAAATATTTATTAAAGTCTAAAGAAGAGCTTGGATCATGGACACTTGCCGCTGCGGCTTATAATGCAGGAAATGCGGGAGTTTCTAGACGTTTAAAAGAACAAGGTGTTAATAATTATTACGATTTATTGCTAGGAGAAGAAACTGGGCGTTATCTGTTTAGAATTGTGGCTTTAAAGGAGATTTTATCAAACCCTTCAAAATATGGATTTAACTTTAGAGATAAAGATTTATATAATAATGTGCCTACATATAAGGTAGAAGTAGACACAGCTGTAACCAATTTTTCAAAGTTTGCACAAAATTTTGGTATTAATTATAAAATACTAAAACTACACAACCCTTGGTTGCGTGAGCCACATCTTAATAATAAATCTAGAAAATTATATACTATTGATATTCCTAAAGAAGGATATTATGATGTACAGTAATTAAAAAATAATGAAAGTTTATAAGTCAAAAATTAGCTACGGATTATTGCTGTTTATTTTTTTGATTTTAGCTTTATCCTTCGGTTTTGGAATTTTTAAAGCAGAATCAATTCAAAGTATAGTTGTCCCAATTGGTGTTTTTATTTTAACATTCGGTTTTGTATTACACTTGTTTTTAAACACCAAGTATACTATAGTAAATAGCGTTTTAAAAATTAAATCAGGGTTTTTGTATAATAAAGACTTAGATATTCATTCAATAAAATCTATAAGGAGTTCAAATAGTTTAATGTCATCTCCAGCAGCTTCTTTAGATAGAATTGAATTACACTATGGTAAATATGCTTCAGTAATTATTTCACCAAAAGAAAAATCTAATTTTATTGAGGATTTAATTCAGATAAATCCAAATATAGAGGTAAAGTAATAATTTATCCTCTACGTTTCTGCGCTCTTATAGAACCTCCTGCTCCGAAATGTTGATTTGGAGCTTGGGCACGTTTCATGTTTTGCTTCATCTCCTTAATTTGATCTGTAAGCATGCCTTGTTTATCTAGTTTTTGAGCTTCAGATAAAAGTTTTTGAGCTTCTTGTTTTCTGCGTTTAGAAAAAGCAATACCAGATAAATTTAATTTAGCCATAGCTAAATCATGATCCATAGATAAGCCTAAAGAAATGGCTTTTCTAAAATATTTTTCAGCTTCATTTATATTGCTTTGAGATACCATGATACCATGTAAGTAGTTGAAATAACCTTGTTGCTTAGTTACTAAAGCACTTTCTGGGTTTTTAATTTTATTCAACCATTTTTTAGCACCAACAAAATCTTGTTTACGTAATCTTAAAAAGGCTAATAGAATAAACTCGTTTTTAAAATAAAGAAAGATGAAAATTGTAGAAAGTAAAATATACATAATGCCGTTACCTATGTTACCTTCTGTAAATTGATAAACAGCAAAAGCAATGATACCAGCTGCAATAATAAGTTTTATGATTTTATTGTACATTTTTATTTAGTTTGATATGAATTATAGACGTGTTTTGCGTTCAAATTGACGTCTGTTTTTATTTCGATTACAAAGAAACTAAATTTTTATTAAAAATTACTTATACCTTTTAAACAAAAAAACGACTGATTATCCCAAATAAATAAAGGTCTTTAAGAATGTTTATAGGTTATAAAAATTAAATAAATATTTTTTCGAAAATGATTTGCAAAGTAATAAAGGCTTTGTATATTTGCCCTCAGTTTTGGAGAAGCACCAAACAAAGATAAAAAATACATTTCAGATTTTAAAGACATAAGATAATGAGTAAAAGAACATTTCAGCCATCAAAAAGAAAGAGAAGAAACAAACACGGTTTCAGAGAAAGAATGGCTTCTGCTAATGGTAGAAAAGTTTTAGCACGTAGAAGAGCTAAAGGAAGAAAAAAATTATCTGTGTCAACTGAATCTAGACATAAGAAATAATGATTAACAATTGTTGATAATTTAAAGGTGTTACTTAAGTGTAACGCCTTTTTTTATATCTACGTATCATCTATTTTTGTAACAAATTATAATTCAATAATATAAACAGTAAAAATGCCAAAAAATCCTAAACTTAAATCTATTTTAATAATTGGGTCTGGGCCAATAGTTATTGGGCAAGCATGTGAATTTGATTATTCTGGTACACAAGCTTTAAGATCTTTAAGAGAAGATGGAATTGAAACGATTCTTATCAATTCTAATCCGGCAACTATAATGACTGATCCGTCTATGGCAGATCATGTATACCTGTTGCCACTTAACACAAAATCAATTATTAAAATCCTTAAAGATCATCCTCAAATTGATGCTGTATTACCAACAATGGGAGGTCAAACAGCTTTGAATTTATGTATTGAAGCTGACGAAAAAGGTATTTGGAAAGATTTTGACGTTGAAATTATAGGTGTTGATATTGATGCCATAAACATCACTGAGGATAGAGAGCAGTTTAGAGAATTGATGCTTAAAATAGGTATTCCTATGGCGCCTCAAGCTACTGCAACTTCATATTTAAAAGGAAAAGAAATAGCTCAAGAGTTTGGTTTTCCTTTAATTATTAGAGCATCCTTTACTTTAGGAGGTGCTGGAGCTTCTTTTGTTTATAAAGAAGAAGATTTTGATGAATTATTAACTCGCGGATTAGAGATTTCTCCTATTCATGAAGTTATGATTGATAAGGCTTTAATTGGCTGGAAAGAATATGAATTAGAGCTTCTTAGAGATTCAAATGATAATGTTGTTATTATTTGTTCTATAGAAAATATGGATCCTATTGGAATTCATACAGGGGATTCTATTACTGTAGCTCCTGCTATGACTTTAAGTGATAGAACGTTCCAGAAAATGCGCGATATGGCTATTCATATGATGCGTAGTATTGGCGATTTTGCTGGTGGTTGTAATGTGCAATTTGCTGTATCTCCAGATGAAAACGAAGATATTATTGCAATTGAAATTAATCCGCGTGTATCACGTTCTTCAGCATTAGCTAGTAAAGCTACTGGATATCCAATTGCAAAAATTGCTGCTAAATTGGCTTTAGGTTATCATTTAGATGAATTAAATAACCAAATTACAAAATCTACTTCGGCATTATTCGAGCCTACTTTAGATTATGTGATTGTTAAAATACCTCGTTGGAATTTTGATAAATTTGAAGGTTCTGATAGAACTTTAGGACTTCAAATGAAATCTGTTGGAGAAGTAATGGGTATTGGACGTTCGTTTCAAGAAGCCTTACATAAAGCAACACAATCGCTCGAAATTAAACGTAATGGGTTAGGAGCCGACGGAAAAGAAAATAAAAATTACGATCAAATTATAGAGAAATTAACGCATGCATCATGGGATCGTGTGTTTATTATTTATGATGCCATTGCTATGGGAATTCCACTAAGTAGAATTCACGAAATCACAAGAATTGATATGTGGTTTTTAAAGCAATATGAAGAGTTGCATTTTTTAAGAAATGAAATTTCAACTTTTACTATTGATACCATAGATAAAGATTTATTACTAGAAGCAAAGCAAAAAGGTTACGGAGACAGACAAATAGCACATATGCTAAATTGTTTAGAAAGTCAAGTATATAGTAAACGTGAAGAACTAGGTATTAATCGTGTTTATAAATTAGTAGATACTTGTGCTGCCGAGTTTGAAGCAAAGACACCATATTATTATTCAACGTTTGAAAGCGATATGGAAACGGCTGATGGTAATCGTTATGCAGATAACGAAAGTGTTGTTACAGAAAAGAAAAAAGTGATTGTACTAGGTTCTGGTCCTAACCGAATTGGACAAGGAATAGAGTTTGATTACTGTTGTGTTCATGGAGTTTTAGCTGCTGCTGAAGCGGGTTATGAAACTATTATGATTAACTGTAATCCAGAAACGGTTTCAACTGATTTTGATACTGCAGATAAATTATACTTCGAACCTGTTTTTTGGGAACATATCTATGATATTATCAAACATGAAAAACCAGAAGGTGTTATTGTACAGTTAGGTGGTCAAACGGCTTTAAAGCTTGCTGAAAAACTAACTAAATATGGTATTAAAATATTAGGAACTAGTTTTGAAGCTTTAGATTTAGCTGAAGATAGAGGGTTGTTCTCTAATTTATTAAAAGAAAATAACATTCCTTACCCACAGTTTGATATTGCTACAACAGCCGATGAAGCTGCTGCTATAGCCGATGTGTTAGACTTTCCAATATTAGTACGTCCATCTTATGTTCTTGGAGGACAAGGGATGAAAATTGTAATTAATAAAGAAGAGTTAGAAAAGCATGTGGTTGATTTACTTAGCAGAATGCCAGGGAATCAATTGTTATTAGACCATTATTTAGATGGAGCTATTGAAGCAGAAGCTGATGCTATTTGTGATGGAGAAGATGTTTACATAATTGGTATCATGGAACATATTGAGCCATGTGGTATACACTCAGGCGATAGTAATTCGTTATTACCACCATTTAACCTTGGTGATTTAGTAATGCAGCAAATTATAGATCATACTAAAAAGATTGCTTTAGCACTTAATACGGTTGGTTTAATAAATATTCAATTTGCTATTAAAGACGATACCGTTTATATTATTGAAGCGAACCCTAGAGCATCTAGAACGGTGCCATTTATAGCAAAAGCTTACGGAGAACCATATGTAAATTATGCAACCAAAGTAATGTTAGGTGATAAAAAAGTTAAAGATTTTGATTTTAAACCTAAATTAGAAGGATATGCTATTAAGCAACCAGTATTCTCTTTTGATAAATTCCATAACGTAAATAAAAAACTTGGTCCAGAAATGAAAAGTACTGGAGAAAGTATCTTGTTTATAGATGGTTTAAAAGATGATGAATTTTACGATTTATATTCAAGACGTAAAATGTATTTGAATAAATAACAAGTAGATATTTAATTAAATAAAAAAAAGCCGCTATTAGCGGCTTTTTTTATGGGTGTATTTATTTTTCTAAAAGACCATCGTCTTTCCATTTTTGTATTAAATCACGATTTGCTTGAGATAACATAGCATTTGGTGCTGGAGGCATTGGGTTAGAACTACTATTTGTTCTTGAAATAATATTATTTACAGCTGCTTTAACTTGATTATAATTTACATAAGATGTTGGAGCTCCTTGTGTGGTAAGGCTTCCATGACATGTTGTGCAGTTATTGTTAATAATACTTTTTATATTGCCATTGTATGTTATTGCATTTGGTTGAGGATCAGGAGTGGTATTTGTATCGTCATTCTCGCTTGAAGAGCAATTAAATAAAAACAAAGCAATAACAAATAATAAAATTAAATTTTTCATATCAATAAATATTTAATAAGTAGTTAGTCTAAAAAAAACAATATGCCTTACAAAAGAATTAAAATAATATCAGTATTCTAAAAATCAATTTTTGCATTCTGTGTTTTAACCAACTCAATGTGTTCTTCCATTTTAAATTCTGAAGCTTTAAAACTGTTTGAACGTGTTCTGGCTTGTTCTTGTCTTTTTATACTTCGTGCAAAGCGTCTAACACTTTGTTCATCATCTAATATAATACCTGGAACGGGTACGTTTTTGCCATTTTCATCTTTAGCTACCATAGTGAAATAAGAAGAGTTACAGTGCTTCTTTTCTCCTGTTTGTATATTTTCTGATTCTACACGAACACCAACAACCATAGAGGTTCTACCCGTATAATTTATAGATGCTTTTAATGTAACAAGTTCGCCAACTTCAATAGGGTTTAAAAAATCTACTTTATTTACAGATGCTGTAACGCAATAATTTCTAGAATGTTTAGAAGAACAGGCAAATGCAATCTGATCCATTAAATTTAGAATGTAACCACCATGAATTTTACCGCTAAAGTTTGAGTGTGCAGGCAGCATTAATTCGGTAATAGTTACTTGTGAATCTTTAGGATGTTTAAACATGTATGTTATAGTTTTAGTTTTGTACTTCTACCTTTGTTATAAAATATTTGGTATCACCAAGCCAGAAGAACGTTTTAAAACGCTCGAAATAGTGAAGTTTAACAAATTTACCTTGGTACTCGTTTAAGTCTTTAATAGCTTGTTTTTCTTTGTCTTCTACAGAAAATACAAAGGTTTGAGCATCTGATACACCTTGGCTTATTTCGCCTTCCCAGGTTTTAACAATCATACCTTTATGACTAAATTTTACTAGTTTTCCAGCTCTAACACCATCGCTATAGCTTACAAAATAAATAAAGCTAAAGTATAGTGCGACTATAACTAGAATGCCAATAAGTGATTTGATTAAAAATTTCATTTGCTTGTATTTATTGTTTTATTCGTTTTCATCTGCACGTTTTATAATAGCCTCTGGAAGTGCTTTTTTTGCTTTAGCTCCCATCTTTTTTAATTTTTCTACACTGGTAATTAAGTTGCCTCTACCATCAACTAATTTATTCATAGCTGCAGAATAATCAGTTTTGGCAGCATCAATTTTTTTACCTACACCAGTTAAATCAATAACCAAACCATGAAATTTATCATATAAAGCACCAGCTTGTCTAGCTATTTCAATGGCATTTTGTTGTTGTTTTTCGTTATTCCACATAGAATCAATCGTTCTAAGTGTTGCAAGTAGAGTAGAAGGTGTTACAATAACAATGTTTTTTTCGAAGGCTTTGTTATAAATACTATTGTCTTCATTTACAACCACGGCAAAAGCAGGTTCAATAGGGATAAACATGAGTACGAAATCTGGTGATTCAATATCATATAAATCTTGATAATTCTTTTCAGAAAGTTGATCGACATGTCTTTTTATAGAATTAACATGCGCTTTTAAATAGATACCTTTATCGTCATCATCAGCATTTACCAAACGTTCGTAATCGGTTAAAGATACTTTACTATCAATAATCATTTTTTTACCATCGGGAAGGTTTAAAACCACATCGGGTAAAACACGTGAACCATCTTCTCTGGTAAAATTTTGTTGTACAAAATACTCTCTATCTTTTTCTAAGCCCGATTTTTCTAAAACACGTTCTAAAACCAATTCGCCCCAGTTTCCTTGCATTTTACTATCGCCTTTTAAAGCTCTAGTTAGGTTGGTGGCTTCTTTACTCATTTGTTGGTTTAAGTCTTTTAAACCTAACAATTGCTCTTTTAAAGCCGAATGCATACTGATGCTTTCCTTTTGGGTCAAATCTACTTTTTCTTCAAAAGTTTTTATTTTTTCTTGAAGTGGATTTAAAATATTTTTAATGTTTTCTTTATTCTGAATTGTGAATTTTTCCGATTTTTCATCTAGAATTTTAGTGGCTAATAATTCAAAATCTTTACGCAATTGCTCTTGGCGCTCTTCTATTTCGGCATCACGTTTTATGTTTTGCTGTTGCAGATTTTCGTATTCTGAATTTCTTCTAGCTAATTCTGTACTTAAAAATTCTTTTTCACGACGTATTTCTTCGCGTTCAGTTTCAATTTTAGAAACTGTTTCTTTTAACTGACTAATTTGAAGATTAAAATTTGTGTTTTGTTTTTCTGTTTCAGATGCATTAAATGCTTTTAAATCATTTAATTGTTGCTGTAAATTGTTATTGCGTTCCTCAAGAGTGCTTTGTTCACTTTTACTTTTTAGTTTAGTAAAAAGCATACCCAGATACCCTCCAATTGCTAGAGAAATTAAAATAGATAAAATGATAATAACGTTGTCCATTAAAAAAAAGAAATTTAATCAAATATAAATGTTTTGATATGAAGTATAAAGATTGGAAGCACGAAGATTTATAAATTTTACTTCTTCACTCTAAAACTGCCTGTTTTTTTATCAAAAGCAATTAAATCTTCTGGAAATAATGTGTTGAATGTTCCTTTTGAAATTAAGCTGCAAGGATCGTTCATCACAACTTCGTCTTTATTCATAACAATTAAGGAGTCACATAATTGAATAGCTAAATCTATTTCGTGTGATGAAAATAAGATGGTTTTGCCTGTTTCTTTAGCGAGTTCTTTTAATAGTTTTAGTATATAAGCTTTGTGATACATATCTAGATGCGTGGTTGGTTCATCTAGAATAATTAAATCGGTGTCCTGAGCCAAAGCTCTGGCAATTAAAGCTTTTTGTAACTGTCCGTCACTTAGTTCAAAGCATTTTTTGTCTTTTAAATGTTGAACATGTGTTTGTTCCATGGCTTTGTTTACTATAACCATGTCTTTACTAGATAAGTTGCCAATCCAGTTTGTATAAGGCATTCTGCCTAAAGCAACGAGTTCTAAAATAGATAAATTTTTTGAAGCAATAGGATCAGTTAAAACAAGACTCAATACTTTGGCTAATTCTAATGGGTGTTGTTTAGATACTTCTTTATTATTAATTAAAACACGACCACTAATCGGGTTTTGAACATTGGTTAGTGTTCTTAAAAGCGTTGATTTTCCGATGCCATTTGCGCCAATTAAACCAACAAGCTCTCCTTTTTTTAATGCAATATTTATGTTAGAAGCAACAATGTTTTTTTCTTTTTTAGAAGTATAACCAATAGATAAATCTTCGGTTTTTAAAATGATATGTTCGTTTTTGTTTGTCATTATTTAAAACATCATTTTTCGTTTTCTAACTAATAACCAAATAACAACAGGCGCTCCAATTAACGATGTTATAGCATTAATAGGAAGTGTGTAATCGCTATTAGGTACTTGTGAAATACTATCGCAAACAAGCATAATAATAGCTCCAAATAAGAAGGTTGCAGGTAATAATATTTTGTGGTTTGAGGTATTAAAAACTTGACGCGTTAAATGTGGAATAGCTAATCCTATAAATGCAATAGGGCCAGCAAAAGCAGTAATAGTTCCTGCAAGTAAACTTGTTGCAATAATAATGGCTAAACGGCTTCTTTTAATATTTAAACCTAAGCTTTTAGCGTAATTCTGCCCTAAAAGTAATGTGTTTAACGATTTTACCGAGGTTATACTAACTAAAATTCCGAAGGCATAAATAATGAAAAATATTAATAATTCATTCCAAGATAAATTACCTAAACTCCCAAAGCCCCAAAATGTGTATTGTTGTAATTGTTCTGCAGATCCAAAATAAGAAAGCACACTAACAATAGCCGCAGTTATACTAGAAAACATAAGTCCAATAATAAGAATTGCCATAGTATCTCTCACTTTTAATGAAGTTATTAAAACTGCTAATAAAACGAGAAAACTACCAGAACTAGCTGCAATTACAATACTCCATTTAGATAGTAATAATGTTGTTAAAAAACCACCAAATAAACCCGAACCTAAAATAACCAAAGCAACTCCTAAACTCGCTCCGGAACTTATACCAAGAACAAAAGGGCCTGCTAATGGATTTCTAAAAAGGGTTTGCATTAACAAACCAGAAATACCCAAGCCAGAACCAACTAATATGGCTGTAAATGCTTTTGGTAATCTATAGTTTAAAATAATATGTTGCCAAGTGTTTTCTTGTAATGTATTACCAATAAGACTATTAAAAACGTCTTTTAATGGAATATGAACAGAACCCAAACTAATATTTGCTAACAAACAAATAATCAGCAAAATGGTTAATGCCAAAAAAGGAATTTTATATGTTTTAGAGTCTTTCAATTATTCTAAACGTTTAAAAAAGTAAAGATCATAATTTTTTAAGAGTTCTGGGTGACAAATTTTGATAAGATCTTTTAAAACTAAATCGGGCCTTGTTAAACCCAGCTCGTAATATATAACACCACCAGATTTTCCTGTGGTATTAGTGAAAGAAAAGATGTTTTTATTTTGAAAGGCATTAAACATTGTATGATGCGTACTTCCGTTTTTTAGCGCTTCAAGACTATTGTAATTTGAAGGACTTAACCAAATATCGGCATCTTTAGCTTTTGTGTAAACAGTTTCAAAATTAAGAGATAAACTCCCTGTGCCTTTTGAATCTTGCCATAAATAGTTGGTATGCGCGTCTTTTAAAATTTGTGCTTCGGTACTTGTTCCATTGGGTAAATACCAGATGTCTTTATGCATAGCACCACTTAAAATACTAGGACTTGTTTTAGTGTTTTTAGCTAACTTTTTAGCTTGTAAATAATTTTTTTCAATGCTATTAAAAATAGAATCGGCTTTTTTTTCTTTGTTAAATAAAACGCCAAAAAGTTTAATCCATTCGGCTTTAGCAAGTGGAGATTCTTCAACCCAATCGCCATTAAAAATTACAGGAATACCAGATTTTTTTATAGTTTCAAAGGTTCTGTTATTGCCATCAATACCAAAACCAATAACAACATCTGGTTGTAATGCTAGTAAAACTTCGGTGTTTATTCCTTCGTTTTTTCCTAGTTCTCTTATGTTACCAGTATCTATACGCTTTCTTGTTTTTTCAGAAGATACATAATCGGTTCCTGGAAATCCAACTAAAGTTTCTTCTTCATTTAAAAGCTCTAAAGCTGGAATATGAGTGGTAGAGGTCACTACTATTTTTTGAATAGGATTAATTATAACAGCATCATATTCATCTTGATTAAAACTTGTTTTAGTCGCATTCTCTTTACTTATTAAAACATATTTGTAAACTTTTTCAGCCTTTGGCCAAGGTTTTTTAATTTCTAAAATTTTATATGTTTGATAACTCTTAACCGAAAAGCCTTTAGCATATTTAATGTCTAGTTGTTTGCTTTTGGTAGCTTCTAAACCTTTTTTGTTAGAGTCGTTTTTACAATTAAATAACATGATTGTAAAAACTAAAAAAAGATATTTGTAATTCATAAATAGGATATGACAATTGTCATTTTTAAACATTTTATAGCTTGTTACTTTTGGTGAAAATATTAACAATGCGAGATGGTTCAAATTTAACAATATATATAGTAGGAGGCATAATAATCGCTCACTTTTTAGTAGGTTTTATTTATTTAATTTATAAAATGACCAAGAAAAAGTAAGCTTTGAGATACTATATTAAAGTTAATATTTACATTTGCATCGAAATTTGGTTTTATTCATTTCACGTGAATAAATTAAAAGGGAATCAAGTGAAAAGATTGACGATTGATGATTAACTATTGATGAATTTTGAATAAAATTCTGAAAATAAAATCTATATCCGTTATTCTTCATTCTTGAACTGTTCCCGCAACTGTAAGCTATAAAGCTTCATGTTCAACTTCAATGTCACTGAAGATTAATCTTTGGGAAGACCAACATGAAGACGCAAGTCAGGAGACCTGCCATTTTCAAAACAAATAAGTTAAACTTTCGGGATAAAGGTTTGCGTATGTTATCCATGCGGTTCTCGAGTATTATTCATTAAAATGAACAAAAAAACAAATGTTTTTGGTGTACTGTGTTTTGGTATATCAATGTTAGGGTTTGCACAAGAGCAAGTCGATTCAACAAAAGTGCAACAACTTGATGAAGTTGTTGTTACAGATTCACGATTTAAATTGAAACGTGAAAATTCAGGTAAAACGGTTATTAAAATTTCACAACAAGAGATTGAAAACAATCAAGGACGCAATCTGTCTGAATTAATTAATACCAAGAGTGGTATTGAAATTAATGGCAGTAGAAGTGTTGAAGGTCAGAATTTAGGATACTATGTTCGGGGAGGAAGCACAAGACAGGTTTTAATACTTATTGATGGAGTTTCTGTAAACGATCCATCATTAGTTTCTAATGAGTTTGATTTACGTCTTTTAGATTTGAATACTATTGAAACTATTGAAATAATTAAAGGCGCTGCTAGTACATTATATGGGAATGCAGCTGCTACAGCGGTAATAAATATTACCACAAAAAAAGTGTCTAAAAAAGAAGTGGCTGCTAGTTTTTTAACGGTTGTAGGGACGAATCAAACTCAAGACGATTCAGGTCTTAAGGGATCAAATGTCACTAATAATGTATCTATAAATGGTAGTTTAAATAAGTTTACTTATTTGGCGAGTTTTGGAAATAGATATGCTGATGGTTTATCGGCAGCTAAAGCTGATAATGCAGAAAACGATGTGTTTTCAAGGTATAATACCAATTTAAAAATGGGTTATGAAATAAGCGATGCTATACAATTAACTGCTTTTGCTAGTTATGATAAATTTAAAACAGATATTGATGGATTTCCACCACCAACATATACTATAGCAGATACCAACGATAAATATATATCAGAACAGTCTAGAGTAGGAGTCTCGCCAAAATTTAATTATGAAAATGGAAGTTTTCAAGTTAATGCAGCGTATACTAAAATAGATAGAGAAACTATTTCAGATTTTGGTTCGGTAAATGAAGCTAAAAGTTTTGTGGTTGATGCCTTTAATAAATATGTTTTTAATAAAACGTTTTATACGATTGTAGGTGTTAATTATGGCGATTATAAAAGTGTTTTTGCTGCCGAAGAAAGTTTTACAAATACCGATCCGTATATAAACGCCGTTTATGTATCAGACTTCGGGTTGAATTTAAATGCTGGTGCACGATTTAATAACCATAGCGAATATGGTTCGCATTTAGTTTATAATATTAACCCGTCTTACAGTATTCCTGTAAAAGATGGTTATGCTAAAGTGTTTGGCTCTTATGCAACCTCTTTTATAGCACCAAACCTATCTCAGTTATTCGGATATTATGGAGCAAATCCAGATTTAGAACCAGAAGAAAATGTTACTATAGAAGCTGGTTTAGAGTTTAATAATAAAAAAGGGTTCCGTATAAATGGTGTTTATTTTAATAGAAATGAAGATAATACGATTGTTTATGGTGCTACTTATGAAAACGCAACAACAGATGCAACTGTACATGGTTTTGAAATAGAGACAGCTGTTAATCTTGTTAAAGATTTATCTATTAGTGCTAATTATACCTTTACAGAATTAAAAGAAGGCGTGCGTTTACGTATCCCAAAACATAAAGCAAATGCAAGTTTAGGTTATAATTTTTCTAAGAAAAGTTTTGCGTCTTTAAATTATCAATTTGTAGGAAGTCGAACAGATACAGACTTTTCGACCTATCAAAATGTTGAGTTAGATTCGTTTTCATTGATAGATATCTATTTTAGTCAGAAATTAATTAACAATAAAATGAAGCTTTTTGCAAGTATAACAAATCTTTTTAATGAAGATTACTTTGAAATTATTGGTTATACTACTAAAGGTAGAAATGTTAGTATAGGTCTTCAATTGACTTTATAAAGAGAGAATAAAGTCAATTTTAAATGCCGTCATCTGCTATTTGGCGGCATTTTTTATGGAATTAAATCGCAATACCAAACACCATATTTTTCAGAATCACTTTTACAAATAGAATCGTCGTCTGATTTTGGTGTGTTATATTCACGATATACTTTTTCACCTATAGAAAACTTAATAGGTTTTTTAAATATAGGGCCATCAAAACAAAAGGTATGGAATTCACCATTTTCACCACAGGGGTCAACACCTTCAGGAAGATTGTCTATAAAATTTTTATCAATAATAGTTCCTACAAAGTCTTCGCCAAAATATTTAGAATTGGCACAAACAATAATGGTTTTAAAACCTAAATCTAAAAATTCATTAAGCAACTCTTTTGTATCTCGTTTCCAAATAGGGAATAGGGCTTCAAAGTCTTGTTCTTCAAGTTTTTTCTCTCTGTAAATTCTTAAATCTTCTAGAAAAATATCTCCAAAAGCACTATGTGTAAAGCCATCGTTTTTAAGTCTAGAAACTATTTCTTCCATTTTTTGCTCATAGACTTCCATACATGGCATTTCTGGTAATTCTATAAGGCTAGACTTTATATTAATAGCATCCGTTTGAGCAAGTAAAAGTTCTTTTCTCAATCCGTGCATAGAGACTCTGTTGTAATGACTATTTACGGTGGTAATTAATTCATCAATCGAATAACGTTCGTCTTGTAATAAATGGTGTAACGCTAAAGCGGAATCTTTACCAGAACTCCAGTTGAAGTAGGTTTTGTGTTTTTTCAAAATTATAGATGTTTATTCAATACGCATACCACCTTCATAAGGATTAAGATCGTTACTGTCAAATATTAATTTTAATGAAGAGTTAGCCTTAGATTTTATTTTTGAAATTTTAGAAGTAGAATTTTCAATATCAGCTAAAGCAATTGCTAATAAGGGTTCGTTTATATCGCCTAATATCCCGTAGTTAAAAGGGTTTTCTTGGTATTCAAATCCAATTGATGGTGTTAGTCCAGAACCTGGTACAGCTACATCATTTTTATTTATAGCATTTGCAACAAGGGGCTGCATAGCATATGTATGATTTGGATTTACGCCTTGTCTTCCAAAATCTTCAGAGTCATAAATTGTAATAGATGCTTGTGTTTTTCCAGTTGTGTTAGTGCCTATTTGTACAATTTCTATAAATGGAGCTAAACCATTTATTAAACCTTCGCTTGCAGATGCAGATCTACTTGTTGTTAACACATAAAGCTTTTGAAGATTTAAGCTGTTAATGGTATTGCCGTTTTCTATTTTAGTATCAAAATTGTAGATGTTATTTGCTACTTGTAAATCTTCATTATAAATAACTTTACTA
Organism: Thalassobellus citreus; assembly: GCF_044385915.1. Lineage (NCBI taxonomy): Bacteria > Pseudomonadati > Bacteroidota > Flavobacteriia > Flavobacteriales > Flavobacteriaceae > Thalassobellus > Thalassobellus citreus. The sequence goes on along the minus strand of NZ_JBISCC010000122.1, from coordinate 13,653 downwards.
AAAATTTCACCTGTAAATTGTCCTGTTATCATACTTGCTAAAAATGTTCCAGTACTTACACGGCCTCCTGGATTGTAGCGTAAATCTAAAACCAAATGCTTGATGTTATTTGATTTAAATTCACCAAATGCATCATTTAATTGCGTTTCAAAACTATTGTTAAACTCATTGTACATTAAGTAGCCAACATTTTCACCACCAATATTAAATATATTAGTTTGGTAAACAGGGTTTTCAGTATATTGAACTTTAGTTAATGTTATATCTTCATTTAATGGGTCAATGCTATCATCTGTTGTTTCTGGTGTGCCTTTGTCGTTATAAAAACCAAGATTTAAAGTGTAGGTTTCTTGACTTAATAACTCATTTATGTTTTGATTAGTAAGCCTTTGTCCATTTATACCATAAAAAATATCACCACGTTTTAAATTTGCAATATCGCCTGGACTATTAGGTAATACTAATTTTATAATACCTATACCTTCATTGGCAATGTTAGGATTAGAAAAGAAACCAAATTCAATACCATTTGTGTTAGAAATACCATTAAACTGATTTTCCAATTCAAAATAATCATCTACTATCCAGCTAAATCTATCAACGGTTTGTCTTTTGTAAATTAAGCTTTCGAATAATTGTTCGGGAGAATTAAAACTATTTAAGTAATTAGCATATTCACCATTATTATTATTATTATTAAATCTATCATTTGCAAGGTTTGGGATATTCTCTTTATAGAGATAGAAAATATTCATTCCTTTCCATACGAAATCGTTTATTTGGCTTGCAGAAACACTATCGTCATCATTATCGTTAAAACAGCTTGCAGTGCTAATAGCAACTATAAGGATTAGAACAAGGGCTTTTAAATTTTTCATTTAAGGTATTTATGTAAGTAGTCTATAAAACCCTAAATTTACTTACATTATTGTGTAATAAAAAAATAATCTCAACGAATTTTATTTTAATTGTAACAAAAAAGAAAGTGTGTCGTCGTAATATCAAACAGCCTTACTAAAGTTGTTTTAACTAAACCAAACCAAAAATGACTCAAACAGAGTTTTTAAATATTGTAATGCCTTTTAAAGATAAGGTCTTTCGTTTAGCAAAACGATTGCTTGTATCTACAGAAGAAGCTGAAGATGCAACACAAGAGGTTTTGTTGAAGTTATGGAATAATAAAACGAAGATGCAAGAGTATAAAAATGTAGAAGCATTTTCAATGACCATGACAAAGAATTTTTGTTTTGATAAATTAAAGTCGAAGCAAGCACAAAATTTAAAAATTGTACACAGCAACTATGAGGATGGTAATACACAATTACAAAAACAAGTTGAGTTAAATGATAGTGTAAATTGGGTAGCTAAAATAATAGAAGAGTTACCTGAGCAACAAAAAATGATTATTCAATTAAGAGATATAGAAGATTACGATTTTGATGAGATTGCGAAAATGTTAGATATGAATAACACGGCAGTACGAGTAAACTTATCGAGAGCAAGAAAAACAATAAGAGAAAAATTAACTAATACACATAATTATGGTATTAAATAATATAGAAAATTTACTAGAAAAATACGAGAATGGAGAAACTACTCTAAAAGAAGAGCAGCAGTTAAAAAACTATTTTTCGCAAGAAACTGTAGCGCCACATTTAGAAATGTATAAACCCATGTTCGCCTATTTTTTGGTAAACAAGCAAGAACAATTTACTAAAGACATTCCATTAAAAACTAAAAAAGTATTTAACTATAAATGGATTTCTGTCGCAGCCGTAGCTGTTCTTATGTTAGGGATTTATTATACAAAACCATTGGTTTCTTCGTACGATGAATATGCATATGGCACTTATAATAACCCAAAAGACGCTTATAAAGAAGTGTCAAAATCATTAGCAATGATTTCGAGTCATTTTAATAAGGGAGCTTCTACTGTAAGTTACTTAAACGAAGTAAATAAAGGAACGTCTGCACTAGGATACCTTAATGAAATTGAAAACGGAACAAGTATAATTTTTAAAACAAACAAATAATTAAATAATGAAAACCTTTAAAATAAATAAAATGAAAAATAAATTAATAGTATTAGTAATGGCAATTATGTTAATGCCTTTATCAGGAATGGCTCAAAAAGATATTTTTGAAAAATACAGTGATAATTCTGATGTAACTTTTGTCTCCATTAAGCCAAAAATGTTTCAAATGATAGCAAAAATGGGTATTGATGTAGATGATGCTGAAGCAAAAGCTTATATTGATATGGTTAAAAGTATTACCAGTTTTAAAACGATAATAACTGATAATAAAACAATATCTGTTGATCTTTCAAAATGGGTGAAATCGCGTTCAAGTTCGTTAGAGGAACTTATGGAAGTTAAAGATGATGGCACCGAAGTGAAATTTTATGTTAAAGAAGGTAAAGATGCCGACCATGTTAAAGAACTTTTAATCTTTGTTAATGGTATTGATAAAGCTATGAAAGGTCAAGGCGTTGAAATTAATGGAGAGCAGCGTAAAATTGAAACTGTAATTGTGTCGCTTACTGGCGATATCGATTTAAATGAAATATCTAAACTTACCGATAAAATGAATATTCCAGGCGGTAAGCATTTAGAGAAAAAGAACTAATAAATTATTCAATCATGCAACGAACCATCAATCAATTAATTTGCACCTTATTTGCTACAGCTATTTTAGTTAGCTGTAGCAGTGGTGTTAGTTTACAAAGTTATTTTGTAGATAAGCAAGAGACAAAAAACTTTATTTCACAAGACATTCCATTGTCTATGATGAAAATAGATAAGACTAGTTTTTCTGAAGAGCAAAATGAGGCTTATAATTCAGTAAGTAAATTAAATTTTTTAGGATTTAAAGCCGATGAAGATAATGCTGAAGAATTAAAAGAAGAAATAGAAACAGTGAAAACTATTTTAAGTGATTCTAAGTATAACGATCTTATGGAATTTAATGATAAAGGAAATAAAATAGTTGTGAAATATATTGGAACAGAAGAAACAGCAGATGAAGTTGTTGTTTTTGGAAGTTCTAAAGAATTAGGCTTTGGTGTGGTACGTATTTTAGGAAATAATATGAATCCAGATAAGATGGTAACCTTAGTAGGAGCGGTACAAAAGACAGGAGTTGATAAAAATCAACTTGCAAATGTTATGGATTTCTTTAAGTAAAGTGAATTATAGATGTTAATAAAAAAGGTTTACCAATATGGTAAACCTTTTTTTATTTGATATTGTTTTCTTCTTTTTTTGAGTTTTCTTTAATTAAAAAAAGATTCAGAATTATTGTAAAAAAAACAAGTGTTAAAATAGTTAAAACAACAAAATTGGTTAGTATTTCTAAAATACCACTAACAAAAATTCCACCGGCCATAACGCCGCAAAGAATTAAAGATTGTTTGTCGCTTAATATTGGCATATCTTAAATCCCTGTATAGTTACTAGGTGTAATTTGTTTTAATTCTTCTTTAATTGAATTTGAAACCTCTAAAGTGTCAATAAAATTTGAAATAGAATCTTTGTTTATTTTAGCATTGGTTCTTGTTAATCCTTTTAAGGCCTCATATGGATTAGGATAAGCTTCACGACGCAAAATAGTTTGAATGGCTTCAGCTACTACAGCCCAATTGTTTTCTAAGTCTTCAGCAAATTTACTTTCATTTAAAAGTAATTTATTTAAACCTTTTAAAGTCGATTTAAAAGCAATTAAAGTATGTCCAAAAGGCACGCCTACATTACGTAAAACAGTACTATCTGTTAAATCACGTTGTAATCTTGAAACCGGTAGTTTAGCCGATAAATGCTCGAAAATAGCATTTGCAATACCTAAGTTACCTTCGCTATTTTCAAAATCGATAGGATTTACTTTATGTGGCATAGCGCTACTTCCAACTTCACCTGCTTTAATTTTTTGTTTAAAATAATCCATAGATACATAGGTCCATATATCTCGGTTTAAATCAATTATAATGGTATTAATACGTTTTAATGTATCAAATAAAGCAGCCATATGATCGTAATGCTCTATTTGAGTAGTTGGAAACGAGTGTTGTAAACCTAGTTTTTCTTGAACAAAACTACCTCCAAAAGCTTTCCAATCAATATTTGGATAGGCTACGTGGTGTGCATTAAAATTACCTGTTGCTCCACCAAATTTAGCAGCACTTGGTATATCATTCAATAAATTAAATTGTTCTTCAAGGCGTACTACAAAAACTTCAATCTCTTTACCTAATCTAGTAGGAGAGGCTGGTTGCCCATGAGTTCTTGCAAGCATAGAAATTTCAGCCCAGTCTTTAGTTAATGTTTTTAGTTTTTCAAGAATAATTAAATATTCAGGAACATAAACATCATTCATTGCTTCTTTAATACTTAAAGGAATGGCAGTGTTGTTTATATCTTGAGATGTTAATCCAAAATGGATAAACTCTTTGTATTCAGATAAACCTAAAGCATCAAACTTTTCTTTTATAAAGTATTCAACTGCTTTAACATCATGGTTTGTAACGCTTTCAATTTTTTTAATAGCAAGAGCGTCTTCTGTAGAAAAGGTTTTGTAAATAGCTCTTAAATCTTCAAAAATGGCAGTGTCAATAGCTGCAAGTTGTGGTAACGGAATTTCGCAAAGCGCAATAAAATATTCTATTTCAACTAAAACACGATATTTTATTAAAGCTTCTTCAGAAAAATAAGGCGCTAATTCGTTTACTTTACTTCGGTATCTTCCATCAATAGGAGAGATGGCGTTAAGTGGTGATAATGACATGTATGGTTTGTTTTTTAAGAAGTTGCAAAGATAGAATTTTTAGACTGAAGTCGGAAGATTGAAGACGGAAGTTTTTTAGTTTTTAGAAGGGCTCTTTTTTATTTTTTTTAATATTTGTTTTGCTCGTGCTTTAAAAGCGGCACTTTGTAAAGAGAAATCGCGTTCTAAAATTAAGACTAATTCAGGGTAAACCCAATCATATGCTTTTCCAAACATAAAAAGTGTACTCATGCTATAAGCCTTTGGAGCTACTTTTTCATCATTAATCATATAATCAAAACAAACTTCAATAATACGTTCTTTGTGTATGGTAGTTAATGCTTTTTTTACTTCATTATTTACTTTTGACGTATATGCTTTGGCAATTAATTCACAAACTTTAGCAACGGGTCTTACAGCAGAATCTAGATGAACTTTATGCATCTGTTCTGTAAAAATATCTAAGTAAGGAATGATAGTGTTAATGTTATTACTACACATAAATTCGAAAACCCAAGCAGCACGTGGCGATATTTTATCATTAACTCTAAAAAGAATTTCTAATAATTTAGGGACTAAGCTTGGATTATCAATCATTAAATGAGCATAATGTAGACGTTTTTCACGCGAATGATTGACATAATTTAATTCTTTGTAAAGTTGTGCTGTAGTCAAATGAATTTTAGTATTTTTAAAATATAAAATTACTAAAATGCGAATAATAAAAAAGATACTTTGGGTTTTATTAATCCTGCTTTTAATTTCACAGTTTTTCGGTCCAGAAAAAAATCAAGGAGATTTAGCTTCTATAGATGCTTTTTTAGAAGAAACCAATCCGCCAGAAGATGTCAAGCTTATTTTAAAAGAAACATGTTACGATTGTCATAGCAATGTTACCAGATATCCTTGGTATAACAATATAACCCCTGTTAATTACTGGTTAAATCATCATGTAGAAGAAGGGAAGCATGAACTAAACCTCTCTAATTGGGTAGGTAATTCAGTAAAACGAAAAGATCATAAATTTGAAGAAATTATAGAACAAGTTGAAGAAAAAGAAATGCCTTTACCTTCGTATACATGGACACACGCAGAAGCTAAACTTACAGATGCACAAATAGCATCTGTTGTTAATTGGGCAAAACAGGTTCGTATAAAGTATAGTTTAATGCCTAAACCAGAATAAATTTAATTTATGTCTAGTAACCTAATTCAAAAAAAAATATTAATTATTGGTTTTGTATGGCCTGAACCTAATAGTTCTGCTGCAGGAAGCCGTATGATGCAGTTGATAGATATATTTCGATCTTCAGGTTATAAAATAACGTTTGCTAGCACATGTGCTAAAAAAGAGAATGCTTTTGATTTAACTGAAATTGGTGTTGAGCAAGTTGATATAGCGCTAAATAGCGATAGTTTTGATGTGTTTGTTAAAACATTAAATCCAGATATAGTGCTGTTTGATCGTTTTATGGTTGAAGAACAATTTGGTTGGCGTGTTGCTGAACAATGCCCAAATGCTTTAAGAATTTTAGATACTGAAGATTTACATTGTTTAAGAAAAGGGCGAGAACAAGCGCTTAAAGATCAGTCTGTTTTTAGCAAGACATATTTGTTTAATGATACAGCAAAACGAGAAATTGCAAGTATTTATAGATGCGATTTAAGTCTTATAATTTCAGAAGAAGAAATAGAAATATTAAAAAATCAGTTTAATGTAAGTGCCCACCTTTTGTATTATTTGCCTTTTTTAACCGAAGTAATTTCAATGGAGGCGAAACGTAATTTACCAAAATTAAATCAAAGAGAGCATTTTATAACGATTGGAAATTTTTTACATGCACCTAATTATAATGCGATTTTATTTTTAAAAGAAGAAATATGGCCTTTAATTAGAAAAAAGTTACCAAAAGTTGAAATGCATATTTATGGAGCTTATGCTTCAGAAAAAGTACTTCAGTTAAACAATATAAAAGAAGGTTTTATTATTAAGGGGTTTGCAGAAGATGTAAGTTTAGTAATGCAGAATGCTAGAGTGTGTTTAGCGCCTTTACGTTTTGGTGCGGGGTTAAAAGGCAAACTTATTGATGCCATGTTAAACGGAACACCTGCTGTTATGACATCAATTGCTGCTGAAGGTATGTTTGGTGGATTTGATTCAAATGGTTTTATAGCAGATGATGCCGAACAATTTGCAGATAAGGCTATTGAATTATATACGAACAAGATTTTTTGGAACGGAAAACAAAAAAGCGGGTTTATTGTAATGAATGCCCGTTTTGATAAACAACTGTTCGTTTCTGATTTTGTGTTCAAAATAAATTCAATTTTAAACAATATACAAATTCATAGATTAGATAACTTCACAGGGCAAATGATACAGCATCATACCATGCAAAGCACTAAGTTTATGAGTAAGTGGATTGAGGAAAAGAATAAAAATTAATTAAGCCTCAACCTCACTCTTTTTAATTTTTCTATAAATAAAGCTGTTAAAAATATTACGCTTTGCAAAGCGTGTTAATTTATCAGACTGACAAAGTTTAATGTATAACGCTTTATTAACTCCAAAGTACTCATAGGTATTACCATCTAAAAAGGTTATTTCTAACAACATGCCTTTATGTTGCCAATCCATTATTGGTGACGTTATGGTCGTATTGTATTCTTCTAAATTTGCAGCCTTAGTTTCTGGAGCAATACTTACTAAAAAATGATACGCGTCAATTATTTGTCTACTTTTCAATTCGGCTTCAATAGCTTTTTCATCACCTGCTTGAAATTTATCAGGATGCCATTCTTTAACTAAATTTCGGTATGTTTTTTTTAGTTGTTTTAGTTCAATGTTTTTTTCAACATTAAACAATTTTTTGTATTCGTTTATACGTTTCATTACCAGGCTTTTTTCAAAATAAGGCGCGAAGATAGTCTTTATAAAATACTGAAAGAGAAAAGATTGTTATAAAAACATTATTTCTTTTTATTAACGTGCTTTTTTCTAGCTTTGCAGCTTTAAAAAATAAACTATGATTTCAGTTGATGCTTTAGCAGTAGAATTTAGTGGACAAGCTTTATTTAGTGATGTTTCATTTACTATAAATGAGAACGATAAAATAGCTTTAATGGGAAAAAATGGCGCAGGAAAATCGACCATGATGAAAATTATTGCAGGTGTTCAAAAAGGAACCCGAGGTCATGTGAGATATCCTAAAGATGTTGTTATTGCGTATTTACCACAGCATTTATTAACCGAAGATCATTGTACTGTTTTTGAAGAAGCCTCAAAAGCCTTTAAGCATATTTTTGAAATGCGAGACGAAATGGAACGTCTTAATAAAGAATTGGAAACTAGAACTGATTACGAATCGGATGACTATATGAAGATTATAGAAAAGGTTTCCGATTTAGGTGAAAAATTTTATGCATTAGAAGATGTGAATTATGATGCTGAAGTTGAAAAAGCTCTTGGAGGTTTAGGTTTTAAACGTGAAGATTTTACGCGTTTAACAAGCGAGTTTAGTGGCGGATACCGTATGCGTATTGAGTTAGCTAAGATTTTATTACAAAAACCAGATTTAATTCTTTTAGATGAGCCTACCAATCACATTGATATTGAATCGGTTATTTGGTTAGAAGACTTCTTATTAAATAAAGCCAAAGCGGTCATGGTTATTTCACATGATAAAGCGTTTATTGATAATATTACCAATAGAACGATTGAAGTTACTATGGGGCGTATTTACGATTATAAAGCAAACTACACTCATTATTTACAATTGCGAGAAGAACGTCGTGAGCATCAAATAAAAGCCTATCAAGAGCAGCAAAAGTTTATTGCCGATAATATGGCGTTTATTGAACGTTTTAAGGGCACGTATTCTAAAACCAACCAAGTAAGTTCAAGAGAACGTATGTTGGAAAAACTAGATATTATAGAAATTGATGAAATAGATAATTCTAGTTTAAAACTTAGGTTTCCACCAGCACAACGTTCGGGAGATTATCCTGTAACTGTTAAAGAGTTGTCTAAAGCGTACGACGAACATGTGGTATTTAAAAATGCAAACATGTCTATTGCACGTGGCGAAAAAGTATCGTTTGTTGGTAGAAATGGTGAAGGAAAATCGACCATGATTAAAGCTATTATGGGCGAGATAGATGTAGATGGCGAATGTAGTTTAGGACATAATGTGAAAGTGGGTTACTTTGCGCAAAATCAAGCATCGTTGTTAGATGAGAATTTAACAATTTTTCAAACCGTAGATGAGGTTGCTCAGGGGGATATACGAACACAGATAAAAAATATTTTAGGTCGTTTTATGTTTAAAGGCGACGATATTGATAAAAAAGTAAGCGTGCTTTCTGGTGGAGAAAAAACCAGACTAGCCATGGTGAAACTCCTTTTAGAACCTGTTAATTTGTTAATTTTAGATGAACCTACCAATCATTTAGATTTAAAATCTAAAGATGTTTTAAAAGAAGCCTTATTGTCTTTTGATGGAACGCTTATTTTAGTATCTCACGATCGTGATTTTCTTCAAGGCTTATCACAAAAAGTATTTGAATTTAAAGACCAACGTGTTATTGAGCATTTTGAAACTATTGACGATTTCTTAGTAAGAAACCGTATTGAGAATTTGAAGCAGATTGATTTGAAGAAGTAAATAGCTTAAGCTTTATGTTTTCTTTTTTTATTAAAAATATATAAAAAAAAGAGATAACCGGCTTATTACCTTTGCGAAACTATTTTCCAGTCATTTATACTGTTTTAGTTGGTAATTACCGGTTCTCCTTTTTTGCTTTTCTAATGCGAAATAACTAAGAAAATACTTTGATTATTTGTCTAAAAACGTCAAGTTTTGAGTTTGAATAAAAAAGAGAGTTTTATTAAAAAAAAATGTGATTGATAAAAAGTGCTGCCTTTAAGATAATGGGTAAATATGGAATGTACATCATTAACCAAAATATCCCAACAAACCAAGTTCGTAAAGTAGATTCACAATTTAATAGAGATATTAAATAGATTTTGTTAACTATAGCTATTATATAAAGTCAGCGTTTTAACTTAGCGAAAATATCTACTAGTCATTGTTAAACTGTTTAGATTATTAAGATAATCTCCGACTCTCTTATTGATAAATATGAGAGAAAATAAACGAGAAAAAGCATAGGGATTTATCTAAAAACGTCAATTGTTTTAGTTGGAGAAAAAACAACAAATCGAGAAATGTAGATTTGGATTATTAATTCAAATAACTCACCTTTTAGCAGATTAGAGCTTTACAAGTTTATCATCAGATTGTTTTAATGTTGATGGGTTTATACCAAACTCTTTTTTAAAGGCTTTACTAAAATGTCCTATGTCTTCAAATCCAGTTTGAAGGCAAACATCACTTACCAAATTGTTGGCTTCGACTAGTAGTGTATGAGCCAATTGTAACCGTTTTTTTAATATCCATTTATGAGCCGTTTCATTAAAAATCAATTTAAATTCTCGTTCAAAAGTAGAAAGGCTTCTACCAGATAGTTCTGCTAATTCTTTTAAAGATGTTTTTAGCATAAAATTAAGGTTCATAAATAAATACAAATCGGCTCTTTCGGCTAAAGAGAATTCTTTAAAAAGTATAGCTAGTTTATAGTTTGAATCTATAATAGCTCTTAAAGATTGTACTATATTTGCTTCTAATTCTACAGTGTCTATATATTGTTTGTTGTCTACAGCAGTTTTAATATTTGTGATAATATTATGTAATCTTTGGGTTGGATCTAGCTTTAAAATACGTTCACCTATGGGTTGTAGGTCTTTTTCAAATTTAAAATTGGCAATAACGTTTCTTAAAAACTTATCGGGCATTATAAATGTATATGTTTTTGCTTGTCCTTCTTCTTTAGTAAATCGTTTAGATACTTTTGCATGAAGATGCTTTCTTACTAAAATAAAACTTCCTTTGTTGTATCGATGCAGTTTGTTATCTAGTTCAATTTCTACAATTCCTTGCTCAACATAAAAAAGGAAACTATAAGGTTGATAATATTCATTAACAGTGCATTCATCTTCTTCAAAATGCGCTTCACAAGAAGCGGCTATTTCTAAGTTTTCACATTCAATTAGTTTATAGCCTTTTTTTAGATCTTTAAATTCCATATATAGAGGGATAGTTTTATGCTACTAAAGTAAAAAAGTTAGTAAGATTTCTCTAGTAATGTTGCATAAAAAAAAGCTGAATAACTTTTTGTGGTTGTTATTCAGCTTTTTATAGGTTTCATAGCTATTGAATCAGCTATAAGTGAAATTTTTAAAGTTTGGTATACGTAACAACAATAATATAATCGTTTGTATTGAAGCCTCCAGAACCAGCAATATTTACATTACCAGTTGCACGTTTTATTAATGCTACGTCATCAGTGCTTGTAGTACCCGAGTACCAATCAGAAGAACCATTGTATCTAACACTAATGTTAGAAGTTATAATTTTATCTACACCTGTTAAAATATTGATCGAAGCATTGTAATTTCCAACAAAAGATCTTTCGTAAATTGGTTTTCCGTCTACCCAAGTACGCCCTGTAAGTTGTTCTGCTGTTGAATAGGCAGGGTTTGAATTAGCATCGACATAAGCCTTTACACTCTCTGCACTTGGTACGTTACTACTAGAAGCCGTAGCAAAAGTATCGTCGTCAATAACAGTGGTTAAAGAAGGGTCTAATACTGTTTTTTGTGCTTTGATACCAACAATTCTAAAATCAGCAGTACCACTACAATGTACTGTTAAACTTGTACCGGATGCATTTATATCTGCATGAAAATAATATACTGTGTCCGCATAAATTAAAATCCTTTTACCTGCCATATTTGATACTAATATCGTACCATGAACAGCGTGTAAATCAGTAGCTATATCCCAATTATCTGTTTCAAGTCTAATGTATTTATAATCACTTACATTGGCTGGAATGGGAATAATTGTTCCATAGCCACCAGTGGCACTTGCAAGAACTACCTCTACGTCTTCTGTAGCTCCGCCACTTTGCCATTCTGGAGCTGTTGCTCCATTGTTCATTACTAAAGATTGGTTGGCTGAACCTTTTGGTAAACGTACCCAGTCTGTCCCATTAAAATATGCCATATCTCCTGCAGTTTCACCACTTAACGAAATATCGGTGCCATCTATGGCATTGTCTGTAATGGTAAGTGTGCCATCGTTTGCTAAAGTGGCATCGCCGCTTAAGGCGACTGATGTCGCTACATTACTGCTATTACCTACCAGTAGGTTGGTGTTTGTTAGGGTTTTATCAAGCTTAGAGTCTTGTAAAGTTTTACCTTGTTCGGCAGAAAGTGCATCTGTTGTACCGCCTGTAGTAAGGTCGTTAATTATATTGGTATTAGAATCATCAACATATTTTTTTGTAGCTGGCTCATAATCAGTATCAGGTGTAAACGCATTAGTATTGTCAAGTTCTAATACGTTCGCTTTTGTTGCTTTACTATTTTCTAAAATTTTACCTTGTTCGGCAGAAAGCGCATCGGTTGTACCACCTGTAGTAAGGTCGTTTATTACGGTGGCTAAAGAAGGGTTTAATACTGTTTTTTGGGCTTTGATACCAACAATTCTCCATGTAGCTGAACCAGTACAATTTACTGTTAGACTTGTACGGGATGCATTAACATCTGCATGAAGGTAATTTCTGTCGGCGTCAGCATAAATTAATATTCGTTTATTTGCCATGTTTGATACTAATGCCGTACCATGCACATGCACAGCGTGTAAATCAGAACCTACATACCAATTATCTGTTTCAAGTCTAATGTATTTATAATCACTTACATTGGCTGGAATGGGAATAATTGTTCCATTGCCACCAGTGGCACTTCCAAGAACTACCTCTACGTCTTCTGTAGCTCCGCCACTTTGCCATTCTGGAGCTGTTGCTCCACTGTTCATTACTAAAGATTGGTTGGCTGAACCTTTTGGTAAACGTACCCAGTCTGTCCCATTAAAATATGTCATATCGCCTGCAGTTTCACCACTTAACGAAATATCGGTGCCATCTATGGCATTGTCTGTAATGGTAAGTGTGCCATCGTTTGCTAAAGTGGCATCGCCGCTTAAGGCAACTGATGTCGCTACATTACTGCTATTACCTACCAGTAGGTTGGTGTTTGTTAGGGTTTTATCAAGCTTAGAGTCTTGTAAAGTTTTACCTTGTTCGGCAGAAAGCGCGTCTGTTGTACCACCGGTAGTGAGATCGTTTATTATAGTGGTATTAGAATCATCAACATATTTTTTTGTAGCTGGCTCATAATCAGCATCAGGTGTAAACGCATTAGTATTGTCAAGTTCTAATACGTTCGTTTTTGCTGCTTTACTATTTTCTAATGTTTTACCTTGTTCGGCAGAAAGTGCATTGGTTGTACCACCTGTAGTAAGGTCGTTTATTATAGTGGTGTTTACCTTGGTATCTACTAAATCTTTTAATACTTTCCCTTGTGCCGCAGATAATGCTTCCGTAGTACTTGTAGAAGTAAGGTTATTTGTTATGGTTACTGTTGCATCTGAACCGTCAGCTCCATCATTCCCAGGAACACCTTGTGGCCCTTGATTACCAGTATCTCCTTTGTCTCCTTTATCTCCTTTTAATGAAGCTAAAAAGACAGCTTCAGTTCCAGTATTCTCATTATCTAACCATATTTGGTATGCTGAGTCTCCATCGGCACCATCAACACCATTTGTACCATTTACACCATCAGCCCCATCAGCTCCATCATTACCAGCAACACCTTGTGGCCCTTGCGCACCTGTTTCACCCACTAAACTTGCTAAAAAATCAGCTTTCGTTCCAGTATTCTCATTATCTAACCATATTTGGTATGCTGAGTCTCCATCGGCACCATCA